>NZ_FOWB01000003.1:0-310484 GCF_900115355.1 Pseudobutyrivibrio sp. JW11 | reverse complement strand
TTCACTGCCTATATCGCATCCAAGTATAAGCATATCCTCTGTAATAAATGAAAGTTTTTCATTCTTACGAAACTTACCTTTAGTCTCTAGTTCTCTCCAAGTATGAGCCTTAAACCCTTTTCTAAGAACTTCTGCTTTTTCAATTACTTCCTGCTTTTCAAAAATGTTTACAACCTTCGCTTGATTTTTCTTGTTTCTGCCTTTAATATTCATTGTATGTACCTCATGTATGTTTAGATTTTTTACCAACGGTCAGGTCAGTAATAATCTAAATTTACTTGAGGTATTTTCTTTAGTCAATTCTTAGGTGCGTTTAAAGTATACAGGAAGCTATTTTAAATATTATTAATATCCATTCCGAATTTACCAAGATCTACCTTTCCGTTTTGGACAACGATTCCATCTGCCTCTAAAAGATTCTGCTGAACGCCAGCTCCTCCAAATACGTACTCATCCGCCAGCTCACCTTTGGAGTTTACCACTCTATAGCAAGGAATGTTTTCAAAATCGGGATTTTTGTGTAAAGCATTTCCCACTGCTCTGCTCATTTTAGGATTGCCTGCCATAGCAGCCACCTGGCCATAGGTGGCAACCTTGCCCTGTGGGATACGTTTCACAGCTTCGTATATACGTTTTGTAGGAGAATCCGTCACAAGATCATAGCTTTCTGCAATCATGCGCTTAACATCATCATCTGGAATGCTTCCATCTAAAATCACAGTGTTCCAATGCTCCTTGTTCTGGTGATACCCCGGTATTACCGCATCATAGGTGCGCCTCCAGAAATCTCTCCATTCAGGGTCACATTTCAAATTCAAACAAATCTGCCCGTCTTTTTCATATGACCAAAGGAAAGCCTTTTTACTTGGCTTCACCCTAATGAGCTGCCAGTTAGGATCATGAAATGGCGCCTCCTGATATGTATAAGGGAATGTGAGCCCGTAGCTTAACGCTTCTTCTCTAGTTTTCATTATAGTCCCCCTTTTACCACACAAATGGAATAAGTCTATATTTTACCCGCTCTTTGTACTGCTTGTATCCATCAAGTCCTTCCTCTAAGACTTTCTCCTCATTACGAATGCGCTTTGCAATGATTGGAAGATATACAAGCATTATTACAAATGAAAAAATAGAGCCTAGGATAATTGGCATAGCTAAAAATAGCAGAACTGTTGCCATATACATTGGATGACGCACTATTCCATATAGGCCTGTATCAACCACCTTCTGGCCTTCCTGCACTTCTATGGTTCTTGAAAGATATTCATTTTCCCTAAGCACCTCAGCATACAGCGCATAGGCTAACAGAAAAAGTACCGTGCCTAAAATCGTCACCCACGCTGGCAGCACCAGCCATGAAAATCTGAAATTCAAACCAGCAATTATGAAGGACGACAAAAACATTAGACCGCTGAACAAGACCACTTCCTTTTGCTCCATCTGTTCTTCCTTTGCATTAAGTCGCTTTCGCAAAAGCTCTGGATTTTTCTTCATCAGAATCAATCCCGCCACAAACATAGGGATAAAAAGCACTCCCATAAGCAACCAGGCCTGCCAAAAGGCAAAGCTTCCAGCCGCTGGAAATAGCAGCAGTCCCACTAATATTACTCCAGCAAAAAATTTAATTAGTGCAGAAATCAGTAATTTATTTGTCATAGCTTGCTCCCCCAATAATCAGCTTACATCCAGCTGTTTACAATTGCTATTTCCTCAATATATCCTGCATCATCATTTGGTGTTTCCAAAATAAATGGAAGATTTTGGAGAGTAGGATGTGTTGCAATTCGTTTCATTGCTTCCATACCGATGCAGCCCTGGCCTAGCTTTTCATGACGGTCTTTTGCTGCTCCGCATTCATTTTTACTATCATTAAAATGAATTGCCTTCAATCTGTCCAGACCGATGATTTTATCAAACTGTGTAAGGACACCATCAAGGTCATTTACGACATCATAGCCACCATCCCAAACATGGCATGTATCAAGGCAAACTCCCAGTTTGTCACTAAGCGTAGTGCGGTCAATAATTTCTCTTAATTCCTCAAAAGTTTTGCCTACCTCTGAGCCTTTGCCAGCCATAGTCTCTAAGAGCACTGTGGTCTGCATCTCAGGGAAAAGTGCTTGATTCAAGCCATCAGCAATCTGCTGAATTCCTGTTTCTGGCCCTTGACCCGTATGAGAACCTGGATGGAAATTGTAGTACTGATTTGGAACCTGTTCCATTCTCTGCAAATCCTGCTTAAGCATATCGAGAGCATTCGCTCTGGTCTCTGGTTTTGCAGAGCAAAGATTCATAGTGTAGCTGGCATGCGCTACAAGTGTACCAAATTTCTTTTCCTGCAATATTTGCTGAAGCTTTTCAACATCTTCTGGCTCTATATCCTTTGCTTTTCCACCACGTGGATTTCTTGTAAACCATGCAAATGTGTTTCCACCAAAATCCACCATCTGACGTCCCATTGCTTCATATCCGTTTGTCACTGATAAGTGACAGCCTATGTATATCATTAAAAATCTCCTTACTAGTCATATTTTCCCGACGTGCTTATGCTTCCTCAACAAACATTCCGGTAAGTCTTGGTACATTAAATCGGCTTACAAACAAATCGCATTTGCATAAAAAAGTGAAAAATGCGTTATGGCCTTCCCCTGCAAAGGATTCATAATTGGCCTGACCTTTAGAAAGAATCACATCCGCATTATCAACTGCATCTTTAGCTAAACCCTGCAATCTTCTATAAACTGTACCTGCGATTTTTTCTCCATTCGTAATTACGGTAAACTCGTCTGTCAAGCCAACATATTTTGCATCTTCTATAGTAGCATCATTATATGCTTCACCGCCACGAACCATTACAGTTATTTCAAGATTTGGGAACTGCTTTTTAAGCTGGCGAAGGAAAAGTTTATCCAGCACAATCTCTCCACAATTATCTGTGAGAAGTAAAAATGTTTTCGCACTGCTGCACTGCTTGCAAAAAGATTCAAATGTCGCCTGCTCATCAGCTCTCATGTCAGTGTCTTTGAATAGCTCAAAAAATGTATTTTCATCTACATCCTGCATCACACCAAAATCGATATAATTCCCAACTCGAGCCATCACAAGAGCAGTAGCAAGTGGATTATCGCTTGCTTCTATTTTCTCTTCTAAGCCCTGTTCCATGGAAAGTACTAAATCATTATATTTTTTATTGATGTCTCTAAAACTCGGCATTGGTCCAATGTATTTTTCATATGCCTCATTAAATGCAAAATTCATCTCTGCACTGCATGCATTTTCATCACGATTATCAAGTATATTTTTAACCTCTTTTAAATATTCCTTGTCATCAGTCTTTAGCTGTTGTCTATCATACATACATTTTGCACAACTTGGTGTCAGTTTCATTCAGTATAATCTCCTCTTCCATATGCAAACTCTTGAGCCTGCCTTGCAATTGATTATATCAAATCTAGCGTCAGCTGTTCATATCTCTCGGGTAAATCATTCAAGTAGCTAAAGCAATCATCAGGTTTATAAAGGATGTTATGTGCTTTACAAGTATCCTCGAAAAGTTGCATTAGTTTTTTGTTATTAGGACTTGGTACATTATATGAGTTGCCATAAGTTTTAATGTATTTTTCTTTCAATCCTGGAAAATTTTTATCCAAGGCCTCATAAAAATATTCCCTGTCACCTTCCCTCAGTGTCACGCCCATATCAAAGCAAATAATGCCCTTCACACCTACGCTAATACATTCTTCTAGTATCGCATTTACGTTTTCTTCTGTGTCATTTATAAATGGAAGAATTGGTGTCAGCCAAACCACTGTTGGAATGCCACGCTTTTGCATCTCCTCTAACACCTGTATTCTCCGTTTCGTGTTGCAGACATTTGGTTCTAGAATAGCGCACAAGTCATCGTTATAAGTAGTCAATGTCATCTGCACTACTGCCTTTGCCTTCTGATTGATTTCATCCAAAAGATCAATATCCCTAAGAATCCTGTCTGACTTTGTCTGAATCGCTATGCCAAATTCATATTTAGAAATGATTTCAAGACACTGTCTTGTGAGCTTTAGCTGCTCTTCGCAGTGCATATATGGATCTGACATAGAACCTGTGCCAATCATACATTTTTTTCTTTTTGATTTAAGTACAGCCTCTAAAAGCTCTGGAGCATTCTGCTTCACCTCAATATCCTCAAAGGCATGGGTAAACTGATAGCATTTGCTTCTGCTATCGCAATAAATACAGCCGTGAGTGCAGCCACGATATATGTTCATACCGCAGCGGCCATTATTTGCAGTTAATATCCCCTTCGCATTTACGAAATGCATTCTAGTCCTCCATCGTCAATGATAATTCTATCTCATCCTCGTCCACTGCCCCGGTCTCTGCAAAATCCATACCATGATACAGCGCTAGGGCTTTATCATTCTCTAGATTACATGTTAGTGTCACTCTATCCGAGTTTCCAAAAGGCTTGGTTTTAATGTAGGCCATGACCAGCTTTAGCGCTTCTTTTCCATAGCCTTTGCCCTGATGCTTTTCGTCAATCATCATATGCCAGATGTCATATTCTGGAATGTCATAGTCGTAAATCACCATCACATAGCCAACCATCTTATTATCATTATAAATCCCAAATGGCTGACATTGGTCACGATAAACATATGCCTGAGCCAAGCTACGTATTGGATGAGAAACAAACTTCTCCTGTCCCTCGCCCAGTTTTAAATTAAACGCATCAATAAAGTTTTCTTCTGTTATTTTCCTAAGATTAATCATGTGAATCCTCCATAAAATGTCAATGCTAGTTTCTAAAATCTTGTATGAACATCTATGAAGACTTGTGAAATGTTAAAGAACTGCCCTTATTATACAAAAACACCGTGGCACTTAGCCACGGTAAATAGAATTCTTTTATGCAACAACCGAGGCCTTCAACAGATATTCAGAAATAGTATTTTTTCTATTCATCATAATTGAACACCTCCTCTTTCTTTGATTGTTTATAAAATGGATTATACACAGGTTTTATAAGTTGCGCAAGAGTATTAAAATGTTTTATGCAATTTCCAAAAATCAATAGTCTCCTGCAAATCTGCCTCATCTACAAAAAGATTCATCTTTTTTCCTATAGCTATGGCCATATCAACATACATATTGGCCTTTGCAGTAATTACATACTCGCCAACAACCAAATCATCCTTAACTGAATGTGTTGATTCTATTCCTTTTAATACTCCTGCCTTGTCTAATTCATCTACACCGTTGCATATTCCTGCAACAATTCCCTTATTGTCCACAACTGAACGAATAAAAGAATATACTTCTTCATTATCAATGGTTGAAATGTCTCCCCCAGGTACCAAGAGAAGTTCCACATCTTTAGGGTCAATCTCTCTTAATGCACAAGTTGCATTCAAAGAAAACTTTTCCTGTGCCGTAACTGACTTTCCATCTACTGTAGCAAATACTATTTCATGTCCAGTGCACTGAAGAAAATAATTCGTAATTACGATTTCATAAATGCAACAAGTCTCATATAATAATACAACTGTTTTCATAAATATATACCTTCCTATCTTGTTATTAATCCGCATTATAACAATATTGTGTATTGCCGTCCATATCTACAACAAAAACTCCCGTATTTTCTCTTCTACAAGCCTAACATCAATTGGTGCATCTGATAACTCCATAGTTGTGATTAAATCCCGGCCTTGAAGGTAACTATTTTTCTCATAATTATGTATCTTCTTAAAATTCTTTGTAGCATAATCCATATCCGAAAGAATCCCTAGATGTTCCCAATAAATAGTCTTTCTTGTACTTGTATTCAATGCGACAAAGTCAGGATATACCGTACTATAGCCCAGTTCTAACATCGACTCATATTGATAAGGAACATTATACTTATCCAAGGCATCAGCAATAATCTTTTCCGACTTTGATCGTACCATCTCTCCTCGATTTGTCTGATATAGACCTTCTTCTGGGAATGGATTCTGCTGCCCCGGATGTTTTTCTAGCCAGTTTTGAATATATATATCATCAGGCTCTATTAGTGGGGTTACATATCTTTTCCGTCCTTCATTCAAATTGTCATATACATCCGTTAATTCTTTTATATCATATAGACTGATAAACTTATCTATACGTTTATGCAATATCTTTAATTTCTCATTTAATGCAAGTTCATAATCTTTTTGAATATATTTTCTAATAGCTTTCTCATCCTCAGCCCCCATATACTTTCTTATGCCATTCATCTTATCAACATAATAATACTGAAAATTGCCACGGCATCGAGATACATGAATCTGCCCATTGCCTAAATCCTTGTACTTAGATACATTTCTATTAGAGCGCTTTATAAGAATATTTAGCTCTTGTATCTGTTCTTCTAACTTCTTTTTATGATTTTCCATTACTCCTCCACGTCAATTATTTTGTTAATACATCCTTGCCTATTCTAAAGCTCCTCATTTCAAATAAGTTGTTGCCCTATACAGTTTTTTTAGAAATCCCCTCCAAAAAAACTGTATTGAAATTTTCTGTTTACATAAATGTACAGTTATTTTTTATCTCTTGTAATAAATAACTGTACAACAAACCGCTCATTTTAAACTTAAACAGTGTTTTCTGGCTATAGTATAAAAATCACTGTCGATATAAATAGACCATGACAGTGTTTTTAGATGACAGCATCAAAAAAACTGTATCATCATAATCTAAGCTCTTTTCACTTTTATTAGCGTACAGTTATTTTCATAAAAAACCGTATAATCACTGTACTTCTGCTATTTCATTCTCTTTCCAACTGTGAAAACTGTGGCGAATTGCCAAATAAGTGATAAAAATAGAACACTTTTCATAACTCGTACGATAATATAACGTTCAAAAGCAACTTTGTCAATACCCAATCCTGAAAATCTGAATGATAAGCCAATCTATCTACAAATCAAATACCAGATATTGTCATTTTATTGTCACGAGACAATAAAAAAGCTCTGAGGACATTGAATTCTCAATGTTCTCAGAGCAATAAACTCTATTCCAGTTCCCTAACTTAACCTGTGTCTTAAACATTTTTGTTAGGGTTTTCTGTTACGATTTGATTCCATTTGGTTTCAGCTGTCCATATCACACGGACTGTATCAGCTAATGTTATCAAATTGTTATCACGGGACTGTTATCAAACTATAGTATTATTTCCTTCATTGTTAATTCTATACCTTTTTCACCTTAAAATCCATCAAATACGGTGCTACGCTTTCAAAGTCAATGTCATTCTTTTCTGTTACAACCACATTTTCTGTTATTAGTAAATTCTCTTTTCGTACAGTTTTCCTGAACATAAACGGATCATCCTTGCTAATAACTGTGACACTTGTATCGTGCGGATCATCAAACCCTCCACCAACAACAGTAAAATCTCCGACATTACCATTCTCATCTAACTGAATACAGTAGCTTTTCGACAACTGATTTAGTCCAGGATCATATCCGAGAGAAGCTGCAATTGCATTATCCTCTCTATCATAATCTTCTTTCCATTTTTGTACTTTCTTTAAAACCCCTTCTGCAAAATCCGGATCAGATTCCATCTTCTTCTGAAGACTTTCCGGCATCAGAATAACCATCTCCCCATAATTAATTTGGCTGAGACCTTTCTGTACATTTCGATCCGT
Source organism: Pseudobutyrivibrio sp. JW11 (assembly GCF_900115355.1). NCBI lineage: Bacteria > Bacillati > Bacillota > Clostridia > Lachnospirales > Lachnospiraceae > Pseudobutyrivibrio > Pseudobutyrivibrio sp. JW11. The sequence goes on along the minus strand of NZ_FOWB01000003.1, from coordinate 302,805 downwards.
CTGCGGCGGTTCAGGACCATTTGGTTTCCATTTGTTCAGGCATTCTGCTGATGAATCTTTCTTAAAATACTCCCAAATAGGAAAATCGTTACGATCCCAGGATTCCCATGGTACATCACAATCTCCCACCTTAGTTTGAACATTATAGTTAGAAAATGATGCCTGGAACATGCTGCTTACATCACTACTTTTTCCACAAGCTTCAGCAAGTATTTCTGAGAAAGATGATACTTCCTGCTTTTCAACCACCTCGGGCATTGATTTATTAACAGAACGTCTTATTATTTCCGAAGAAATACTTTGTAAGGTGCTTATACTCACAAGCAATCCTCCATATCCATGCTTTCTTATATATCAAAACTATTAGGGATTGATATCCCCGCTCCATAAGCCGCTAACACACTTTCCGGTGTATCTCCAAAGGCTAGTGTCCCTGCACCAAGCATCTGCTCATTAAGAACAGCTTCTATACTTCGCTTGTGATAAATCTCTTCCTGAATACGTCTGCGTTCATCTGCAGCCTCTTGACTCCGCGCTATACTTTCCTGTCTTTCTTTAGCTTTTTTCTCTCTTTTTGCTTTCTGCTCTGCTTCAAATTTAGCTATCTTTTCCGGTGATTCCTCACCGCTCAGATAATGTGTCACGGTTCCATCTTCGTGTATAACTAACCCTTCAGACGTTTTCCTATGGCCTATCATTGCCATAAATGCATCGGTCTTAGGGACACCGTAATTAAAATAATCCGATATTTTCTTTTCATAATATGCTGCTTTTTCAGGATCATTAGCCATCTGCTCCAAAATATTAGGTGCAATCGCTACATTCCCAGAGCCAGCAGTTCCGCCGGCAAATCTATCCATACTGTTCTGATCTTTTCCAACGCTTGCTACTGTAATCGGACACCCAAATTTACTTTGCAGGTCGTTTTTATAGGCTTCTACTACATTATCTGACGATGTTGCCTTATTCAGCGTATTTGCAAAATCAGATGATGAGACCGACTTATCCCTAATCTGATTTGCATAACTGTATGCACTTGCCACTCCGCCTAAACTACTAATATCCATATTCCACCTCCATCACTATGAAAAAAGCATCCGCAAACAGGTATGTATCAATCCCTTGGTTACAGATGCTCTCCTTAGCCTATAATATCTTTTATTCTTATATCGGATAGTTCTCCTGTAATCTTTACACTAAAAACTCCAAAGTTTTTCTTTTCTCTTAGCTGTAAAAACGGGAGCGTGTCACGCCCCCGTCACTGTCAATCAAAGGAAAAGTTATTCCAACTCTGTTTCCCTGTGTTTTTTGGGTACAACCGGGGTCCTTGGATGCTCCTTCGTTTCTTTCTTTAACTCCGTAAGTTTGCCAAGAACGCTTTCCCTGGTCTTTTCTTCAACTTCCTTACGCTTGTGCATATCCCACCACTCTTTAAACTTCCGCCAAGCTCCGGCGACAAGTTTTCCGATTGGTGTTTTCGGTTCTTTCAGAAATGCGTATCTCATAAATTCTTTCTGTGCTTCCGTTTCAACCATTGTCTGAATCGTTTCTTCAGTCTGCTTGTTCAGTTCCTCCAAAACGGTTTCCTTAATCTCAACGGCATTCGTAGTTGCCATATACTGTTCGTTCAATGATTCAAGCGCCTCGGCTTTTTTTCTTACAAAGAACTCTTTGGACCAATCGCTGTTCCGCCCCTTTTCGATTTCCTTAAGATCCTCGCCTTCGAAGATTTCCGGATGTTCGTTCATTTCCTGCTCGGCGTACTTATGCATCTTGTCCTGAAGCTCTGTAAGTGTCTCTTGGGTGAAGACTCTTGTCTTCGCTGCCTGCTTTTGCATACCACGCTTGTATCCTCGTCCAATCGGAAGTCCAATCACATGAGCATGGGGCGAATGTTCATCCAGGTGAACAGCCGCTGATACGATCCGAAAGTCCGGTACAAGTTCCTGAAGATGCTTCAGCTGATCTTCGAAGATCGGAAGCATCTGCTTCTTCATCTCCAATGACTTGTCATGCCAAAACTCGGCATCTCCGAGTTGGATGACAAGCTCAGCTGCCACATCGTTCTTTCCGCTTTCGGAAACGTATTTCAAATAATCATCAATCTGTCGATCTGCCCGCTTGCCCTTGTTGTATTCTTCAAGGCAAGCGTCAAATTCTTGATGATATGCTTCCTTCAGATCATCAAGAATGTTATCTCCGCCGACAAGTACGAAGATATTGTCCCGGCAATACTGGGGACTTTCGTACTGGCGGAGATTATGCTTGCTCGCAGCCGCCACTTTTTTAGTGCTGGTAAGAGCATGCTTCTTGTTGGATAAATGTAATGAATACGAGATCATATTTCTCCTTTCATGATCGAGTGTGAATTACATGTGAGACAACAGGAACGCCTCGCAGAGCCCTCGGAGAGCCCCCGGATAATGATGCGTAGTGTCATTATCCATAGGGGGTTATCGATTATGTCTGTGGTGCTACGCTCCACATAATCGGTAAGCCGCCTTCGGCGGGAAATTCTGTTGTCAAGGTTCATATAACGACCCGTTTGCACCGGATCGTATTCTGTTAACAAAGGAAAAGTTACCACCTGAAATCCGGATGTATCCCCACCCGGTCAAGATATTCCTGCCTCGACTTTTCCCTTTCTTCTTCAGTAGGTGCTGTTTTCGATTTTGAATAAATCTCATGATTCACCATAGTGTTAAGTTTTGCTTCAAGGCCTTTTTCGATTTCTTCCTTTTCTTCAAATTTATCCAAAAGGTGATAACTCAAAAGTTTAAAAAACAGCTCCCGCGTTATCTGTACATATTTCATAAATCGCTCCTTTCAACCAAGTCCGCAACAACGCAAGGTCTTAATATTTTTGCAACCTTGCATCCTTCAAGTCCGCAAATCTTGACACATTGCATTGTTGCGTTCTTCCTTATTCTGTGTCTTCCTTAAGGACCCAGTACCAGGTATCGTTGATCTTTTTTGCCTTAATACCAAGAGACTGTTTTGCATTTTCCAATGTTCTCTTTGAAATATTTTCTTCTCTGGCGGCTTCTTCGATTTCTTTACTTGGAAGCATCCTGTGATTCTCTGCCAGCTCTTTTAACAGGGCCGTGGCACGGTCCTGTTTATTCACTTTAGGTTCAATACCTCCAAGCACTTCATCCGCCGTAATCTCATAATCTCCGATCCACCTGAAGCCGTCTTCTGAAAGTTCAAAAGCTTTCGAATGACCAAAGGCCGCGAGATTATTCTTAATCTGAACCATTGCTCTTTTGTCCGGTTCTCCTTCGATCCTTCCGACCAGAAGAACACTTCTTGCGACAGCATAGAAGTCTATCGATCCTATTCCTCTGTAAGCTGCCTTTGTACCACCGGCTTTGTTCATGTGACCAATAAGGACGATAGCGCATTTATATTTTTCTGCTAACGCTCCAAGCCGTTTAGTCATATCTCTTGCTTCATTTGCCCGATTCATATCCATCCCGCCGCCAAGATATGCCTGTATAGGATCAAGGATCAGGAGTTTCGCATTGGTCGTTTTCAACGCTTCTTCGATTCTCTCATCCGCCATGGATAATGATTTGTCGCTTTCATCAATCACCATTATCCTTGTACAATCCGCTCTGGCACTTTCGAGCCTGGGCTTCACTGTATCAGCAAGTCCATCTTCAGCAGTCTGATAAATAATATTGACCGGTTCACTGCAATTCATTCCATCATCAAGCGACTCACCTCGTGAAAGTTTCGCGGCAAGATTCAATACCATCGTTGTCTTACCATCGCCGGGATCTCCCTGGATGATGGTAAGCTTTCCATATGGGATGAACGGGAACCAGAGCCAAGATATTTCCTCCGTCTCGATTTCCGACATCTGAATCAGTTTTAATTCTGTCTTGTTTTCTTCCATTTATATTTTTCCTCCGTTTTCATATTTTTGTATTGAATGTAAGCGGAAGCCTTGTTATACTTTGAATTAAGTGAATTTGTATAAGAAAGCTTCGGCTTTGTTGGAAAAGTCCTCTGTTCCCGCAGAGGACTTTTTCGTTTACCTCCAGTCATCCTCATGCTGCATTCCTTCCATGATGATTGCTATTTGTCTGATAAGTACGATCAGGTCAGGATCCACTGATGAACCGGACTCAATCCTAGAGAGCTCATTCAGAACTTTTTTCAGTTCGTCCTTAAGTGCCTTATACACTTTCGGATTCCCCTGAACAGTTATCGTTTTGTTCATCAATCGACTAATAATGTAATCCTGCTTCGTGTGACCTGAGAGGCGAACTTCCGCTTCAATCAGTGCATCTTCCTCCGGTGAAACCCTAAACGCCACTATCTTGTTTCTAAAGCGTCCCCTCTGATCCAAATTCTTTGCTGACATCCTTATGCCTCCTTTTCTGTGTCATTGCTAAATCTTTCATTATCAAGGAAATCTGCCATCTCATCCTGTTTTGTAGGAAACAGATGTGCATATCGGTACGTGATCCTTTCTGTTTCATGCCCTACACGATTTCCAATCTCCAGTGCTGTAAATCCCTTATTGATCAGAAATGATACATGGCTGTGCCGCAAATCATGAATTCGGATAACCTTTACTCCTGCGGCTTTGCATCCCCTTTCCATTTCTGTAGAGAGAACATGTTTGGATAATGACTGAAATATCCTGTCACCAGGCTTGATGTCATAAAACATCTTCAGGCAGTCCTTCATTTCCTCACAAAGGAACTTTGGAAGTTTTATAACCCTGTTGCTCTTCTTTGTCTTAGGTGTTGTTACAACATCCTCTCCGTGCATCCTCTGATAAGACTTATTGATCCTAAGCGTTGACTTTTCGAAATCAAAATCTGCCGGGGTAAGTGCAAGCAGTTCTCCTTCACGTATTCCGCACCAGTACAAGATTTCAAAAGCGTAATAGGAAATCGGCCTGTCCATGATTGCCTCAGCAAAAGCAAGATATTCTTCTTTTGTCCAGAATGACATTTCCTTTATATCTTCCTGCCCCATACAGCCCGCATTTCTCGCCGGATTAACGCTCAGGTGATAATACTTAGCCGCATGGTTGAAAAGTGCGCTCAGTTCCGCATGTATCGTTTTCAGATAACATGGTGAAAAAGTTTCTCCGTTGGCTTTCGTCAAACGCATCATCTCATTCTGCCAGTCGATTACATCCTTTGCGGTTATTTCTGAAAGCTTGCGCTTTCCAAGATAAGGAAGGATCTTTTTTTCATATATGACCTGCTTTGTCATCCATGTGTTTTCCTTAAGTCTTGGTCTAACGTCTTTTTCGTAGAGTTCATAGAAAGCTTCCAACGTCATATCAATATCCGATGCCTGCTGAAGCTTAAACTGAGCTTCCCACTCAATAGCTTCTTTACGAGTAGAAAACCCTCTCTGACATTTCTGCCTATTCGTCCCAGTCCAGTCCTTGTAACGGATCATTGCATACCAGGTACCGTTCTTTTCGTTCTTATAGACAGGCATTAAGCATTCCTCCTTTCGTAATCCTTAGTTTGATAAAAATGTTCATAGAAGAATTTAGTATCGATCCTTCCCTGAATGGTCTGAAATCCCATTTCCTGCATTTCCTTGTTAAGCTTTCTTATCAGCTTATAGGCGTAACTTTCAGAAACGCCGAGGATTTCCATAACATCTGCTACTCTCAAAAACATTTTTTCCATACATTTCTTTCCTTTCGTTGGTTTCTCTTGTTGATACTTCATTTGCCGCTTCCCTTTGACACTTTCCTGACGGGTAACCTCTGGGTTCGTTAGCCTTATAGACTGTTTTGGACTGCGCCGTTTTCGCTCCCTCCATACGCTCGCTTTCGGTCCTCGCATACTTTTCCGGAGTCATATCTGTGTCTCAGACGATCATTTAGTTGTCACTTAACATATTTGTTTAAGTTCATGGTTATAATACTAAACATATTTGTTAAAGTCAAGTGCGTAATTAAACTTTTTTGTTTAATTCCTCTTGATTGTCCTAAACAAATATGTTAAGATAATCCCATCAAACGAAAGGAGCCCTCACTATGGCAATAGGAGAACGAATCCATTTCTTCCGTAGTAAACGCGGAATGACACAAAAATATGTAGGTGCACAAATCGGCTTTGATGAAAAATCTGCCGATGTCCGTATGGCTCAATATGAGAGTGAAAACCGTGTTCCAAAGGATAACCTTGTTCAGGCAATGGCAGAGCTTTTTGACGTTAAACCTGATGCCCTGAAGGTTCCTGACATCGACTCTTTCACTGGGCTTATCCATACCCTCTTCGCTATTGAAGATCGCTACGGTCTCAAGGTTGAAAAGGCAGAAGATGGTCAGCCTCAGCTTTATCTTGACTTAAGGAATCATCCCGGCAGCATGCAGCTTTATGACATGCTGCTGGATTGGATGGACAAATCCGAAGCTCTTAGATCCGGTCAGCTCACCCAGGATGAATACGATGCCTGGAGATATCACTATCCAACACCCGGTCAGACAACTCATTCACACTTTGAAGCTGTTCCACCCCAGAAATAATCTGAGCAAATCCTATCTGAATGGTTTCAACAGGCTAACATATAGGCAAAAAGAAAAGGCCTTGCTAAGCTATTCATTAGCTTAACAAGACCTTTTTAGTCTTTGCTGAAACCTCACCTGCTAACCATTTGCATTACTCATAAATAATGCTCAGTTATCAAGTGTTATCATTTTGTTATCAAATCGCTTTTTCAATTCCCTAAAAGCCGCATAAATACAGCATTTTGGGGACTTCGTTAATTATTCTAATTCCACAGTTCCTGGTGGCTTAGAAGTAAGATCGTACATTACGCGGTTAACGCCCTTAACCTCGTTGATGATGCGGCTCATTACACGCTGAAGAACTTCGAATGGAATCTCAGAAGCTTCTGCTGTCATGAAGTCTACTGTTTCAACGGCGCGAAGTACTACTGCGTAGTCGTATGTACGCTCGTCGCCCATAACGCCTACTGAGCGCATGTTTGAAAGTGCTGCAAAGTACTGATCTGGAAGCTTTGCAAGACCTGCCTCTGCAAGCTCTGTACGATAAATATAATCAGCATCCTGAACGATGCGAACCTTTTCTGCTGTAACCTCTCCGATGATACGAATACCAAGGCCTGGGCCTGGGAATGGCTGACGGAATACAAGGTATTCTGGCAAGCCAAGCTCTAAACCGACCTTACGTACTTCGTCCTTGAAAAGATTGCGAAGTGGCTCGATGATTTCTTTGAAATCAACATAGTCAGGAAGTCCACCTACATTATGGTGAGACTTGATAACTACTGACTCACCGCCAAGTCCTGATTCAACAACATCTGGATAGATAGTTCCCTGTGCAAGGAAATCAACAGTGCCAATTTTCTTAGCTTCTTCCTCGAATACACGAATGAATTCCTCGCCAATGATTTTACGCTTGCGTTCTGGTTCTTCAACGCCTGCGAGCTTTGCGTAATAACGCTCTGCTGCATTAACACGAACAAAATTAATATCAAATGCGCCTTCTGGACCAAATACTGATTCTACCTCATCACCCTCGTTTTTACGAAGAAGGCCATGGTCAACGAAAACACATGTAAGCTGCTTTCCAATTGCCTTTGCAAGAAGCGCTGCAAGAACAGATGAATCAACACCACCAGAAAGAGCAAGAAGCACTTTTCCTGAACCTACGCGCTCTCTAATTTCTCCGATTGTCTGCTCAACAAAGGAATCCATACGCCATGTGCCAGCTGTCTGACAGATGTTTCTAACAAAGTTGTGGAGGATTTCCTTTCCTCGAACAGTGTGGAGTACCTCTGGATGGAACTGGATAGCATAAAGCTTTTTATCTTCACAAGCTGCTGCTGCAACTGGGCAATCATTTGTATGAGCAATGATATCAAACCCAGGTGCCACTGAAGAAATATAGTCAAAGTGACTCATCCAAACAACTGTTGAGTCCTCAACACCTGCAAAAAGAGTATCCTTTGATCCGTCAATAAATGTCTCAGTTTTACCATATTCACGGACTGGTGCTTTCTCAACCTTACCGCCAAGCACATGCATCATAAGCTGTGCGCCATAGCAAAGACCAAGCACTGGAATACCAAGTTCAAAAAGTTCCTTAGTATAGGTAGGTGCCCCTTCCTCATAACATGAATTAGGACCTCCTGTCAGGATAATTCCCTTAGGATTCATCTCTTTAATTTGGTCGATAGGGGTACGATAAGAATAAATCTCACAATAGACATTACATTCTCTGACACGACGTGCCACAAGCTGATTGTATTGTCCGCCGAAATCAATAACAATGACTTTCTCTTGATTCATAGCAGCTCCTTACTAGATAAATTTTTCTAAAGTATAGATGAAATTTTCAAAATCTTCAACAAAAAAACTTAATATTAACAGGATTTCATTCGATAAAATATTTAGATATGAAGAAAAAGGAGTTTCTATGAGTGTAAGCGTAACCAATTCATTAAGCATAAGATTGTTTTACAATCACTATTCTTCGGTAGCAAGTGGCTCTACTAGAAAGAATTCTACCACTGGTACCCTTTCTTTTGCTGACGCTACTGCTCTGCGCAACGCCATCAGAAATCTCCAGGATTATAAGTTCGAAGATGTAACCAAAGATCAGATTCAGGAGAAGCTAAAAGCCTTCACTGACACCATGAACAATACCCTTGAATCTGCAGTTAAATATGGTAAGGGAAGCACTTCTGTAAAAAATGCAGCATCTACTATTAAAAACCTTAATACTCAATATGCTTCTGATTTGGCCAAAATTGGTATTACTGTAAATAGAGATGGCAGTATGTCACTATATGAAAATGCTTCAAAAAACTACTCTGTCAGCAAGTTCTCAGACTTCTTTGATAAAGACTCCCAATACTTGTCTGATTTATATAACGCTGCAAAGCGTATTACTAGAAGAGTCGATGTGCGAATTTAACTTGAATTTTTGCCTCTATTCGACTACATTTAATATGTAATATTTTGTTTATTCGGAGGCAATAAAATGGCTTTTGGTAAATCCTCAAAACGAGGACTCAAAATAATCATCGTAGGATGCGGTAAAGTTGGCCGTACCCTTGTTGATAGACTTTCTAAAGAAGGTCACGATATTGTTGTAATCGATCAAAAACAGGATCGAATCGATAATCTTACAAATCTATACGACATAATGGGAATTCAAGGAAATGGTGCCAGCTACAGCATTCAGGTTGAGGCTGGCATTAAAGATGCAGACCTCATTATTGCCGTTACAAACTCTGATGAGCTGAATCTACTATGCTGTACAATTGCAAAGCAGGTAGGTGACTGCGCTTCTATCGCCAGAGTTAGAAATCCAGACTATTCAAAGGAAATTTCATATCTTCAGGAGAAGCTGGGTCTCGTTATGATTATCAACCCAGAGTTTGAAGCTGCTAGGGAGATTTCTTCTATTCTCTCATTGCCATCTACTCTTGAGGTCTCTTCATTTGCTCACGGCCAGGCTGAGCTTGTTGAGTTTGCTATTGAAGAGGGAAATGTTTTGGATGGTCTTACTATCAAAGACTTAAGTTCAAATATTTCCAGTAAGGTACTGATTGCCGCTGTAAAGCGTAACAATGATGTTATAATCCCTTCCGGCGATTATACTCTCAAGGCTGGTGATATTGTTTGTGCCGTAGGTGCTAGACGATTTGCACGTACCTTCCTTAATGAAATCGGATTCAAGACACGCCAGGTTCGTGATTGCTTGATTGTCGGCGGCGGAAAGTCTTCTTTCTACCTGGCAAAGCTCTTACTTCAGGCCAGAATCAATGTACGAATCATCGAGCGCGATAAAGAGCGTTGCGAGGAGCTTTCTGTTATGCTTCCAAAGGCTACCATCATTAATGGAGATGGCGGTGATGAGGCATTACTTAGAGAAGAAGGCATTGAATACGTTGAAAGCTTCGTTCCTCTCACTGGAATTGATGAAGAAAACATCCTTTTAACTCTTTATGCTAATCAGGTTAGCAATGCAAAGGTTGTTACAAAGGTTAATAGAATCAGTTTTGATAACGTACTATCTCAGCTCAACTTAGGTTCAGTGGTTTACCCACGACACATTACTGCTGAATCAATTATTGCTTATGTACGTGCAAAGAGTGCGTCTGGCGATGGTGATGACATTCTTACTCTCTACCACCTGTTTGATCAAAAGGTAGAGGCTATCGAATTCAACATTAGCGAGAAGTCAAAGGCAACTGGTGTGCCATTCTCAGTTCTCCAGTTTAAGGACAATGTTCTTATCGCCTTTATCAACCGTAATGGTACCATCATCATTCCTAGCGGTTCTGACACAATTGAAGTCGGTGATACTGTAGTGGTTGTTACAACCCACTCTGGCTTCGGCTCTATACTTGATACATTGAGGTAATCGGATATGAATACTTCCGTTATTCGTTTTATTTTAGGATATGTTGTTGGATTCCTCGGCTTGTTCCTTATGCTTCCTATCATGGTAGCTCTCATATATCACGAAGATGTATGGATTTACTATGCAGTTGTTGCATTTCCTTGCCTTATCATCGGAATCCTAAACAGCTATTTCCGTCCAAAGAAATTTGTTTTCTATTTAAAAGAAGGATTCTTCTGCACAGGCGCATCTTGGGTTGCCCTTTCTGTAATCGGTGCCCTTCCACTTCGCCTTAGCGGAGAGATTCCACATTATGTAGATGCTTTATTTGAGGCAGTTTCCGGATTCACCACCACTGGTGCATCCATCCTTGATAACGTAGAGTTGCTTACTCACGCCTCACTATTTTGGCGAAGCTTCACTCACTTTGTTGGTGGTATGGGAGTTTTGGTATTCCTGCTTACAGTCATTCCACTTGCCGGTGGTGAGGGCTCTCAGTTCAACCTGATGAAAGCAGAATCACCTGGACCTTCTGTTGGAAAGCTTGTTCCTAAGCTGAAAAACACTGCCCAGATGCTTTATCTTATCTACATTGGACTTACACTTTTAGAGTTCATACTACTACTTATTGCAGGCATGACACCATTTGAAGCAATCAACACCTCTATCGCCACAGCTGGTACTGGTGGATTTGGTATCTATGCCAATAGTATTGCTGGTTTCAACGTTGCATGTCAGTGGATTGTTGCAATATTCATGTTTATATTTGGTGTAAACTTCAACTTTTACTACTACCTGCTCTTCCATCACGCAAGAGATGCTTTCAGAATGGAAGAAGTTAAAATGTACACCGCACTTACAGTTGGTTCTATTGGAATCATCACTATAAACATTTTAAACAGCAGTGCAAACCTTTTTGACGCTGTAACCAAGGCAGCATTCCAGGTAACATCAATTCAGTCATCTACTGGTTTCTCTACTGCGGATTTTGCCCAGTGGCCACAGACTAGCCGATGTGTACTTGTACTTCTGATGTTTATTGGTGCCTGTGCCGGTTCAACTGGTGGTGGTATAAAAGTATCCCGATTCGTACTTATGGGAAAGGCTGTCCACAAAGAGTTAATCAGCTACATCCATCCTAGAAGCGTCAGAAAAACTCGCATGGATGGCAAGCCGGTTAACCACGATACAATCCGTTCCAACAACGTATTTTTTGGAACATTCATGCTCATCTTCTTTGTAAGTGTATTTGCACTTTCATTCGAAGATTTAGATTTTTCAACTATATTTACAGCTGTTATCGCTACAATGAGTAATATTGGACCTGGACTTAGCATGGTTGGTCCTGCAGCAAACTTCGCTTTCTTCAGTGATTTTTCAAAGATTATCCTTATCTTTGATATGCTTGCCGGCCGACTTGAATTGTTCCCAATTCTCATGCTCTTCCATCCTAATATATGGACTGATTTGTTTAAGAAACGTCGCTGTAAAGAATTGAAACACGCAGGAAAAGTACTTAAAAAATGAAATTAAATACAACTATTTTAGAAATGACTGATGCCTATTTGCATCAGTCATTTTATCAATCTAACGAAAAACTTAATATTATAGACTGTCGCGATATTGAAGGCACTAGATGCTATCTTGACGATGCGGCCAAGGCAGAGCTTATAAAACGAATAAGCAACGAACCAGCCGATGGTATTCATTTTATCGATTCCGGCAACTACCACTATCTCACCCTTCTTTGGTTGAGCAAAATAGAAGTAGATTTCAATCTGGTTTTATTTGATCATCACCCTGATGATCAGCCTCCAAGCTTTGGTATGATTACTTCTTGCGGAGGATGGGTGTTGGAGGCAAAGGAGACCTTGCCTCACCTAAAGAATGTTTACACCTTTGGTGTTGGTGATATGCCTGATATTTCTGATATTCCAACTGATTTACCACTGTACATTTCTATCGACAAGGATGTACTATCCACCGATTATGCCATCACAGATTGGGACCAGGGAACAATGACCTTACTAGAAATGAAAGAGATTCTGGAAAAGATTTTTTCCGCACATGAAATATATGGCGTAGATATCTGTGGAGATTCTGGAGAAATGGCTGAAAATGGGGCTCCAATCAATAATCAGACAAATGCAACTCTTTTTGACTTTTTGTCACAAAAAAAATAAAATAGAAGTAAGAAAAGTATCAAATCAAATGTGATTGGAGGGAACAACTATGTATCCAGTAATTACCATCTCAAGAGAATTTGGCAGCGGCGGTCATAGCATAGGCGAGGCTGTGGCAAAACAGTTGAACATCCCATTTTATGACGGAGAAATTGTTAATCGCGTAGCAGTTGAAAGCGGTTATGCAAAGGAACTTATAGAGACTCAGGGTGAGTACACTTCATCCACAGCAATGTGGTTTGATATCTCTGCGGCAGGAACAATGTACTTCCAGAGCCCACAGGACGAAATCTTTATTGCACAGAAAAAAGTCATCCTTGACTGTGCAAGCAAAGGACCATGTGTAATTGTTGGACGTTGTGCTGATTATATCCTCAGAAAAGAGGGTGTTCGTTGCATGAATGTTATGATTCACGCAGATATGGAGCATAGAAAGAAACGTGTTTTAGAGCGCTATGAAAATATCGAGAATGTCAGCATTGAAAAGAGACTTGCAAAGAAAGATAAGCAGCGTAAAACATATTACAAGTACTACACTGATAAAAATTGGGGCGACTTCCGTGAATATGATGTAATCCTTGATAGTGGCACTCTTGGTGAAGGAATGTGTGTAAAGACAATCTGCGATTTAGCAGCAGCATTCCCAGAATAAATAGAAACAAAAAAGCTAAATGTAATAGACAAAGACTATTACATTTAGCTTTTTTATTGCATTTTATGAAGACGGCCCTGGATAGGCATTAGTATTAATACGAATAACACTCCATAAAACAATGACAACACTGCTACCGCCATGTTTGGCCCAATTGTATCTGGTGACTCACTCCACACTATAGCAAGCACTGCTACAAATCCCATTATGCTGGAAAGTATTCCGCCAAGGATAGCCCCTCTTTGGGCGTATTTCATAGCAAATTCGCATTTTGCAGCTTCCACTGCAACATCGTCCTCTATCTCTGCTTTCTTTCCAAAAATCAGCTTAAACGCTCCCAGAAAGCTTTTCATCTGTCCACCTGCTCCTAAAACAATAAGCTGTATCGCCAGAACAAAAACTGCTGATGGAATATCAAGGAAATATACAACTCTGCAGCCGCTGACTGTCACTATTGCAACCAGTCCTAACATCAGCAATACAAAGCCCAATATAAGGCCAAGTACTACAGCCTTTCTATCTTTCTTGTTTTCCTGAACATCCTTTACTAAACTAACCATTATTTCTTCCGCCTTTCCACTATATGCCTCAGCGTTCAGGCGCTCACCGGATAACAGCTCATTTACGTTAATATCAAGTGCCTTGCACAGTTCTGGCATGATGCTGGTATCCGGTAATCCTTTGCCAGTCTCCCATCTGGAAACTGCCTTGTCACTAACTCCCACCTGATCTGCCAATTGTTTTTGTGTAAGTCCTTTTTCCTTTCTCATCTCAGAAATAAATGAACCCGTCTTTATTAAATCTAACATGTGACCTCCTGCCGCTTCCTTTGTTACACCTTTAGGCTATAAGAAAAGACGCCTAGAATAAACCTATGTATGCTAGAATCCGCCTAGAATCAAACTCCACGAAAACTAGAACTCCCTAGATTACTGACTCCCAGAACTCTACTGCCCTATCAAGCCAGCCTTCAGCCTTTGTGCGAATACCAAGACCGATGCCATGAGGTACACCAAAGTACTTCTCATAGATATGCTTAATATCATGCTCTTTGAGAGCACTTTCGAAAACATCGGCGTGACGGCTGGCCGGAACCAACACATCCCACGAGCCTGAATACATGAAGGTTGGTGGATAATCATCTTCAATATATTTCTGCACATCTAAAAGCACACGTCCTCTTCTGATGTGACGTAATCCAAACATATGGAAGCTGCCTCTGTTGCTAAGCCAAATGCCCATCAAACCAATCCAAATGTTCCAGTAAGGATGATGAAGCCAATCGTTAACACAAGTCCAAGGATAGCCTAATATGACTGCTCCTGGCTTTGGTAAACCAAAATCCATATATCCATATTTATGGCTAGAGAAGATTCCCGCTAAGTTTCCTCCAGCAGAAAAACCAATAAGCCCATATCCATCCATCTGAACATTATATTTATCAGCATTTTCTGAGATAAGGCGAAGAGCCACTCCTAAATCCTCCATTGGAGCAAAGGCTTCGCAATCTCTTCCAGCACGGTATTCCAAAACAAATGCATTAATCCCCATTTTATTTAAGGCTGCCGCAACAGGATATCCCTCTTGCTTTGTGCAAAGATGTGCATATCCTCCACCAGGAAGAACAACTACAAATCGCTTGCTCTTAGGGTTATCTGCTGGAAAATACATCAGTCTCACATCGCGCTTATGCTTATTCTTGGCCATTTCCTCCATTGAATAAACAGGAATCTGCATAAATCGGCCTGCGGCCTGCAATTCCTTCACACGCGCTCTTCCCGCTTTTACATTATTGGATTTATGCTCTATATAATACATTCGAGCAATAGAATAAACCGTAAATACGAATGTAAGTATTAAATATGCAATTATAAGTGTGCGAATGGTCTCGCCAAATCCGTTTGCAAATAAATAAATATTTCGCATATGTCCCTCCTATGCCTATATAATAGCATAATATATACCTATTCTCTGCCACAAAGTAAATTGAATTATTTTTATTTACTTATGATATTAGCAATTTATTTACAGTTAAGTATCATCTATGAATTTCTCAAATTCACTTATATATAAATCTACTAACATTTAAGTGAATTTCATTATTCATTAACTTTCACTTAAAACTGAGAAATCCACTTAAGTGAATTTGCTTTTCTCCAAAAATAAACTTAACTTTTTGTTTCTAATTTTTTAGTTAGTTAAGTTTATTATTCATAAACATGAATAAACTTAACTAACACCTAAAATAGTTAAGTGAATATTCTAATCTTAAAAATAAACTTAAAATAACCTAAATATTTTTAACTTATTTTAAGTTTATTTCTTTTTTTCTCATATACACTTAACCACTCTTCCACTTTTTAAGTGAAATATACCATTATCACTTTTTAACTTAACTAAATAATCATTTTCTCCCCCCCAAGTATTTTGGGTAACTATCAAGCCCTGATAATACTAAGATATAAAAAAGCCATGGGTAACTATCAAGCTCCAATAATACATACTATTAAAAAACAACCCGTAGGCATCAAGCTCTGATAATTCTTAAGCGAGGCGTGTTGCCGAGCGAAGAATTCATCAGGCTTGTAGCCGTAAGGGTTGTTTATCAGCCTATAGTTTATTTAATTATCTGTGCTTGAAAGCAACCTTAATACGCTGCTTTAATCCGTTAGGAAGAACATACTTAAGCTTGTCCTCAGATGGAGTCATCTTTGAACACTCTGGATGCTCTCTGTAAAGCTTGATAGCATCGAATTCGCACTTAGTTGTACATACACCACAACCAATACACTTATTCTCATCTACTACTGAAGCACCACACTTGAGACATCTAGCTGTCTCTTTCTTAATCTGCTCCTCTGTAAGCTCTACTGTCTTGTCGCGGAATGTAAGCTCTCCATCAACAGTTGTCTTTGAAACGCCTGGAATCTGACGTGGGCTGTGATCATAATCACCAATCTTGATGTTTTCCTTATCAAGCTCGATGAAGTCACGACGGTTACGTCCGATTGTAAGTGAGCTGTGTGGCTGTACAAATCTGTGGATTGAGATAGCTCCCTCACGACCTGCTGCGATAGCATCGATAGCAAAACGTGGGCCTGTGTACATATCACCACCAACAAAGATATCTGGCTCATCTGTCTGGTATGTAAGAGCATCAGCCTTAGGGCCTCTCTCGATAACAACCTTAGAACCCTTGAAGAGATCTCCGTATACGCTACGCTGTCCTACTGAGAAGATAACGTGCTTACACTCTACAGTGATTGTGTCATTCTCATCATACTGTGGAGAGAATCTACCTGTCTCGTCCTTAACACGAGTACACTTCTTAAGAACGATTCCCTTAACAGCTCCTGCCTCATCAACGAGAACCTCCTTTGGTCCCCATCCGCAGTTAAGCTCAACGCCCTCTGCTTCAACGATTTCGATTTCCTCTGGAGATGCAGGCATGATGTCTCTGCTCTCAAGACAGAACATAGAAACCTTTTCGTTTCCAACACGTCTAGCTGAACGAGCAACGTCGATAGCAACGTTACCACCACCGATAACAACAAGGTCACCCTTGATATCGTATTTCTCGTTCTCTGAGCACTCGTGAAGGAAATCAACAGCTGTTGCTGTACCGATAGCATCATCACCTGGTACGCCTGGCTTGTTACCACCCTGGCAACCAATAGCTACGTAGAATGCCTTGTAGCCCTGGCTACGTAACTCATCAAGTGAAATATCCTTACCAACTTCAACGCCACACTTAATCTCTACACCAAGCTCCTTGATGATTTCGATTTCAGCGTCGATAACGTTGTTCTCAAGTACGAATGATGGAATACCGTAACGAAGCATACCACCTGGATACTTGCTCTTTTCAAAGATTGTAGGCTTGTAACCCTTAAGTGCTAAGTAGTAAGCACAAGAAAGACCTGCAGGACCTGCACCAATAATAGCTACCTTCTCTGTGAACTCACCCTTCTGTGAAGGAACGATCTTCTTAGGGATGTAGCGTGTCTCTGACTTAAGATCCATCTCTGCTAAGAAACGCTTAACTTCATCGATTGCAATTGCCTCATCGATTGTTCCACGTGTACAAGCTGCCTCGCAACGTCTGTTACATACACGACCGCAGATTGCTGGAAGTGGATTGTCCTGCTTAATAAGAGCAAGAGCTTCTTTGTAACGTCCCTGAGCTGCCATACGAAGGTAACCTTGGATAGCGATATGTGCAGGACAAGCTGTCTTACATGGAGCTGTACCTGTGTCGTAGCAGTTGATTCTGTTTGTGTCACGATAGTTGTCGTTCCACTCGTCTGTTGACCACTTGCGCTCTGTTGGAAGAACCTGCTTTGGATACTCGACCTGTGAGCCATCAGCTGTGCAAAGCTTCTGACCAAGCTTAACAGCACCAGCTGGGCAGTTCTCAACACACTTACCACAAGCTACACAATCCTCAGCTGTAACGTGAGCAACATATGCTGAACGTGACATGTTTGGAGTGTTGAAAAGCTGTGATGTACGAAGTGCATAACATACATTTACATTACAGTTACAGATAGCGAAGATTTTGTTCTCGCCATCGATATTTGTGATCTGATGAACGAAGCCGTTGTCCTCAGCCTGCTTGAAAATATCAAGAGCCTCTTCCTTAGTGATGTAAACACCACCCTTGTTTGTCTCAACAACGTAGTCTGCCATATCACCAACTGCGATACACCATCCTTCTGGATCATCAGCGCAGCCCTCGTCATATGTCTTTCTAGAAAGACGGCAAGAACATGGTGACTTAGCATACTTTCCTTCGTATTTATCGAGCCAGTAAGAAATCTTCTCAAGTCCGATTGCTTCCTGCTCCATTGAAATAGCGTCCTCTACAGGGATAACGTGCATACCAATACCAGCGCCTCCTGGTGGTACCATGTGTGTAAGTCCCTCAAGTGGAAGACGGCTCATTCTCTCAAAGAAACGTCCCATCTCAGGATGCTCAGCCAAGAAATCCTGATTCATGTTTGAGAACTCTGCAGAACCTGGAACGAACATAGGAAGTACCCACTGCTTCTCGTGAGCTTCGTTCTCATAGTTCCACTCTAAAAGACCTGTCCAGCTAGCTTTCTCAAGTCTTTCCTCAAGTGTCTTTTCATCAAGGCCAGTAATTTCAAGAAGTTCCTTGAATGTCTTTGGCTTTCTAATGCCACCCATAGAAAGTGCAAGCTCTGCAATTTCCTTTGTAGGTGCAAGATTTGCTACAGCCCAGTACTCTGGATCGTACTTTGTAATCTTCTGAAGACCAAGCTTGATTTTAGCTCTATCTGTGATTACCTTTCCAAGCTGAAGAATTTCTGGACGTAAATCTTCATCCTTTAAATCATTTACCCAATCAGGATAAAAATCGCCCAAATTGTCTGGTCCGATACCCATATTAATTTCCTCCTTTAATTGCCCTAAAAAATATTATTTATACTTCCCTCAAAAAGTCTCAATTCCAAGCATTAAGCCTGCCACTGCTGAACCTGGCCCCTCAACCAGTCAACCCATTCGTCAAATCCTTCGCCAGTTTTTGCTGAAACAAAGATAACCTTTGAATTAGGATTAAGACTGTGGATTCGTTCCACAACAGCCTCCTTTGAGAATTCGCTAAACACTGGAAGTGTGTCGCATTTGTTGATAAGCACTACATCACACACTGAAAACATCAGTGGGTACTTAAGTGGTTTGTCGTCTCCCTCGGGAACAGAAAGAATCATGGCGTTCTTTGATGAACCGGTATCAAATTCCGCTGGACAAACTAAATTACCAACGTTTTCCAGGAAGACAAGATCTAAGTCTTCTGTTCCAAACTCATGCAAGCCCTGACGGGTCATATCTGCATCGAGATGGCACATTCCTCCTGTATGTATCTGAATTGCACGTGCTCCTGCCGCAGTAATTGTGGCAGCGTCCACATCAGAATCAATATCTGCCTCCATTACACCGATTTGCATTTCGTCCTTAAGACGTGCGATTGTTTGGCATAATGTGGTTGTTTTGCCAGAACCAGGAGCTGACATCAGATTAACAAGAAATGTCTTCTGTTCTTTAATCTCCTGTCTGAGCTTATCAGCATCTGCATCGTTGTCCTCAAAGATGCTCTGCTTAACTTCGATGATTTTGTAATCTAGCATAAGCTCTCCTAACCAAATCGTGTTAGTAAACTCTAACTCATTTTTTCAGTTTCCTGTATATATAATATACTCTAATTGATAAAAAATTGTCAATAAGTTTTTTCGCCACAAACCGGTATAAATTCTAGGACAAAGCTACTTTATTACACAGGGTGTGTATTATCACTGTGAATTCTTTGTGAACACGGGCTTTGTACAAATTTTATTCACCATTTAAAATTATAATCTGATAATAGGATGATTTTCCTTTGAAAACTACTATTTTGGGTGATGAGATATGAAAAACAGAGTTTGTTCGATTTGTCTTTTAATTACATTAATATTTAGCATACATTCTACCACATTTACCAGCACTGCGCTCACTTCAAGTGAGCCTTTATACCCATATCTACAACTTCTTAATTCGGACCAGCTCTCCGTATATAATCAGATTTACCAAAATATCATGAACTTCAATGACGAGCTTTTTGTGTTGGATACTCCTATATCTGAAAAAAGCCTGGAAGATACAATGAATTCTCTATTCAACGATCATCCAGAGCTTTTCTGGGTGTACACATCTTATCAATATGCCGTAGATTCATCTAATATCGTTCATAAAGTTAGACTGAAATTCTGCATTACAAAGGATGAATTGCCACAAGCTCAAGCGAATTTCAATGGTGTTTTGAATTCGCTGGTTTCTGGAGCAAAGCAATTCACCAGCCAGGTGGACCAGGAGAAATATTTGCATGACGCTATCTGCCAAATGAACACCTACGATCCTGACAACCATATGAATCAAAGCGCTTACTCTGCTCTTACAACAGGCACCTCAGTATGTGCCGGATACGCCAGAGCATTTCAGGCAGCCTGCCAGCGCCTTGGCATCACCTGCTATTATGTAACTGGAATTTCTATGGGAAGCACCCACGCCTGGAACATAGTTAAGATTGATGGAAAGTTTTACAACGTAGATTTGACTTGGGACGATTCAATATCTGAATGCATCGGAGTAACATCCTATGATTATTTCAATAAAAGCGACGCCGCATTTGCTTCAGACCACAGCCGCTCGAGCCTGTCCGGAAGAATCGTGGCATGTAACTAAAAAGCCAGCCTGAAAAACCAGGCCGGCTTTTGTTATATCACACGCTCAGCAATAATTACTAAGCGATGTGTTGCTATGTATATTGGTGTGCAAGTGTAGAGAGTGAGTGTTTCTTTTCCTTCGATAGGTTCTAGGATTTCTACATCTGTAGGGTCCACCACCTGAATGTCTGTAACCACATATGTGTATGTTTCTGTGGCTGAATCCAGATAAATCAAATCATCTATCTCAACCTCATCAAGGCGATTAAAATATTTGCCGAAGTTGTAATTACGGTGGCCAGCTATTACGCAATTTCCTTCCTCTCCTGCAAATGCAGTTCCCGATTCGTGTCCAAGAGAATCTGATAACACATCCCTTTCTGTCCCCTCTCTCACAGGATTTTCTGAATCGATAGATGGAATTCTGAGGATGTAAAGCATATCTCCTGTGACAGCTTCATTGCCATCTGTATCAAGAAATGCGTCGCCACTTTCAATATATTCCTTGAACTCCTTCACCGTTTCCTTTTTTGAATAGTATTGCTTTAGGTTTAATGCAATAGAACTGAGCAATAAGCCCAGTCCCAATGCGATTAACGTTAAACCTATTATCTTTTTAATAGATTGTTTATTTGTCATGTTCCTTTTTCTTTCCAAGTGTTAAATACAAACCAGCAAGGATAAGTGCCACTGCTGTGAGATATCCAAACAATGTACCTACAAAGCCACCTGTCTTTGCAAGGCGTGGGGCAGTCTCACTTGTATTTGCCAAATCAGCCCCAGCCGCTAAATCCTTATCCTTCAATACCAATCCATCATCTGTAGTAGAAACTGCTGCACTGCCATAGTAGACAGTAGATGTAGCATCGGTTGATTGAGTACCAGTTGTGGATGTTGATGTTGTAGGAACTATAGTACGTTGTGGAGTAAGAGCTTCACCCATATCAGAAAATGAAACCTCACTATATGTATTATCCCTGTTTACAACCTTGATTGTATCAACAATCTCTCCATTTTCATCTGTTGAACCTACAACCTTGAATGTGATAGGTGCTATTGGATCATAACCTTCCAAGTCATTAGTTGAGATGATTGTATATGTACTCTGATACTCAAGAAGATAATTGCCATCCTCATCAGTCAAAAGATCATCGGATAGTTTTCCTGTAATTGAATCAACTTTATAAAGCTTGACCCCAAGAGCATTAAACAACTCTGTGCTAATACCAAGTGTTGATGGGTCTAATTTAAACGTCATATACGTTCCTGAGCTTCCTGCGGACTCATCCGCTTTCTGGTATTTATCCACCATAGTAAGAGTTGTATCTTCTGTTACTGTAAAACTAATTGGATCTGCAATATCAAAGCCAACTGGTGCATTTGTTTCAATCAAATAATAGTCACCTGCAGGAAGATTCAAATCCTTTATTACTGTTCCACTTGTTGTTCTTGTGGCTACAACATTATTTCCTGCCGCATCTGTAGCAATTACAAGAGTTGCTCCTTCAAGCAAAGCATTAGAAGTATCTGATACCTTACTTATAGCAATGTTATATTTTCCTTCCGTAACATTTACCATATTGATTTCAGAAACAGTCTTATATTCTCCATCTACTAGCTGTTGTACAGCGATTTTTCCATCGCCATTTTCTACAACTTTAAATGTTATGTTCGAACCCGCTGTGTATCCAAATGGAGCTTTATCTTTTAATACATATGTACTATCAAGATACACTCGCACTGATTTGCTGTTTGCATCTGTAGAGTTCCATGAATCAATCTGTGTTCCATCCTTATACAATGTGAGAGTTGATCCATCAAGCAAATCTCCATCTTCACTGTCTTCTCTGTTAAATATTTCGATTTCAGTAGATTTCTTTACGTATGTAAACTCTACTTCTTTAGGGGAAGATGAATTACCCAGTACGATTGTTCCAGTTGTCTTACCTTCTTTAATTGATTCATAAGTAGCAGGTCCAGTTATTTCTTTAACTGTGTATGTCTCTCCTTCAGCAAGCTTAGTTGTAATAATTTTGGCAATTCCGTTGTTTTTTGTTACAGCTGTCAAAATCAGATTGTCATTACTATCGTATACACCATATTTTACGCCAGACAAAAGATTTCCATCTTCATCATCAGCAATAATATTTAGATATGTTGCACTTGTAAATGTTGCTCCAGCGTTAAATGATGTTTGTAGATTTAAATTTGATGAAGCTACAGTACTTCCATCAGTCTTCCACATACTTATGCTATTAGAACAATCTGTAAGCTTAGTATCTGTAACCTGTGCAGAGTACTTAAGTACATAAACCTTATCAGTTGCTGGTATAGTAACATCCATTATTGTTTTATTAGTACTGGCATCTACAGAAACTGTAACAGTATACTTATCACTTGAAAGTGGCGAATCTGCTAATAAAACTTTTCCATCCGCATCAAGTTCACATTCATATAACTCAACAGATAATGTATCTAGTTCTAACGAACTGCCTAGTACATCTTCTACGTAAGTCCCCTCTGCAATTAGATTTCTAGCTTTATTAATATATACAGTATATGTAGCTGCTCCTGTGGAACTATTACCTGTACCCTCTTTTAATAGCTTTGAATTATTGATAATGATTGAATCAGACTCCGCAGACACCTGATAATCTTCACTTATTTTGTTAACATCCTCTGTAGAAAGGTACGCTTTATTATTTATTGAGAAAGTCGAATTGTTTACTGTTTCATAACTATCGCTTTTTACTGTTGCCGTAAAACTTACCTTCTGCTTTGAATTAATATTTCCTAAATTTACAACTAAATTCCCATCGACTATAGAATATGAATCTGATGATAATTCAACTCCATCTACATAGACAGCTCCAATTTCATCAAACTCATAGTCGTCATACTTAAGCTTATTTGTTACAACAGTGTCTTGCATAGCCATCTGGTTGGCGTCAACTTCAACTGTTACATCAACGGTATGATTGTTGTAATTATAGTTGCCAATAGTAGTTGTTAAAACTGTACTTGTATATTTCTGAGATGCTGAATGTGTTTGGTTACCATAGCCTGTCTGTATGAGTTCTACAATGTTAGAGTATGTACCGCTATTATTATCTGACCAAACTGCAACTTCATTATCAGTAAGTTTTGTCTTTAAAGTAAATTCAGCTTTTTGACTAGCTAAATTTCCAATATATATACTCAGATTATTTGTATCTGAAGAATCACCAGGATTAGTATATGATTCAGCCGAGCTTTTAAGTGTAGTATTCGTCCCATCACTTGTAGTCAATGTAATATCACTTAAAGAACCTGTAACATACTCCTGGCCAGCCGGAATCATATCTAGAACAGTAATACCTGAAACTGTTTGATATCCCGCATTTACAGTGACCTTCCATGTAAGTTCATGAGTGGAGACATCTACACCTGCTCCTTCAATTTTAATCCCCGACTGCTGGTTGACACTTGCTTCTTTGCTAACTGTAGGGCCAGTAAAAGATTCCTCTCCACTACCAAAATTATAAGTGTATCTTATCCATGCGCTATTTGATGGCTTAGTAGCATGGTTTTGCTTCTGGTACTCTGGATAATCTTTTATCTGTGTTTTATATGTAATAGTGACTGTCTCACTTCCCGACATGTCGCCAATATCTACACTCCAATTATAAGCCTTAGAACTATTCGTTCCTGAAACATATGAAGCTGTAGCACCAGATTTACTTACTTCGACACTATTTTCCACTAGCGACATCGTATCATCAAAAGCATCGTATAGTACAACATTCTTCAAGCTATAGCCATTGTTTTGAACTGTGACAGTCCACTCTACAGTTCCATCAGAGCTTACCGTTCCGCCCGTCTTTTCCATCCACTTAGAAAGATCCTTAGAAGCAGTTACTTGAGCTGATACAGATTCCTGATTGATATTTGTATTGCTAGAATCAACAAGATTTGCTGTATCTACTAATGTAGCTTCTATTTTTTCAGCATTCTCTTTTACAATTGTTTCTGTAAGTGGAAACTCCGATGTGGTCTTATATGTAATAGTTGTCACATCATTTGATACTGTACTTGGAGTATCTATCTTAAAACTCAGAATATTGTCAGTTGAATCATATTGAACTCCTTCAACAGAAGAAGATTTTTCCACATATTTTTCTCCATTACTCAACTGTATTTTAACAGTATAACCATCACTGTACGTCTGAGGTGTTGCAGCGTTAGTAATCTTCACTGTCCAATCTGCTACAGTGTTATCTGATGATGATAAGCTACCTGCAATTGAAAGCGTAGGTGGTGTTGCCACTAAATCAGTTAAAATAAATGAATATGTATTACCATCAGGAAGTACTATTCCATCACGTTTTGAAGAGGTATTACTACTTGTGTCTAATTTAAATGATATCTCAAACTTCAGATTTGATAATGTACCTACACCAACACTTGATGGTGTAAATGTCATTGTCGCTTTATCTCCACTTGGAGTAACAGTAATAACACCATAGACGATTCCATTATCATCTTTAACATCTGCAGTGATTTTATCCGTCAGATTAAACTGGGAAATGCCTGTAATACTAGGTTTTACGGTATATGTCGTCCCACCTTTCAAACTTCCTTCATCTGATGTATTTAGAATCAAATCTGGAAATGTATATACAGCTTTGAACTCTGTGCCACTAGTAATCTCAATGGCACCAGTACTTGTTTCAAGCTTCTCATTATTCATATACATTTCAACACTCTTTACAGTTATTTCTGTATTTTCACTTCCTGTTTCAGAAGACTCAACTTTGCTTTCTGAAATCAGATTTTCATTTCCAGCAACGTCACTTAGAAGCTCTGAAACGCTATTAGTATTGGTTGTTGTCTCAGTCGTTCCTTCGGAGCTCTCCTCCTCGACAACTTCTTCCTCGGACTCGGTAACATCATCCACTTCTTCCGTCTCCTCCGAATCCACAGTCTCTTCAATAACCCCGTCAATTCCCTCTGCCTGCGACACTAGATCTGAGCTGAAGGTGCTAAATATGATAGCAAAGCCCAGCACTGCCGCCATAATTTTCTTTTTCATTATCTATAGTTCCCTTCTTATGTCTCAAAACTCTTGCCTCCCCACTTGGAAACTAATTTTATCCAAACCAGTTTATTATTATAAAATGTAATGTTTTAAAGTCAATACAAGTTATGTTCTAAAATTGTTTTTTCAGACATTTAGATGACAAAAAAATAAGACTGGCAAAAAACCAGTCTTATTCGTTTAATTGTAACTTATTTTACAGTCCAAAGTGATTGTTACTTCTGTTCCCAGATTCTTTTTCGACATAAGAGTGACATAACCGCCCATAAGCTCCACAAGCTTTTTGGTGATGGTAAGTCCCAGGCCTACGCCTGTAAGATTTGCATCCAAGGCGTTTTCTTCTTTGGTGAATGCATCAAAGGCAATATCTTTAAACTCTTCACTCATACCAATACCATCATCCTTGATGGTGATGGCCATCCTTGCCATACTCATGTTGCTGCAAGGCTGCTCTTCCACTGTTACCTTTATGGTACCGCCTGCACCTGTAAACTTTAGAGAATTGTCGATAACCGCCATAATTGCCTGCATTAATCGTTCTCTATCTACCATAATATCCTTGGTCTTAATCTTTTTTGTCTTAACAGAATAATTAATACCTTTAGCATCAGCCCGTGGCTGTATATAGCTTTCAATATCTTTTGCAAAGGCCGCAACATTAACCTTTTCTTTATTAAGCATCAGTTTGCCTTTATCAAGAATACTTGCATCGATGATTTTGTCTGCAGTAGTCTTGATGCCTTCACTGTCATCTGCAATCTTTTTAAGGCTGTCGCTGATTAGCTTCTCATCATCCATCACCTGTGTTGCTGTGCTTGAAATATTGTGAATTTCAGTAATAGGTTCCTTGATACTTCTTGCAATGTTTTCAATAAGAACTAATTGATTTTTATTTGAATTTCGAAGAGCAAGAATAACCTTGTTCTTTCGGATTGTTCTCACATGAAGGATTATCACTGAAACAACAACAATCAATACAATGACAATCAGCACGCCCATCAAATAATCATCTAGCCAGTCTATAAATGAATAGTTATATAAATCCTTAGTATATTTGTAAGCAATACTCTCAGAATAATCATCTGCCAGGATATTAATACCTCGGTTTAAAAGACGGAGCAAACCGTCATTACCAATTTTTACGCCAAGGCATCTGCCATCCTTCTCAGAAAGCTGTCTAACAGATAATCGGTTGTACTTATAATTCTTAAGAATCTCACCTGCACGCAAACCATTGAGAGTAGTACAATCAACTTCATGCTTCATAACAGCTTCCAAACACTGTTCGATGTTGTCGTAATAAACTATCTCTGCCTCTGGATAATATGTCTTTATGTAATAGTACTGCATGCTATTACTGCTATTTACAGCAAATGTAGCAGCGCTAGGATTGACCACAACATTATCAAATACCAACTCTGTACTGATAGAAACCACTGGCTCTGTCTGGTAAATACCATTTTGCTCAGAGTGATATATACCACCACCTACTGGAAAGGCAACATCAATTTCTTCGTTATTGATGGCAGTTATCATATCTTCGTATGTATCATATCCCACATAGGACACGCTGATATTGTTCACATCAATAGCATTGAAAATGGCAGGCATCAGTTCTCTAATAACACCTGTTACATTTCCATGCACATCTGTAGAACTGTATGGAAGATAATTGTTTAAATAGCCAACAGTCAACGAATCATTATTTTCCAGCCAGGCTCTTTCAACTGATGACAATGCCTGTGCCGATACGCTGGAGCCATGATACTTTGAACTAAGTGAGCTTGTATAATATGGCTCGTCATTAAATAAATCAGTCTGCGCAGCATTCAATTCTTTTAGAAGGTCACCTCTGCTGTTGCTGACACAAATATAATAATCAGTCATTCCAAAGGTCAAAAGAACCTCGTAACCACTTCTCTTATTTGTACCTTCACCTTCAACAGCAAGAACATCTACTACTCCTGCTTCAAAATCTTCTGTGAGCTCGTCAGTATATTCATAACGTACCACATCGGCATCTACATTATATTTATCAAGATATTCATCTAATGCATCTGCCATGGCACTATCAAGCACACCTATAGAATGTCCCGTTAACGTCTCCACATCACTAGTTATTTCATGATTACTTTCGTATTTAACCAGATTGTAGGATTCGGTACCCATTGCAATATCTGGATAGCCAATCAAATCCGCTCTTTCTTCCTTATAAGCAAGGCCAGCAAGCATATCTATATCTCCATCAAGTAACATCTGATAGAGATCATTAAAGCTGCCATACACATACTCATAACGCCATCCTGTATACTCAGAAAGCTTCATATAGTACTCGTAGGCATAGCCTGATTTTATAGCGTCTTCGGAGGCTCCTTCCTGGAATATTTCATTCTCATAGTAGCCAATTTTAACTGTCTTAGGTTGAACATTTGAAGCAGACACAAAAAGAGGACCTTGCAATAAAGATATAACAAGGCCCATAACTATCAGATATGTCAAATTCTTCAAATGGTTTCCTATAAAAGAAACTCTCCTCATAAATCAATCCCCTAAATTAATTATTGTTTCTTTTACTTTAACACATTTCGCCAGAAAGTGGATATTTATCTGTAATTTCTTTTATGATTTTGCGAGCTTTTTCTACGCCAGCTTCCTGCTCCTTGATAACAACTGCAATTGCCTCAGCAACCTTGTCGAAATCATCCTCCTTAAGTCCACGTGTTGTAGCAGCTGGTGTACCAAGACGAATACCAGATGTTACGAATGGCGACTTTGGATCATTTGGGATTGTGTTTTTATTTGCAGTGATATGTGCATCATCAAGAAGCTTCTCAACAACCTTGCCTGTAAGCTCAAATGGTGTAAGGTCGATAAGCATCAAGTGATTGTCTGTACCACCAGAAACAATTTTAATACCTCTATCCTGGAGGCCTTTGCAAAGAGCCTGAGCGTTCTTTACAATCTGCTTGCCATATTCTTTGAATGAAGGGTCCAATGCTTCCTTGAAGCATACAGCCTTACCTGCAATAACATGCATAAGTGGGCCACCCTGGATTCCTGGGAAAACAGCCTTGTTGAAATTGTACTTTTCATTAGCTTCGGCTGTTGCCATAATCATACCACCTCTAGGACCACGAAGAGTCTTGTGTGTAGTGGTGGTAACTATATCTGCATATGGGATTGGGCTCTCATGAACACCTGCTGCTACAAGACCAGCAATGTGAGCCATGTCCACAAACAGAACTGCATCAACTTTGTCACAGATTTCTCTAAAGCGCTTGAAATCAATCTTACGACAATATGCAGATGCTCCTGCAATAATCATCTTTGGCTTGCACTCAAGTGCTATACGCTCTACTTCATCGTAATCGATGAAACCATCATCATTTACTCCATAAGGAACAATGTTGAAATAGGTACCAGAGAAGTTGGCTGGTGAACCATGTGTCAGGTGTCCGCCGTGATCCAAATTCATTCCCATAACTGTGTCCCCTGGCTTAAGCACTGCAAACTGCACTGCCATGTTGGCCTGTGCACCAGAATGAGGCTGAACGTTTACATATTCGCAACCGAATAACTCTTTTGCACGCTCACGAGCAAGCTCTTCGATTACATCTACTTCTGCGCAACCGCCGTAGTAGCGCTTTCCTGGATAGCCTTCAGCGTACTTGTTTGTAAGTACTGAGCCCATTGCAGACATTACTGCTGGTGATACCCAGTTTTCTGAAGCGATAAGCTCGATGTGCTCTGACTGACGATTGAACTCCTTAACAATTGCCTCTGCAACTTCTGGATCTGTGTTTTTGATGTCCTGTAGTGTGTACATTATAATCCCTTTCTTTTATAAATATTTCTTTTCAAACTCGCCTCTAGA
Source organism: Pseudobutyrivibrio sp. JW11 (assembly GCF_900115355.1). Taxonomy (NCBI): domain Bacteria; kingdom Bacillati; phylum Bacillota; class Clostridia; order Lachnospirales; family Lachnospiraceae; genus Pseudobutyrivibrio; species Pseudobutyrivibrio sp. JW11. Next base: position 273,432 of record NZ_FOWB01000003.1, on the reverse strand, counting down.
TAGTGGTTTGTCAAAGAAGAATCCCTGCGCTAAATTAACGGAGAATTTTCCAATCATATCTACCTGCTTGTCCATTTCCACTCCCTCAACGCAAACATCTACGTCTAAGGAATCAGCAAGCTCGGAAATAGTCTTTACAAATGCTTCAGAGAAATGATCTGAACCCATTTCTGAGACGAATGCTTTATCGATTTTGATAGTATCGATAGGCATGCTCCTAATATGATTGAGGGAAGAATAGCCTGTGCCGAAATCATCCAGCGCAACTCTGCATCCCAATTCTCGAATGGCCTTTAATATCTTAACCATCCATTCCATATCATTTATAGCCAAAGACTCTGTTACTTCTAGAGTCAAGTTTCTAGGATTAATTGATGTAACTTCCAGTACGTTTTTCAGTTTTTCAATGAAATCATTCTGTGTTAACTGAACAACCGAAAGGTTAACATTAACCTTGTATTCAGGATGACCGAAATCATTCCAGTGCTTGCATGCCTTTGCTGCTTCCAAAAGAACATGCTCTCCTATGGCATTGATAAGCCTCATCTGCTCCGCCTGACTGATAAACTTGTCCGGCATAACCATGCCATATTCAGATGAATTCCATCTAACCAAGGCTTCGGAACCACAGCACTGTGGCAAGCCATTGATAAATTCCATAATTGGTTGGAAATAAACCTCGAATTCCTTACAGTCATCTTCTACAGCTTTTCTCATGGCCTGGTCCATTTTAACCTTTTCTGCCATAACTGCTTCGGATTTTGGACTGTAATACTCAAATCGGTTCTTGCCCTTATTTTTAGCGCCGTGAACTGCGATATTAAGTCTTGTTAGAATATCTGTGGAATCTTCCAAATCAGCAGGAGCTTTTACGCATCCCATACTCATTGTGCAATAGTAATCCTGGTCGTTAAGTCGCCATGGATTATCGAAAAGATTCATGATTCTCTTGATAATTAAATCAAGATTTTCATAATTTTCATGGTCAATGAGGACTGCAAATTCATCGCCACCCACACGGTAACATTTACCGTGGATATAAGAAATATCATTAATGCTATGAGCAACATACTCAAGCAAGTCATCTCCGATTTTGTAGCCCAGTCCTTCGTTGACGCTAGCAAAATCATCCAGGTCAATCATAAGCACCGCAAACTTGGTATCAAGCTTTTTAGCCACATGGAACTCTAATGAAATATCCTTTTCACAAGCCTGTCTGTTGTAAAGACCTGTCAGGATATCCTCCTGGGCCTGTTTTTCAACCTTCTTTTGATAGATACGAAGATCTGTAATGTCATAGAAAGTAATCATTCTAACATCTCTTCCATCCACCCACTTGAGCGAGTCGATTGAAATGTCGAACCACTTTCCAGAACCATTTGCTGAATATCCATTTAGCTCAGGAAGTGTGTATCTCTCATCGAAAATAATTTCTTCGATTGCCAACCTATCAACTTCATTTTCAAACATGATTTTGAAGGTATCGTTTGTATAAAGGATTTGGTTGTGAGCCAAATCTGCAACAACAACTCCATAGCCAGCATTCTGTAATATTGCTTCAAGCGCATTATAAGAGCTTGCCAAGGAATTGGTAGTAATCTTTTTCACTAGGACAGTATGAATGATACGCTTAATGTCATTTGCAAAACGCAAATCATCCACACTCCACTTTCGCTCCTCTCCAATAGAGAAGAAGCATAAATACATTGCAGCTGAATCATTCACATTGATTGGTAGGAAGATAGCTGCTTTTATTCCATATTTTATGAAGAAAATCTCGAAGGCTTCAGGAAGAGAAGCATCCGATGAAATGGTGTATGGCTTTCCGTTCATAAATGGAAGCTCTACCAAAGGAACCTCCTGGAAGCGAGAAATCAGCGCTTTGCGGCCTTCTGCACACCATTCAGAAATCATATCCACACCTATTCCGCTGGAATCAATCTGCAGCAACGCTGTATGGGTACAGTCCAAATATCTGCCTGATTCCTTGAGAATATCCTCGGATATCTTTGAAAATGAATTCTCAGACTCCATCAAACGAAGGATATCTGTCATGATTTCATTTTTCTTTAGCTTATATGTAATTTCATTCTCAACATCTTTTTCTTTCATCAATTTTTGACGTAAAAGATGCGATTTGAATTTTTCTGCGAAATAATACTTTGTAAGAGTTTCAATAAGTGAAATTGATTTGTCGAAGGAATCCTTTGTAGTAAGACGAATCGAGGAATCCAATCTGACTTCGATAGGAAGCTGAGTTCTATCAACACCAAAGCAAAGCCATACCCCCATAAGCTCTCCTTCGGAGCCTCTGATAGCTACGCCCCTGTACATGAGATAATCAGTTGTGCCGTATCTTTCCACGATGTTTTCCGCGGAACCATCCACAAAAGAATCAACAATTTCTCTTCTGAGTTCAGGAGAGAAATTAGAGTCAACAAAATCCTCCTCAGGCTTTGAACCTGAGAAGGATGTAATTTGTCCTAAGTTTTTCCCAATACACATGATATACATATCATTAGATTTGCAGAATACGTCCTGTAATGACTGCATATCATCATTATTGATTTCCAATTCAAAATTTAATCTACTAGAGTTGTCCATCCATATTTGTCCTCGAGCCTACCCCACTGGATACCTGTAAGAGTATCGTAAAGCTTCTGTGTAAGCTCTCCGGTTTTACCTCCATTTATTACAACAACATCATCCTTAAAACGGAGCTCACCAACTGGAGAAATAACTGCTGCTGTTCCTGTACCAAAGACCTCCTCAAGCTTGCCTTCGTGGCCAGCCTTCATAAGATCATCAATTGCGAGGCGCTCCTCTCTAACATTATATCCCCAATCTCTTAATAAATGGATCATAGAATCTCTAGTAACACCTGGGAGTACGGTACCAACTGTTGGAGCTGTCCAAATCTCTCCATCAATCTTGAACATGATGTTCATTGTACCAACTTCCTCAACGTACTTACGCTCGTTACCATCCAGCCAAAGAACCTGAGAATAGCCAAGCTTCTCTGCCTTTACCTGACCTGCGATAGAACCCGCATAATTTCCACCACATTTTGTAAAGCCAGTACCGCCTGCAACTGCTCGTACTAATTCATTTTCTACTAAAATCTTTACTGGGTCAAGTCCTGTTGCATAATATGCGCCAACTGGACAACAAAGAATCATAAATTTGTATGATTTTGCCATATGAACACCAAGAGCAGCCTCTGTAGCAAACATAAATGGTCTGATGTAAAGTGATGTATCTTTCTGAGATGGAACCCAATCCTGTTCTGTCTTAACAAGAGCCTTAACAGCTGCAACAAAGTCCTCAACTGGGAATGCTGGCATGCAAAGTCTTTCATTAGAATTAATCATTCTCTTTGCATTCATTTCAGGTCTGAAAAGCTGGATTTTACCATCCTCACGACGATATGCCTTCATACCTTCAAATGTCTCCTGTGCATAATGGAGAGTCATGCATGCTGGATCCAATTCAATTGGTCCCTCTGGGACAATTCTGGCATCGTGCCAACCGATTTCTCTATCCCAATCGCAGACAAACATGTAGTCTGTCATATACTTTCCAAATCCAAGGTTGTTCCAGTCTGGTTTTTCTTTTAATTGTTCACGCTTTTCAAATCTGATTTCCATTTTCCGCCTCCATGAAATCTATGCTCTGATCTTATTAAATATTAATAGAAATTTTACCCCTTTCATCTAGTACGAGTCAACACTTTAACGCACTAAATTATTAAATTTTTTCGATTGTTTTTTGTCACTTTTTGAACATTCTTTGAACTTTCTGAGTTTTAGGCAATTCCACGTAAAATGAATGCTATAATCAGTTTAAATACTACACATAGGAATGATTTTATGAATATATATACTCAAGTATGCGGCCTGATTATTGTATCCATGCTCCTGTTCTTTTATAAACGTCAACCGACTATGGGGCTTGTTTCAGAGCGCCGTTTTATCGAAACCTTATATGCTATCTTGGCTTGCGTCATCCTAGATATTGCTTCTTGTTATTTCATAGTTTATGGATATCGATACAATCCAATGATTACAACAATAGTAGGCAAATTCTATCTACAGTCCCTACAAATCGTTTCCTTTTTTGCCTTTAAGTACACCGTTTCAGACATTGTGGAAACAAAAGGAAGTCAGGCTGAGATACTTTTAGATAGATTCATCAAGTTTTGCTTTGTTGGTGGAGTTTTATTAACTCTGTATTTGCCTCTCAATTTTTATTACGACGGAATCAAGCTATATTCCTATGGCCCAGCTGCCATACTTACTTATGTACTGGCATCCATTTATATTCTGAGTGTTGCCCTTTCCGCATTCCTATTGAGACACCACATAAAACGCCAAAAGATCAATGCTTTACTTATATGGATGGTAATTTGGAGCCTAGCTGCAATCATTCAGTTTATAAGACCACAATATTTGATTGTCAGCTTTGCCGCATGTATTGGCGCATTAATAATGTATTTTGAATTGGAAAATCCGCAGGGAGCTATCTCCAGAAAAACCGGTCACTTCAGTTCCGCTGTAATACATGACTATTTTGATTTCCTATATCAGAATAAAAAGACTTTTTCGTTAATGATGATTTCCTTCAAAACTGTTGGAGACGCAGTTAATGAAAATAAATTGCTTAGACAAACAATAGAAAAGCTTTCTGAGTTTCTATTTAGCATTGATACAGCCAAAGTTTTCGATACTGCCGAAGGCTATTTCCTTTTGGTATTCGACAGCACCGATTTTATGGAAAGTACAAAGTTTAAGATTGCCACCTATTTTCAATCCATAGAGGACAATCCAGACATTGCTGATGCCATTACTCTACTAAATCCTTTCTACACTATCATTCCAAATTGTAATGTAGCTGAGGATGCAGATGAGCTTCAAATGCTACTAACAAACTTCATTCCTAGTAGCCACAACATGACTAACAAAAATGAAGTTGTGGTTAACTCAGAAACTATGGCAGAGCTTAGGAAGCACAAGCTTGTTGAAAAAATGGTTGTATCTGCCATGGAAGAAGACAGAATTGAAATGCATTATCAACCTATTTACAACATTTCAACTGGCTTATTCACAGGTGCTGAAGCACTTGTTCGAATTAGATTAAAGGATGGTACATTAGTTTACCCAAATGATTTCATCCCTGTTATGGAAGAAACCGGACGAATCATTCCACTATCGGACGGTATTTACAGAAAAGTCCTTTCCTTTATGAAATCATACCGAGTTGAAAAACTGGGAATTGAAAAAATAGAGATTAATCTTTCTGTTAAGCAAGGTGAAAGTCCTGTATTTGTATCTAGATTTACAGAGTTGTTGGAGCACTACGCTGTTTCACCATTGCTTATAAATATGGAAATCACAGAAACCAGTTCCTTAATCAGTAAGGAAAATATCCTTAACAATATGAAAAAGCTAGAGGAAAAAGGTATTTCCTTCTCACTAGATGATTTTGGTTCTGGCACATCCAATCTGAATTATATAATTGATATGCCTGTAAGCATTGTAAAACTGGATAAGCATTTGACTGATGAATATTTTAAGAATAACAAAGCCCGGGCTATCGTAAAAACTGTTATAGATATGGCTCATTCAATGGATATTAAGATAATTGCCGAAGGAATTGAGACCAAAGAAGCACTTGAAACTATGAAAACTCTGGGGGTTGATTACATTCAGGGATACTATTTCACAAAGCCATTACCTGAGCATGAGTTTTTAAAGTTTCTTCAAAGCAATAACCTTAACTAGCCATCAAATAATAATAGAGAGAAGGAGAATCATATGCATACTTTTCAACCTTATCCAATTAATATGTTGGAATGGAATCCAATCCAAAAGCTTGCGGATGACGGTATTGCAATCGTTGCTGAGGCAGACGGAAAAGTCAATGCCACCTCGTCCCACAACGGAGGCGTAGGTCATATCTGGGGAAAACATGTAGTCTACGCATTTCTTCGCAACACACGATACACAAAAGAATTACTTGATAAATCTGAGTATTTTTCAGCATGTTTCTTCGATATGAACGACAAAAACAACGTGCAACTAATGAAGGTACTTGATCAGCTTAGCGGCCGCAACGAAGACAAGCTTCGCCTGTGCCACGTAGATATTGAGCACGCTATGAAGGTTCCTTACATTGATGATGCAAACTTCATTATTCTATGTCGAAAAATAGCTGCCGTTCCAATGACCGAAAACACTGTGCTAGATGAGGCTATTCTAAACAAACAGTATACGGAACGTCACTTGGACGATTTTCACACCATGTATATTGGCGAAATATTAGATATTCGCGCAAGATAAAAATAATGCTGGCCAGAATCCTGGTCAGCATTATTCTTTTTAAGAACTATTTTAAATTATATTCGATTGTTATATTTCCCATGTCTGTGCCTACTGTAGCCATAGCGCCAGATATAATTGGCATTGCTGGTGCAATATGTCCTACGTCTGCATCCATCACTATAGGCACATTGTACTTTCCAAGAATTCCAGTGACTGCATTATACTGATCAAGTCCCATCATTTCCTCCTGCCATGCTGCTAGAGGACGACCAATTATAAAGCCTTTGGCATTCTCAAACCATCCTGCTCTATCCAGATTCCACAGTGCTCTGCGTATAGACATGACATTTAAGTCGCAGGCCTCTAAAAACCAAATCACACCTTCATCGCTGTATCGCTTATTGAACTCAGCCACCTTATCGTATTTTGTGCCAACAAGATTTGCCAGACAGTCCAAACATCCTCCTGTGATTCTGCCTGTAAACTGAGGCAAACGATTTACTGCTGCATCTCCACTGTAAAGCTTTAATTCTTTTTTCTCTGTGAGATTGTATGAAACAAGAGGATGCTCCTCGTCCTTAAGTGACTCCAACTCAAACATGTCGTATCCTGACACTTTATCAAGCTCTCCGGTAAATGCCTTTATAGAATCAAGCAAAGCCTGGTGAAGGTACTCTGCTCCAAAAGCTCCTATGCTTGGTCCATAGATAGATGCCACATCGCAGATAGTATTAAGAAGAAAAGTGAAGTTGGTATTGTCTGAGTATCCCATGTACCACTTTGGAGCAGCATTTTTAACTGCATCGAAATCAACATAATCCAAAGTCTCACACATCAACTCTCCACCGCCACAGCTAATAAGTATATCGTTGTCTGATGAACAATAATACTCTGTAAGCTCGGTTCCACAGTTAAGAGGTGTGGAGCTGATTCCTATTCCATCATCCTTTCGGCAGTTAGGCCCTTCAACTATGGAGTAGCCCATGCCTTTAAATCTTTCTATAGCTGCATCCATACAGCTTTTATATGGTTCAAATGTACATCCAAAGGATGGTGCAACAAGCCCGATTGTGCCATTCTTTTTTAGAAACTCAGGATATCTCATTTCATTTTCTCCAATCTGCTATTACTACAAAAATAAATATGAGGGAGCAAGTCTTCCCTCATATTTATTCTACATAATACTATTTACTTTGCAAAGACTTCTAGCGGTATTAAACACACCGCCAACGTAAATGCGATAACACATCCTGTTATCATGCGTAAAGCTAAATTAATCATACTCCCCATCCCCTTTTACTATGAATTATATATATCAATATCAAATAGCTTTTCTGACTTAGCTACAAGCAAAGTACCTGCCATATCGCCTGTTGTGTTGTTCATGGTGTCAAACATATCAACCAAAGGATTAACAGGTAATATCAGTCCAATTGCTTCCACTGGAACTCCAATTTGTCCAAGTAGAACACCGATACAAATTAGTGCTGAACCTGGTACTCCAGGTGCTGAAAATGATAGTAGAATTATGGATAATGTCATGGACATAATCATTGGAGCTGTCACTTCCACACCGTAAGCTCTTGCAAGGAATATTACAAAAGATGTGAGGAAGATACATGTACCATCCATATTTACAGTAGCTCCCAAAGGAATTGAGAAGTTGCATACCTTTGGAGATATTCCAAGTTTTTCCTTGCAGATTCTCAAGTTAGTAGGCATAGCTGCCGAGCTTGAAGAAAGGGTTAAGCTTGTAACCATTCCTTCTTTGATATTTCCAAAAAACTTGAAAGGATTAAGATGTCCAATAACTAATACCAAAACTCCATATACACAAATCATTACAAATATGGTTCCCACTTGAACTAGTGCTGCTGTCAACACAGATACCAGTGATGCTCCACCCATATCCACAATCATTAATGCGATTGAACAAAATACTGCGAATGGAATAGCTTTTGCAATCATTGTAGTAATTGTCAAAAACAGTGAGTTGCAGGCTTCAAATATATCCTTAAGTATAGTTGAGTACTCGCCAATCATTCCCACAGCTACACCAACTAAAAGCGCCAAAAACATAACCTGCAATGTATCAGCCTCAACAAATGGCTTTACAAAATTGGAAGGAACAATATTTACAAGGGCTGATATAAGTGAAAAATCCGCATCGCTAGTTTCAGCTACAACAGTAGTATCTTGAACAGTTTCTAATGCAAATCCCCACTCCCCTGCTTTGAATAACAAGGAAAATGTAAATCCCAAAGCCGTAGCAATAATTGTGGTAAATGTGTAGAAGCCCATTACCTTTGCTGCCAAACGTCCTAACTCTGCTAGATTCTTAAACTGAGAAATACAAGTAACCAACGAGAAGAATACAACCGGCGCGATGACTATTTTTATAGCGCTCATAAACATAGTCTTTATAGGCCTAAGAAGGTATGTACAAATACCATCTCCAACAGCAGCTGGTATGACATCCTTTAAAAGCAATCCCACAACAAGTCCTAATACCATAGCAACGACTGTGTTGCGCACGGCAGTTTGCTCCGCCTTTACAACCACAATTCTTACTCTGTTCTCGCCATTCTTGTGAGTATATTTGAATTTTTCGCCGTAGGCTCTTAGGAGAATAGAACGGACAGCCTCCTCTTCATCCTCATCAGCTGCAGGCTCAAATTCCTGCCCCTTCATTTTTAGTTCAACACTCACATCTCCCAGGAAGCTGGTGATTTTGATTCTTAATACAGCATCTGGCGCTGCATTCTTAGCAAGCAACACAATTGTCTCTTCTGATAAAAGCTCTGCTCTTATAGCGTTGGACTTGGAAACCTTTCTTTTTATCAATGTCTCCTTTATATATTTCAGTGCCTGCTCTAAATAATCTTCATCGTTGATTTTTATAATTATAGTATCTTTCATAGAAACCTCATCTTAGGCAAATCGCCATCTGTTTTTTCTGACTTATATAAAGCATATTTTCTAAGTTCGTCTCGCTGTTGCTTATGCAGATTATCGAAATATTCTTTCTCTCTCTTGGCGTTGGATGTAGGAATATCAGTGGCCTCCTCTTCCTGCTTCTTTATCATCAATTCCTCACTCAACTGATTGATCTGATGCTGCATTCGCATCATATTGGTAGCCATGTTTTTCATTATCTTTAAAATGTCATCACGGTTTTCCTGAATAAACTGGCCCATCAATCCCTCTGTGACGCGCAACAATTTTACCGGTGAATACGTAATAATCGTATAAATCGCAGGTTTCCCAGTAAGAATTCCAAACTCACCAAAGCATGTCCCCGGTCCAATCATTCCTATCAGGATTTCATTCTCAGTTCCATATCCTGTGTACATTTCCGCATGGCCTGAGAGAATCTTATACATATCAAGATTAATCTCGCCCTCTTTAAGAATCATTGTTCCTTCAGGCACCTCATAAATCTTGTTTCTGTTGGTTATACTGTTTCCATCAAAAATATTCGCCATGTGCCACCTCTCATTTCCGCCTATTTATCCCTTGTAAAGCAGGCAAAGCTGAGTAATATCATCAAACTGCATTGCGTCGCCCATGTATTCAGTTATTTCTACCTGAACGCCTGCAAGTGTTTCCTGTGGTGTTTCATAATCATTCTTGTTAAGAGCTGCAAGAGCATTGTCCATTCCCCAGAATTCTTCTTTTTCATTTGTTGCCTCTGTAACACCATCCGTATATACGAAGAAAGCATCACCTGGCTCCATTTTGAATTCGTAGTTCTTGTATTTAACGCCCTCCATAGCACCAATAGGAAGACCGTGCTTATCCTTTAAGTACTCATATTTTCCACCAGCTTTTTTGATTGCCGGATATTCATGACCTGCATTTGTTGCAATAACATCTCCTGTAGTAACATCAAGTATTGCAAGCCATACAGTTACAAACATATCAGCCTCATTTCTTGCACATACCTGGTTATTTACGAATTCCAGAATCTCTGATGGAGTTCCACCCATCAACGCTCTATTCTGAATCATTGTCTTGGTGAGCATCATAAACATTGCAGCCGGAACACCTTTACCTGATACATCGGCGATTACCACTACCAGATGATTCTTATCCATAAAGAAGAAATCGAAGAAATCTCCACCTACCTCCTTCGCAGGAGTCATAGTTGCATAAATATCGAACTCATTTCTATCCGGGAATGGTGGGAAAACATTTGGAAGCATTGCCTCTTGTATTTTTGTAGCAATACTTAGCTCCGCACCAATTCTTTCCTTTTCCGCAGTTATCTGGGTCACCTCTTGGATGTATTCCTTCATTCGCTTTGTCATGCTTTCAAAGCTCTCTGCCAGATCCTGGGTCTCATCATCAGTGGTCTCATCCCAGGTAAAATCTAGGTTGTCTCCTTTTATCTCAAGAACTTTGCTTGTCAGCTTATTCATTGGTCTAACAATACTTGTTGCCATATGTCCTGCACCGATAAATACAACAACTGCTGCAATAATTCCGATTATTACAAGGGAATAAAGCATTCTTAAAATATACTTAGTTAAAGTAATTTCCAGCTCATCATTTTCATTATTAACCTCTGTCAAAAGAGCATTTGTAGTACTAAACACTTCACTTTCAGGAAGCATTACTATAAAGGTCCATCCAACTGTCTTCATAGGTGCGAAAGCTGCATAATACTTAACATCATTTAATGTAAAGTTTCTTACTCCTGTATTTCCGGCTACAGCTTCACTTACCATTCCTGCAAAGCCAGGATTGGTGTCACCTCTCATATCCGTATTTGCGTTTTCATCTGTTACAGTTAAAACGCCTGCTGTATCCGATGAGAACAATAGCTTGCCTTCATTATTGATAATCGCAGCAATACCGTTTTCTCCTATTTCTGTAGAGGAAACCATTTCATCCAAATCATCCAGATACATTCCGGCACAGGCAACACCCATAAATTGGTCATCATAATAGATAGGCGAACCGCACATCATACCTACTCTTTTTCCAGTGGATTCTCTGACGATATTTGTGAAATACGTTTTCTTTGCCTCTTTGGTTCCGATATACCAAGGTCTCTCAGAGGCTTCATAATTCAATGGATTTCCATTCTCATCACATTTTGCAGCTGAGCTATAATCAGCCTCTATAAACAGTCCAGATTCTGTTGCATAATAGCAAGCCGCCATTGCTTTATTACCAGCATGGGCATCTAATAAAGTCTGTCTGGCATTTCCCAAAAGTCCGGCTTCATCAATAATTGCTGAATCATTGATGTTTGTATTTGCGCTATATGTCATATGAAGAGATAATTCTCCGTTGTTAGCAGGGTCCGGAGGATTTACCATATACCTGCCATAACTATCCGAGTTGGCATATAAGTACTCAGCATCTGAAGCAAGTAATTCGACCGTATCTCTAAACTTTGCAAACTCCGCATCTGCAGTATTTGCCTGCCCTGTTGCAATGTCCTGCATATGAGCGGTGATTTCGTTCTCCATTGTTTCAGATGTAATACTGCTTATTTGGCTGCCCAGACTCTCGTTTCCATTATGGATTTCCTTCATCATTCCAACCATTCTCAGAATGATATTGACTCCAAGAACAACCATAGTTAGAACTATCAGCAGTATCATTGCCTTTAGTATTTTTCCCCTTAATGATTTCTTCTTAATCTCTTTCATTTAACCCTCTTCCCTAAGACTTAATATCTTACGTATCAATACTTTAGCGTTATCTGTAAGCTCCAATTCTTCTACGTTGAAACGTACATCACCTATATATTGCATAAACATCTGCTCTTTTTTATTACAAAGTAGACGCATTCCCGAAACAAAGAAACCTTCATCCATTAACACCCTTTGAGCCCAAACACTTTCTGGAGCTTCAATAGGCAGGATCAATTGCATTGTCCACAATTCTCCATGATATTTATTTTTTATTTCAACAATTTGCTCTTTGAAATCCACTCCGATTTCATTAACTCTTATAATTACCTGCTGCTCTCTTGCATTGACCTTTATTTCTATGTCCGACTGGGGTATTTCTGGTTCTGCTTTATCTGTAAAAATCTGGTACTTAACACCCAGATTGTCGTAGATGTACTGAGCTAGGTCCTTTGTTTTCTCATCAATGTAAACTCTTTTATTTTCTGGCTTTATCAGCGGCAATAGAAGAATTGCCTGAACGTATTTCTCATTGCTTCCCAAGTGAAAACTGTTATGCATTTTGGAGGTGATATAACTTCCAAAGTTAAAGCCGATTGGTAGCATTCCCTCCTTCTCACACATGGACTGGGTAATCTTGTGAAAGGTAACAGCCGTTGCGTATATGCTGTAAAAGCTTTGTTTTCTTGCGATATCGTAGGTGTAATCCACCAGCTTTCTCGACAAGCCAAATCCCCTGTACTCCTTGAAAAAGATTTGGGATGCCCCTTCCACATATTCATCCTCTGGCTTATGACTTATCATGGATTGAAACCCGCAAAGCTGTTCCCCTTCCACTGCAACAAACAGATTCAGGTGGGGCATGTTCTTCCTCAAATAGTCTTCACTATAAAAGGCTCTGCGATAATAGCAATCACCGTACTCTTCCCTTATGCAGGAAACGATGCCGGGTATATCCCCTTCTTCTGCCGGACGAAGTATATATTTTTCATCAATTATCATCGGGCTAGTTACCATCAACTATGTCCCTCCATAGTAACAATCACATTATTTAAACCAAACAGCTGGGTATAACGTATATCCGTTGCCATTTTGTCTACCATTCTCATTCCAAACAATTCTTCCGAATCAGAATCTATCTCTTCTTCATGTGCAAACCAGGTAACTGGATTAAACATTTCTCCACCACACCTGGTTCTAACAATGATTGTATTTCGTAAAACCGATATCTTTACATCGATACCTGAGTAGTCCTCTTTAAGACAATGATTAGCCATTAATATGGATATCTCTTCCACAACCATCGGTATACGAATACCTTTAAAGCTAACCTTGTTATCTCGGCAAAAATCCTCTACCTTTTCAACAAGCGCCATGTTGTCATCATATGTACCAGATGAAACTGCACTGAAAAATATCTCATCACTTCTCTTCGGAGTAAGAAGTATAGTTTTTAAATTATGATCCTTAGCTCTTTTATATTTGCTATATCCCCACAAAATGGCGAAATCTACCAATTCAACAAGGATGAATTCCACTCCATACCAAGTGCTTGCATCAATTCTCAAATGTGCTGAAATCATTAGCACTACCAAAATGAAGCTGTGAAGCACTGTAAATGTCATGGCAGCTACATTTTCTCCTATAGCCGTGTAATAATAGATATATTCATTCATATAGGTAGCAGGAATAAGGCTGATAGCCACAAGCCTAATCATTAATGCAGCCTGTCCTATCAATTCAGGCTCGGTAATACCAAAGGCCATTGCTACGTTTTCTGCAAAGATACAAAGGACGATTCCAAGTGAAATCATTACCACCGAAGAATTTTTCAGTGAGCCATTCATTACCTTCTTCTGTCCATCTGAATCATGCTCTCCATAAAGGATTCCCACCAGCGGATACATTGCCATTCCAAATCCAGTTACTGCTGCAGAGGCAAAATTTATAATTGCGCAACCTATTGCAAGTACACTGACTCCATCTGTTCCTAAAAACCTAAGGACCAAACTATTCAGCCATATTGTTCTAAATACTTTGCACAGATTGTTAAGTCCCGATGCAGAACCAGCGTAAAGTGCGCTACCTGTAATTGGTACAATCTCCTTTTTTCCAAGCTTAACCATACGAATATTGCTTTTCTTGGAAAATATAAAAGCCAGTCCAATAAAATCGGCTATCATCATGGATAAAACATTACCCATTGCCACTCCAGTAAGGCCAAATCCCAGAGATAAAAGCACATATACCAGAATCAAATCTAGAACGCCCATTAAACTAAATATCCACATAGAATATTTAGCTCTTCCAGCTATCCTTAGAAAATTAAAGGGAAAATACATTAAAGTATTGAAAATACCACCAACAAGAACTACTTTTCCATAAGCAACACTCATCAAATACAGTTCACTGTCGAACCCAAGGAATGACATGAACCAACGTAAATTGATTAAGCATATGGCGCTGATAATTGTTGGTATGATTATAGATAGGCCAAAAGCTACCTTTTCATATTTGCCAGCCATTTCATAATCATGTTTGCCAAGTGCAACCGCGGCCTTAGACGCAGCCCCCACACTGACAAGGCATCCAATCATGGCATACAGAAATGTAAAAGACGATAGAATATTCATTGCTGCCAAAGCAGATTTTCCAAGGAATCTGCCGGCAAACAATGTATTTCCAAATGTAGAAATTGTCACACCAAGAACAGCAACGATTGTTGCCATCTCGTGCTTTATGAGTGTATTCTGTACATATTTGCCATCAGCAATACTATTTTTCATATCCCCAACCCGTTTGTCTCAATAGACAAAATCCCACATCCTGCTATGGGATGTGGGAATCGTATACCTAGTTACTCAATTGTAAGAATATCAGAGAAACCTGTTACATCAAAGATTTCCATCACTTCCTCAGACACATTAGTAATTGTCATCTTTCCTTGCTTATTCATTGTCTTCTGTGAAGAAAGAAGAACTCTAAGGCCTGCACTGGAAATGTACTCTAATTTTGAAAAATCAAATGTTAACTCTGTAACACCACTAATATCCCCATTAACAGCTTCTTCAAGCTGTGGTGCTGTAGAAGTATCAAGTCTTCCCTCTAAAGCAAATGCTAAACTTGCACCCTCTTTTGTTTTGTTAATGTTCAACATACTTACTCCTCCTTCAATTTATAAACAATTGTCATCTGAACTCTATTATTTTTAACTCCAACAACTACGTCATCAGCAATGCTTGCTACAATAGATTTTTCCAACTCATCCCAAGCATGCATCATACCTTCATTAGAATCTTTGTTTTGTTGTAATGCTTTTCGATAATCCTCCATAGACCACATAAATCCTGTGGTTGCAATTGGATTAGTTGCTGCAGATACATCAGTATAAACACCTAAGCCACCGAAATTCACGCTTACTCCGTTGTATTCCTGATTCAGCTTCATTACGCTTTCGTAATTAAGAATTCCAGTTTCAATAATATCCTTCAGCTTACCCATAAATCCATGAGCCAGCTCGTTGTTACCAGATGTTGACATTGATAAGATATCGTATTTCTTATCTGCATTCATTTGTGTGTTACCAACTATCTTGATTGCACATTCTGATTTATATTTCTCAACCCAAAGAAGAGCTGTGAAATCACCAGTCATTGCATCGAACATACCAATTGTTTCTTCCAAAAGAAGCTTAATCCTAAGAGTATCCTTCTTTTTAAGCTCCAATGATCCAACGCAATTATCAACTTTGTTATACGCCTCTGCCAGCTTATCCGAATCTGAGGTAAGAAGTATTTGAGCTGATGTTGTAAGAGGTTTTTGAACTCCTATACGGCTAATTGATTCAGTGAAATCCTTGGTGATAATCATAAGAACGTGATTATCCTTTACTCCAACCTGAATATCATCCGCCAGGTTTGCTAAAACGGATCTTTCCAAATTGCCCCAGGCATCCTCAGAGTATTTATCTTGAGCCCTCTTTTGTAAAAGCTCTGCCTCATATTCAGCTAAAGACCATGTAGGTGCTTTTGGCTTAATAAAGAACTCTCTTAAATTATCAAAAAAAGTTCTATCTGCACTATTTGTACCTGTTGAGGAAACAGATAAGAATTCCTCCTGCTTATTTGCATCCATATTGCTTTCTAATTGCAAGCATATATGGGAAATTCTTGCTGTACCTTCAAACCATAACTCAACTGTTGATGAATCATTAGCAATAGATTTTACTAACCTGATAGCCTCCTCTGCTAAAAGAGAAAACCTTGAGGCATTTTTGCCAGTGATATTTAGTCTGAATAGATAATCCTCAAGAATGTCTTCTACTCTATCGAAATGCTCTTGTAAATTAGAAATTCGAATATGTTCAGACTGCATTCTTTACTCCCCTTTCTCTTTATTTAGTCAATTATTAGTATAACCTTTTTCTCCGCTAAATAGCCTACTTTCACAGTTTTTTCATTAAAGTTAGGATGTTTTTTCCATCTTTATTTTGGTATGTAACATCATCCATACTTTGCTTTACCATATAAATGCCTAATCCACCGATTTCGCGTTCTTCTGCCGCCAATGTGATATCTGGATCTGGCTTTTCAAGTGGATTATACGGTAATCCATGATCTTCAAAAGTAAGAAATACCTTTCCGTCTTCTGAATCAACGGTAAGTTTCATTGGTCCAGTGCCCGTATCCGGAATTGTCTTTCCATTTTCATCAAGCTTCGCATATGCGTAGTGGGCAATATTTACATATATCTCTTCCAATGCAATAGTAAGCGTCATGATATCTTTCATACTGCATCCAAGTTCCTCAAGCTGTCCCTCTACAAATGCAGTTATCTCATCCAGCTTATCTACTGTGGCTTCACATTCAAATGTTTTTTTCATATATCTTTCCCTCAGAAATAATGTAAGTCTAATTAGATTATTTCAACTTTTGTCACTGTATCTACTATTATTGCACATCATTTACATTATGTGTTCCTTTTCAAAATACTTTCACAATCATTTCATTTTCTTGGATACAAGAATCCATAAAAAAATATCCACTTAACTGCTTGCTGCAAATTAAGTGGATATTATGAATTCATTTTTTAGATTTCCTCGCTGCCCTTCAGTTCTTTGATACGCGCAAGGATTTGTTTTTCATTGAATGTGAAGAAGATACAAGCTCCAATGAAGCAAGTAACAAATGCAATTCCTGCTGTCATACGATAGCTAGCCTTTGTCTGAGCAACTGTAACAGAAGTAAATACTACCATGGCAATTGCCTGCCCCATTTTGAATGCAAAAGTACGTGCTGCAAAGAACATACCGCTTCTGTCTTCACCAGTTTCAAGACGTGTAAGCTCAGCAACATCGGCAACACATGCCTGTGGAAGAATTCCAAGGATTGCCATTGGGATAGATGCTGCAACAGCAATAATGAAGCCCCACTGTAATCCCTTGCCACAGAAGGTTGTTACAAGGAATACACATGCGTATGCAAAGAATCCCACAATAATAAGCTGCTTCTTTCCAATTTTCTTAGCTAAGATGTTTACTGCTGGATAGAGGCAAACGCTGATGAATGTCATTGTTGCAGTAAGGACAAATGTCCATGTATCTTCGATTTCCATAAGCTGTGTCTCGTAGAATGCAAGACCTGTCTGGAATAATGTAAGTGCAAAGAAATAAATAACATCACTGTATACGAAATGTCTGAACTGTACATTAGAGAATGTCTTAACAAGTGATGAAAATGGCTTTGTCTCACTTGGTTTGCTTTCGATGTAATCACGCTCGTTAATGTAAAATGCTGGAATGAGCATTGCAATACAAGCTATAGCTGCCATGATTGCAACTGACATTCTGATGGAACCAGCCTGTCCAAAGCTTCCCTCCAAAGCTCCCGCAACGTTTGGAAGTAAGAATGAAATAGACTGACCTACAATAAATGTAAATGAAATGTATGTTGATACGTTTATACGATGCTGCTGTGTGTCACCTAGCTCTGCAATAAGAGCGTTGTAAGGTGTGCAGAACATTGTCATAAAAAGATAGAACACCATTAAAAGTACAAACAACACTACGTCATTTACGACTACGTTGCTTGTTTGTGGAAGCACAAAAAGACCAATAGTACATAGAGCAAATGGGACTGCCATGGCTCTCATAAATGGAATACGTCTGCCGCCCTTATAGTCAGCTCCATCTGACCAGCCAGCAATAAGTGGATCTGTGATTGCATCGAAAATTCGACCGCAGGCAAGCACAAGACCAAACAATGTTAATTTGAAAAGAATTGGATTTTGAGTGATTCCAGATGCAAAAAGACCTGTGTTAGGATTCTGTGCACTTGGTGTGCCTGTGTAGTAGTAAACCATCCAGTTGGATACTACACCTGATAGAAGGCTCCAACCGAATTGCCCTAATGCAAAGATCCATAAGAGTTTGTTAGTAATAGGTTTGAGTTGTTTCATTATTCAATTATCCCCCTTTGTAT
Source organism: Pseudobutyrivibrio sp. JW11 (assembly GCF_900115355.1). Classification (NCBI taxonomy): domain Bacteria; kingdom Bacillati; phylum Bacillota; class Clostridia; order Lachnospirales; family Lachnospiraceae; genus Pseudobutyrivibrio; species Pseudobutyrivibrio sp. JW11. The sequence goes on along the minus strand of NZ_FOWB01000003.1, from coordinate 254,988 downwards.
TTATACCCAACAGAAATTATAAACCTATTTGGGCCTTTGCACAAATGTTAACTGTTCAGACCCTTTTCTATTATTAGACACTATGCATTTTTTACAAACTCAAATCCAAGCATAGTAAGGTCGTCAAATCTATAACAGCAAGCCAAACAGTAACAAACAACTCTACCTTATTACCTTCGCAAAGCTGCCTGAATTCCTTTGCATGATACATTTCGGAAGAACATTCGGAAGGATGCCGATTCAAATTGACATCCTTCCGAATGTTGTTTATACTGTAAGTAATAAAAGACGTAAAGGAGGAAGATTCATATGAAATCCTGTAAAGAAATGTCTGAGGTATGGGGAATATCAGAACGAAGAGTTTCGGCATTCTGCAAGGAGGGTTCGATTCCTGGTGCTGTTAAAGTTGGGAAACAATGGCAAATCCCCGATGAAGCTAAGCGACCTGCGGACAAACGCATAGTTACAGGTGAATATATCAAGTCAGGAACAGATACAGAGAAAAAGCCCCTTCCCGTTGGAATATCAGATTATATTCGTGCGCAGTCAGAATATTATTATGTGGACAAGACCCTTCTAATTAAGGAGTTTCTAGACCGCAAATCTTTTGTATCTTTGTTTACAAGACCAAGACGTTTCGGAAAGACTCTAAATATGGATATGCTTCGTGTTTTCTTTGAAATATCAGATGATGATACACGTAGATATTTTACAGATAAAGCTATTTGGCAGTGTGGAAATGAGTACAGAAAACATCAGGGAAAATATCCTGTGATTTTTCTGACATTTAAGGATGTTAAATACGATTCCTGGGAAGCAACTTTTACAAAGATTTCAGGATTGCTACAGGAAGAATTTGGTCGCCATTCCGAGCTAAAAAACAGCGATAAACTAGAAAGCTATGAGAAAGACTATTTTAAGAAAGTATTAAGTGGAAAGGCTGATGAGGTAGAACTTGCAGACTCGCTTCAAAAGCTTTCTAAAATGCTTGCAGCTCATTACGGAAAAGCCCCTATTATCATTATTGACGAGTACGATACTCCAATTCAGGAGGGATATTCGAAAGAATTTTATGATGAAATTATCGGATTCATGAGGAACTTCTTCTCCGGTGCATTCAAAGACAACAGTAATCTATCCTATGGCTTTTTGACTGGTATATTAAGAATAGCTCAGGAGAGCATTTTCAGCGGTTTGAATAACCTTACGGTTAATTCCGTCATGGACAATGAGTACGATGGATTCTTTGGCTTTACCGAATCCGAGGTAAGCCAAATGCTCGCTTATTATGGAGCATCCGACAAGAAAGACGAGATTCAAAGCTGGTACGATGGGTATCGCTTTGGAAATAAGGAAATTTATAACCCATGGTCAGTGATTAATTATCTCTCCAAAGGTTGCTTGCCTCAGGCATATTGGGTAAACACTGGGAAAAATGAAGTCCTTGAAGATGTACTGAAAGTAGCAACAAACGATATCACTGAGAAACTATATTCTCTTCTTCAAGGAGAAAGTGTTATAGCCAGAATCGATCAGAACGTAGTATACAGATCATTGGCCGATGATCCTGCAAATATTTATAGTCTACTTTTGGTCGCTGGTTACCTGAAAATACCCCAAAAGGAGCTTCAGGATGATGGCGCATGGCTGTGTCAGGTTTCTATTCCCAACCGTGAAATAGCAGCGGTATATAAAAGTGAGATACTCTCTCACCTTATGCAAATTGGCGCAATGAGAAGAGCTACTGCAAATAAAATTGCGGAGAGCCTATTTGCCCAAGATACAAAAAAGCTGCAAGAAGGAATAGAGGAATACTTAAAAAACAGTATCAGCTTCTACGATGCCGGTGCAGAAGGTTTTTATCATGGCCTTGTTCTAGGACTTATTGCTTTAATGGATAACCAGTACCGTATCAGGTCTAATAGAGAATCTGGCGAAGGTCGATATGATATCAGCATGTTCCCGAGAGAAAATAAATATCCAGGGATAATCATGGAATTAAAATGGGATAAGAATCTGAACGATAAGGAACTCACTGCTTTAACCTCAGAAGCTCTTAATCAAATAAATGAAAAGGATTACGACACCGAACTCCATGATATGGGTGTAAAGAATATCATTAAATTCGGAATTGCTTTCTCTGGAAAGAATGTAAAGATAAGAATGGAATAAGATATATAGCTTGTTAGCTCATTTATTACATTATGACTGCCCGCCAAAAGCATTTTTATTACACACTTTTGGAGGGCAGTCGCTGTTGTTTGTTCCTTATAGCAGGTTTTCCATATCATCCCAGTCAAATCTCTTTAGGGCTTTTCTTAGTTCTTTAATCTTCTTGTCATCCTCATCAGAAAGTTTATACTGGCGCACTTCAGAAAGCACCATTTCAGCTCCATCGAAATCCATCTGCTGTACAAGCTCTTTTAAAGCTTCGTATGCACCAGCCAATTCCTCTGGATTAATTGGTTCTTTCTCTTCACTATTTTGAGCTTCATCGGAAGCTTCCAATCCAGAAAGCAAGGTCTTGTATTTTCTGTAATCTGCCAGCAGCTTTTTTGTATTCTCATTAATGAAATCTAAATCGTTTTTCTTTCCTGCCTCCTCAAGCTGTTCAGCCAATGCAGATAACTCCATAGCTCCAACGATTCTTGCTGAGGTCTTAAGAGCATGTACCTTTACTGTGTACAGCTTGATATCTCCGGCATTATATGCTTCCTCGATAGCATCAGCATTTAAATCAATTGTGTCATAGTAATCTTTGATTGAAATAACATATACCGTTACACCGCCAGAATTTTTTATACTCTCATCAACATCCAAACCATCCACCTGTCTAATCCAAAGCATATCATCAGGTAATTCGGTTGGCTCGTTCTTTTCTAATTCCTCTGCTGGCTTTTGAATTATTTTATCTCCAAGATGCTTCATCAATGTAGCTTCCATCGCAAAGGAATCAATAGGTTTAGATAAATATCCAAGAAAACCATGAGACTTATAAAACTCATCTGCATCCGACATATTGTTTGCAGTCAAAGCATATACCGGTAAATCTGGATATTTTTCCTTGATAATGGCATTTGTTTCAATACCGTCCATTTCTGGCATCATATGATCCAAAAGAACAATGTCAAACTGTTTTTTCTCCAACAGTTCCAAACACTCCAATCCACTTGAAGCAGTTGTGATTTTTATTTGTGTTGCTCGAAGAAGTCCCTTAAAGACATTTAGGTTCATTGGACTGTCATCAACAACTAATAATTCGCCTTCTGGTGCAATAAACTGAGGTGCATAAAAGCCTGGAGGAGTAGTTTCCTCTCGCTCCTTAAATTCACCTATAGGAGTATTATCAATTACCTTTTGTCGGAAGGTAAAAATGAATTCAGAGCCCTCGCCATAAACACTTTCGCACCAAAGATTTCCGCCCATTAATTCGCTGAATCTACGTGAAATATCCAGTCCAAGTCCTGTGCCTTGAATTCCACTGTTTCGCTTTTCATCAAGTCTTTCATAAGCTGTAAACAGTTTATCTAAATCTTCTTCTTTCACGCCAATTCCAGTATCTTTAACAGAAATGCGTAAATCACAATATTCTTCTGCATCATCTGTAACTGCTACTTTAAGTGTAAATCCTCCTTTTTCTGTATATTTAACTGCATTCGTCAACAGGTTAAGTGTTATCTGTTTAATCTTTCCAAAATCACCATACAAAATACTAGGAATATTTTCATCCACTTCTACATCGAATGATAAATCCTTTTGTTCTGCACGAACTCGAATCATAGTGATTATGGCACGTAGTTGTTCTACTGGTTCATATTCCTGTTCCACTAAATGCATTTTTCCTGATTCTATTTTAGATATATCAAGAATCTCATTAATCAGGCCAAGCAATGATTCCGAGGCTGTACGAATATCCATCGCACTATTAATAACTGACATCAAGTACTCTCTAGGAACTCCTTCTGGGTTTTCCCTGAGAATTATTTCATCCATTCCCATAATTGTGTTAATAGGTGTACGAATCTCATGGGACATATTTGCAAGGAATCTGGATTTTGCAGAATTAGCTCGTTCCGCCTCATCCTTTGCTGCTGCAATTTCCATATATTGTCGCCGAATAACTGTCCAAGTCATTACACGCCACACTGCGACGCCCACAACTACTGCAAGCAAAACGACCAATAGCACCCTTACAGCTGTTCTCTCAAAGAAAACCGGTTCTTTAATAATTGCATAAGTATTATCCTGAATTATTTCTCCTGACGCCTCATCCAATAGCTGAATATGAAGCTTATAATTTCCATATCGAAGCCCTGTGTATTCCAGCGTGGTTAATTCGTCTCTGTATCCAATAAAGCCTTTGTCTGGATTGCCTTCCAAATAAACTCTTACCAACGGATTTACCATGGAATAATCAAGTACTGCCGGCCTTATTTGTATTCTTCCCATAACTGCTGGAACAGTATATGTACCATCTAAATCAGGTGAAATATACTGATCATCGCAGTAAACATCTGTTATTCCAGTTTTTATCCACAAATTTCCCTGGTAATAGTTATTGATATTAACAACACAAACACCATTCATTCCGGCAATATATAGGTTACCATCCTCATCTATATCACTATATTCCGGAACAATAGGTATACTGGTAAGTCCATTTGAAATAGTAAATAGTTTATACTTTTGTACATCATCACTTAGCATTTCAGATGCATCAACCCAGTAAACGCCATTTGATGCAAGTATCCATAGACCTCCATTTTTATCATAGAAAATATTGTCATTATTGTTATATGGAAAGGTTGATACCTCTTTTATATTCCCTTCCGTCATATATTCAATGGAATTTGATGTAATTATCCAATAAACATTTCTGCTGTCATCCCATTTGATTTTGTTTATAACGTCGCTTGTAAGTCCATCATCCTCGCCAAGCTTTGCTATTTCATCATCCTTAATTACATATATTCCATCACCATCTGTTGCTGCATATATCTCACCATCTCGTCCCACTTCAACATCGAGAAAAACCGTGTTTTTTATACCCGACGACTTATCTATTGTAGATACAACACTATAGTCTTTAATAATAGCTAAACCGCCATTTGTTCCAGCAATTATGCTTCCATCCTTCGCTTCTTCTACACATCTAATCTCATTACTCGGCATTCCATCATTCATAGTAAAGGATTCAAGGCTTCCATCTGATTTGTAGCAAACTAAACCATACTTATTTTCAAAGGTAGCAATCCAAAGATTATTACTACTGTCTTTGATTATGCACCTAATCTTTGCATTTCCCAGATACTCCGTTAAATCATTTTCTATAACTGTAGAAAAATTATCTATAATTCTAAGTCCAGCATTTGTGCCAATATACAGTGAATTATTATACACACATGTTGTATTTACAACCTCTTCACTTAACCCCACCTTAGAGGTAATGTTTGAAAAGCTATTGGCTACAAGCTTCATAACGCCCTGTCTTGAGGATGCAACCCAAATATTTCCCTGGTAATCAGAAGTTAGCATTTCTATTCCGCTCTCTACCGCAATATCATCTAACAGATGAAATATATTTTTTTCATCCAAATAGCCCAAAGCACTCTCAGAAGCCACCCATATTCTGTTACATGCTAATTCTATCCATTTAATTTTATCCAAAGGTGCTACAGATATTTCTTCCATATCATCTAGCTTCAGACCAAATTTACCATAATAGATTTTTCCAGAATTAACACCAATATATACTTTTTCTGAGCTTGATGGATCTGCATATATATTAGTAATGCTTTGTTCACCCAGCTCCTCCCCAGTATAGAATTCTGAGACACTACAATCCTTTAAAGAAAATACTGAACCATTTTTGGTATATCCATATACAGTACCATCTAAATCTGTTGATAAACGTAAAATTCTCTCAGTGTTTATTCTGCTATCATTAACTGTAAGTATTTGCCCTTTAGAATCTACATATGCTATTCCTTCAGTTGTACCTATGAATATATTTCCTTCTGCGTCTTCTGCGAATGTTCTTATCGAAGCAGAAGGTAAACCATCTTTTTTACTATAATGAGTTGGTTGCCTATATTCATCAAAATAGACTACACCATTATCGTTGGTTCCTATCCAAATACCGCCCTCAGAATCTTCAAATATTCCTCTTCCACTTGTTAGGCCCTCAGCAGAGGTAAAGCGCGCAAAGGTATTTCCATCGTAGCGCATAACTCCACTATATCCGCCTATCCAGATATATCCTTCCTTATCTGATAAAACGTAATTTGCCTCCGAAGTTGGAAGCCCATTAACAGCATCATACATCTGGGTGGAATACCCTACTTGCGTTAATTGCCCTGTAGCAGCAAAGCCTCCGCCCATCTGAACATTATCTTTTTCTGAATCTATTTCCTTTGCACATAAATAACTAGTAAAGAAGCAACCAAGTGAACATATTAAAGCAAAAGAAACTATTATTCCTGCTCTTTTACTCATCATAGTCATAATTAAAGTCTATTCCTTCGACATAAAATAAATCTTAAGCTTGTTTAATAATTCATCCTTTCCTATCGTTTTCAAAAAATAGCCTTCTGGTTTTAATGACACAACTGCCATAACACTCTCTTTATCATCTCGTCCTGTTAGAAACATTACCGGAATATCCTTTGTATCGTCGTCAGCTCTAAGCATTTCTAGAACCTGAGGACCATCAGTTACTGGCATTTCATAGTCAAGCAGAATCAAATCCACTTTGTTCGCTCCAAGCCATTTAATTGCTCTAAGCCCGGAAGTTGCCATAGAAACCCTGTAGGTATCTTTCAACCATTCTCGAACAAGATTCATGTAATTAGGATCATCGTCTACTACTAAAATGCTCTTTTTCAACTCGCCTGTTGAGGCCTTCTTTGTATACGTATTTACGATATTAATATAATTAGAATAATCTAGCGGCCTTGGTAGTATTTCAAAGATCAAATCCGATGGTATTCCCTTTGCTACATCATCTGTATCATTGGGTTCGCCAATGAGAATGATTTGTTTGTCATCATCCTCCATCTTATCTACAAGAAATGTTCTTATTTCATCATCGAGTCTTTCATCCTGTTCCATATAAAAGGTAACAAGCGAAATATCCTCCCAATAATCATTTATCTTTTCTACCGAAAGAGTTGTAAACTCAGCATCAATGCCAGCATCTGCCAGTTTCTTTAAAAGTACTCGAATAATAAATGATTCCTTTGAACCTAAAATTAAAATTTTGTCTTGCCCCATAAGTAAGTGTCCTCCATTTATTTACATATTGTTTAATAATTCTTCCATTTTGTCCCAGTCAAATGTTTTTAATGCTTTTTCTATATCTGCAAAAGCCTTTGCATCTTTTTCTTCAAGCTTATATTCATGTATCTGCTCCATTACCATTTCGATAGCATCATAATCCATTTGTGGAACAAGCTCTTTAATGGCATTGATTGCCTCATTTAATTCTTCTGGTGGTAATAAAGGTTTATTTTTGTCATCTTCTTTATATAATAATCCTGAAAATTTATCTTGGAATGATTTATATGCATCTAATAATTTATTATTGTTACTTAAAATATAATCAATATCTCCAGCTTTTCCTGCATCCTCAAGTTTTTTAGCCTGATTTGATAATTCCATGGCACCTATTATTCTGGCTGAACTCTTTAGTGCATGAACCTTTACTGTATAAAACTTAAGATCCTTTTCGTTAAATGCCTTTTGTATTACATCGATATTTCCTTCCAGAGTTTCCACAAACATTTTTAGAGCATTTATAAACCCTTCTGCTCCTCCGCTGAAACGTATGCCATCCTCTACTGATATTCCCTCTACCGAATTAATCCACTGATATTCCGTTGGTAATTCCATAGATTGAACCGGCATATCTGATGTATCAACATCCATAACCAAATTGCTAGGTAAAAACTCCCTAATAGTTTTTTCTAATGTTGCTCCATCTACTGGCTTTGGAAGATAGCTATCAAATCCATGGGATGTATAGAATTCATCTCCGTTGGAAATATAGTTTGCTGTAAGTGCTATAACTGGCAGTCTTTTATGTTTCTCACGAATTCTTTTTGCTGTCTCTAACCCATCCATACCAGGCATCATATGGTCTAAAAGAACAATATCGTAATTTGCCTCTTCTATTTTTTCCAAACACTCTTCACCCGACAAGGCGGTCACAATATACATCTTTGTTGCCGAAAGTAGCCCCTTTATAACTGATAAATTCATTGGATTATCATCAACAACAAGCACACTTACATCAGGAGCAATAAATCTTGGAATATAATTTCCCTTAGGTATTTCTTCCAGCTTCTCATCAAAATCTCCCAAAAGCTCGTTATCAATGACCTTCTGTGATATCTCAAAAGTAAATGTTGTCCCTTTACCATATTCACTTTCACAATCCAGTTTTCCATCCATCATGGTTGCAAAATGACGTGATATATCTAACCCCAAACCAGAACCTTGAATATTGCTATTTTTTACAACATCCATTAATTCAAAAGCCGAAAATAATCTTTCCTTTTCTTCGGTTTTCATTCCTATTCCAGTGTCAGTTATAATAAATGATATTTTGCAATCCTCCTGTTTGCGCTCCACCAGTTTTACAATGAATTGTATAGATCCTTCCTCTGTATTCTTTACAGCGTTTGTCAGCATATTAAAAACTATCTGCCTAATCTTGTTTACATCTCCAAAGACTTTTTGTGGAAGATTCTTATCAATGTCTACAATAAACTGTAAGTCCTTTTCCTCGCACTTTTTTCTTATATTGGTAATAATATTTCTTAAAAAGCTTTCCAAATCATATTCATGCTCATCCAACTTCATTTTTCCCGACTCAATCTGTGAAATATCTAAAATATCATTTACCAGACTGAGCAAGGATTCTGATGCAACATGTATTGATTTGGCAAATTCCGTTATATTCTGATAATACTTTCTAGGTACTTCAGTTGCGTCCTCCCTTAATATCATCTCATTCATTCCCATTATTGTATTAATAGGAGTACGTATTTCATGTGATATATTTGCCAAGAAACGAGATTTTGCCGTGTTTGCTTCTTCTGCTTTTTGCTTCGCTTCCTGTAGAGTATTGAGATTTTTAATCTCAAAGAAATACAAAAGCACAACCATTCCTACCATAGAAATATTTGTAAGTGATAGTCCATATGCAAATATTTGTATTATGGTAGCTATATATGGAAAGCCGACAAATAGTATTACTGGTATATATTCCGTTCTTAATAATGCCTTTTTGTACTTTAAAATCGTTATTAATTGAAGTGTCAATATTAACATTGGCATCAAATAGCAAAGTAAATAGCCATCTCCTCGTTGATAACGATTAGTTTCATCAAACGTGTAATAGAATCCTGTAAACTGTGAAATTATTAATAATACTAGCCCACATGAAAAAAAGACTTCGCAATATCTCAATGTGGTTGGAACACGATTTAGTTTATCTTTTCCTTTATATAAGTCTATCAGATACAAATTAAAAGAATGTGTTCCGCACAATGATAATAAAAAAACTGCAAAATTACTTATGCGAACCATCCAATAGCCAAGCTCACTAACATCGCCTCTGTATATATATGCCTCTCTATCAAACAGTAGCAATAGCATTGACACCACTTGCATATAGACAAGTGCACGTCTTCGTGAGGCGGACATAGTTTTTGTGAAGGAGGTCAATAATATGAGCACGCCACAAGCCCCACTCAAAAACAGCATCACACTTAATTGTATCTCTCTCAAAAAATTCATCACTTTAGTTTCCCCTGGTTACTTTCCATTACTATCTCATCTTTTATATGCTTTCGAATGGTCTTCTCTAAAGCTATTCCATCTATTGGTTTTGTTAAATACCCATTAAATCCATGTGATTCATAAAAATCATCTCCTTCTGCAACAAAATTTGCAGTAAAGGCATAGACCGGAAGCTCAGGATTTTGTTCTCTTATTTTTGAGATTGTTTCTATTCCATCCATTCCTGGCATAAGATGATCTAGGAATACAACATCATACTCTCCAAATTTAAGTTTTTCCAAGCATTCCTCACCAGATTCTGCGGTAGTAACGAAAACTTTTGTATCTCTCAATAACCCCTTTATAACTGTCAGGTTCATAGGATTGTCATCAACAACAAGCACTGAAGCATCTGGTGCAACGAAAGATGGCACATAAGGACCATTAACCACCAAAGCATCGTCTTCTTTAAAATCACCTATAGGAGTTGCATCAACAATTTCCTGCTCTACTATAAATGTAAATGTAGAGCCTGTTCCATACTCACTCTCGCAGGTTAATGTGCCATTCATTAACTCTGCAAACTGTTTTGAAATATCAAGTCCCAGTCCAGTACCTTGAATTCCATTATTTTTTTCTTCATCCAGTCTTTCAAAAGCCGAAAATATTTTATCCATATCCTCAGGCTTTACTCCAATACCAGTATCTTTTACTGCAAACTTTAGCTTACACTTTCCCATTGTCTGTTCCATCACAGCTACAGACAATGTAAAGCCTCCCTCATCTGTATATTTAACTGCATTTGTAAGCAGATTAAGAACTATCTGCTTTATCTTTCCAAAATCACCATATAGCTTGCATGGAATATTTTCATCAATATCCAAATCAAAGCTCAGACCTTTTTGGTCGCTTCTTACCCTAATCATTTTGGTCATGGAGCGTATTTGTTCGGCAGGCTTATACTCCTGCTCAATAAGATGCATTTTTCCTGACTCTATCTTAGAAAGATCCAAAATGTCATTTATCAAGCCTAACAGTGTTTCTGCTGAAGATCGAATATCCAATGCGTAATTAATTACAGACATAGAATACTTTTTGTCTACACCTTTAGCATCCTCTCTAAGAATCATTTCATCCATTCCAAGAATAGTGTTAATAGGCGTACGTATTTCATGCGACATATTGGCTAAGAAACGGGATTTCGCACTATTCGCTCTTTCTGCTTCTTCTTTGGCAGCCTGGATTTCTTTATACTGTCTTCGTATTATGGTATTTGTCATCAATCTCCATACAACTAGCGCCACCAAAAGAGCCACAAATATTAATAGTAAAATCTTTACAACCAGCAGCTCAAAAATATGTGGTTTCTTTTCTACGCTGTATGTGGAATCCTGATATATTGTTCCTGTAGCATCATCAATAATCTGTAAATGAAGAGTATACTCTCCATATGCCAAACCAGTATATTCAAGAGAATCTAATTCACTCTGAACAGCAGTAATACCCTCACTAGAATCTCCTTCGAGATATATCCTTACCATAGGATCAGACAAAGTATAATTCAAAATGGCAGCATTCATTTGAATTCTGCCTGCATCGGCAGGAATAATGTATTTACCATCTTCATCAGGAAGCACACTGATTCCATCATACGTAATGTCCTTTACCCTGATTTTTATTTCGCTGGTTTGTTTAAAATAATTGTTGATATTAACTAGATTAACTCCACTTCGTCCAGCTATATACAGATTTCCATTTTCATCTAAAACACTATACGCATTTCCTGTTGGTATACTAGTCAAGCCACTGGCAGTGTTGTACAATGAGTAGTCTACAATTGAATCATCAAGCATCATATCTGCTTCAACGCAGTATAATCCATATGAAGATAGAACCCAGTAATTATCATTATTATCCCAAAATATATCGAAGTTATTGTTATAAGGAAATGTCTTAACACAATATATTTCTCCATTTTTTATATACTCGATTGAGTTAGAAGTGATGACCCAATCAACATTTTTATTTTTATCAGGCTTTATTCTTAGAATGACATCAGATGTTAATCCCTCATCTCTTCCTATTTTATATAGCCCAATACCATCATATTCAAATATACCTGCGCCGTCGGTGCCAATGTATATGTTTCCGTTTATTCCCTCTGTTACAGACAGACAGACCTCATTTTCCAACCCATCATCTGCTGTTATTGTTTCTCTTACAAGTCCATTTTCAATAATCGCTACACCTTTATTTGTGCCAACTGCAATAGAACCATCTGTTAGCATAGAAGTGCAACGGATACCATTACTAATAAAACCATTATCCTCGTTGTACTGTGTTATCTGTCCATCCGCGCCGTAACAAATCAAACCAAATCCATTTGTGTATGTAGATATCCACAGATTTGAATGTTCATCCTCCATGAGGCAACGAATACGTGTGTCGATTAGTAAATTCGTCAGGTCATTTTCTACCACATGAAAATCACCATCTAAAATACGCAGACCTTTATCTGTTCCAATATAAATATTATCTTTATACAAGCAAGTGGAATTTACTACTTCTTGCTCAAGGCCCGCCAAATCTGTTATATTCTGGAAATTACTGGTGACCACCTCCGCAACACCTTGTCTTGCTGATGCCAGCCACAGATTGCCCTGATAATCAGCTGTTATAGTTTCAACAGTGCTATACAACGGACTGGTCTCAACTACATGGAATTCTTTGTCAGCATCCAAATATCCTAAAACATTGTCACTTGTTATCCATATTCGTCCACAGACATATGTAATATTAGATATCTTTGTTGTATCTGCTGATAAATCTATTGTCTCTAGATTTTTTAATCCATCTGAAATACTTCCATGATACAAAATTCCAGAATCGTCACCAAGGTAAATGCCATCTGCATTGTCTGGATCCATTCCAACAATAGATACTGTATTACTTATTATTTCCTGACTTGTCCAAAAGAAAACAACCCTATTGTTCTTAATGACAAATACATCTCCATCCCTTGTATTTCCTATGATTCTTCCTTGAGAATCTGCGTACAGGTAACTAATGTATTTATTAAGTAATTGGCTATCATCAATGTTGTATATATTAAAATCTGAATCAAAATAACAAATACCATTTGTTGTTCCTACATAAATCGAACCATTTTCATCCTCAGCAATAGAGCGGATTGTGGATGCAGGCAAACCATCCTTGTATGTATATTGTGTTCTTTTATCTTCCTCTATAACAACAATACCATTGTCATTTGTACCTACCCATATTCTTCCATTACTATCTTCGTATAAGGCTTTTGCACTGGTCAAACCATCTGAAGAGTCCTGTCTTTCAAATGTTGTGCCATCATATTTTATTACGCCGCCATAGCTTCCTATCCATATATAGCCATTGCTATCAGCAAGAACACAGTTTGCATCTGACGTAGGAAGTCCATTTGTAGCATCATAAAGCCTGACCGCATATCCTACTCCCTCCAACTGATTGGAAATAGCATAGCCTCCACCATTTTTTTCTAAATTTTCCGTAGCAGAAGAAACCTCGTCTACATCTTCTACATTTGATGCATATATGTAAGGCGATTCAAAAACATTTGTAGCCATAAATATAGTTGCTGCTATTCCAATGGCAAAATATTTCCTGCTGCTATTATGTTTCATGCACTAGGTCCCCCCGTAAATGCTTAAACTATAGTTATTCCTGATACTTCTTTAAGACTCTCCTAACTTCTTTTTCTGATTCAGCAAATACCTCAACACATTTAGGATCAAAGTGTGTTCCTGAGTCCTTTATAATAATACCCATAGCTTTTTCAAATGGCATTGGTTCCTTATAAACTCTTCTTGCTGTCAAAGCATCAAAGACATCTGCTACTGCCATTATTCTTGCTGAAAGAGGTATAACTTCCCCTTTTAATCCTTCTGGATATCCACTACCATCCCATTTTTCATGATGGTAAGCAGCCATGTTTCTTGCTTCTTTTAAATAGCTTTCACCCTTAACTGTACTTATTGCCTTCTCCATAATCTGCTTACCTGCTGTGGTATGAGTTTTCATAATCTCATATTCCTCATCTGTAAGCTTTCCTGGCTTATTTAACACAGCATCAGGTATATTTATTTTTCCTATATCATGCAAAGGTGCTGACATTTCCACATCTGCGATAAACTTTGGAGTGAGCTTTTTAGAATAATAGCCTTTCTTCTGAAGTCCCTCTAATATAATCTTTACATAATCTGCAGTTTTCAGAATATGATATCCTGTGTCCGAATCTCTATTTTCAACTAAATCCGCCATCGTAATGATAAGACCCGATTGCATTTGGTTGATAGCTTTTGCCTGCTGACGAACATCCTTCATTTTTTCCGCTGTGCTTTCCGTCATTTTGCAAAGCGCCTTATACAGATTTTCAATTTCATCTCCAGTGTGGATATCTAATGCTTTTATTCTTCGTACATTTTCTTCCAGCGCAGCCTGATTGTCATTTTCCGTCATAAAATCACTTGTATAGGCAGCCATACTGTTTATTGGATAAACTAAATGATATCTGGATAGCCACATACCATAAGCCAGTATTAGTAAGAAAAATCCTGAGAATATCAAAAATGTTTTTATAATATAATCCTTCAGATAGCCTGAAAGATATTTTATTTGTACATCTGCTGCAACATAACAAACAGTGTTTCCCTCAGCATCTTTTACCGGGTAATATTTAGTGATTATCCACCCTGATATATCATCTGATTCTACTGGCTCAATTTCCTTGCCAGCAAATAAATCATCCATATAAGGCTCAAAGGCTTCTTCAAATGGAATCATATCTCCATTGTCATATGGCTCTACCTCCTCGGTAGCCAAATCAAACACCACCTGACAGCCATCTTTTTTCATTCTGATTACATAAAGATACTCTACGCCCTCAAAATTGGCCCTGATGTCATACAAAGCATTTTCTGTTTCTATGTAATCACTTAATTCATGTCCTTTGATAACATAAGCATCAATTCTATCTGGATTAATCACCTTTGCCGCCATTTTAACGGCGCCTGTTGCATTGGCGATGTAACGCTCTCTAACATCAGAATAGAATAGCTGCACGCTAATTACACTCATTATCACAGACATAGTTATTGCTGCAGTAATGAGCATACTCGATACTCTTTTTTGTAGTTTAGCACTATTCTTTTTTGAGGCTATTTTCATCCTCTTCATATCTATAGCTGATAAAGGACGCTGTTGCCAACCAATGTCCCAAATCTCATCAAGATTTTTCTGTGGAACTAATCTAAGGACCCCAAAAACAATTCCTGCAGATAAGCCTTTATCTATTAGGTTTAGAATTATGTTAACTGCAAAAAAGCAAACATATACATTGATAGAATATCTAGTTGAAATATATTCACTGACATGTGATACCTCGGCATATTGTGGATGATGTAACAACAAAAGCTGCACACCTGCTCCCAATCCCCCTGCAATTAACGCCAGAATCAGAAGATATTCTGCAACACGAGTTTTCTTTTTTAAATAATTA
Source organism: Pseudobutyrivibrio sp. JW11 (assembly GCF_900115355.1). Lineage (NCBI taxonomy): Bacteria > Bacillati > Bacillota > Clostridia > Lachnospirales > Lachnospiraceae > Pseudobutyrivibrio > Pseudobutyrivibrio sp. JW11. The sequence continues at coordinate 239,654 of NZ_FOWB01000003.1, read as the reverse complement.
CGATGAGTATAAATAGATGTAACAATTGCCATAAGAACACTTAGGATAGCGTAGTATATCGCAAGAGGATTATATATGCAGCAAACAAGATTTGTTGCAACTGCCACTAAAATACCTGGCAGCATGCCGCATACCGCTGCTGTTGCAATCGTTCCAATAGAATCCAAATACATTGGCAGCCCCATTTTATACATCAGGAATGAAAGCAAAAAATTAACAGTAACGCCGCCAATCATTGTTATGAAATTCAAAAAAACATTTTTATCAAATTTTTTCATCACTCAAAACCCCTTAATAACACCCTATGTAATTATATCATAGTTGCAACAATTCCTCTATTTTATCCCAATCAAACACTTTTAATAACCGTTCGATTTCAAATATTGTTTTTTCATCATCACTTGGCAATTTATAAGTATTTAATTCTTCTATAAGCATTTTTATAGAATCATAATCCATTTGTGTTACTAACTCTTTCAATGCCTCATACGCGTCATTTAATTCTTCCTGCGAAATCTCCTGCTTAGGCTCTTCACTATCAGAAGCTTCAGCTTCCTTCTCATAGATATTTATCATTTGATTGTAAATCCTTGTGTAAATATCTAATACCTGATTCGTATTTGCGATTATCGCATCTACGTTTTTATCCTTTCCAGCCATTTCAAGTGCCAACGCCTTTTCAGATAAATCATTAGCACCTATAAGTCTTGCAGATGACTTTAATGCATGAACTTGAATAGTATAATTCTTAATATCCATGCCATCATAATAATCCTTTATCATCTGAATTCGTTCCCTGGCTGTTTCGTAAAAGCTTTTACAAACTACAAGATAAGTATCTACATCTCCTGCTGCCAAGATTCCTGAATCAACATCGATTTCTGGGATCTGGCGCAAACCAGAAATACTATCCCCGTCTCCATCAGCATTATTCTCTTCTTCGTCTGTTCCTTCAACATCAAATTGCTTCTTATCATCTGGCAAGTACTTTTCTATCATGGCCTCAAACTTAAGACCATCTATTGGTTTTGACAAATAGTCTGAAAAGCCTACTGCCAAGTACTCCTCCTTTGCCCCCTTTACTGCATTTGCAGTAAGAACAATGATAGGGGTAACATTATTAATCGGGCAAGTTCGTCTTATGGCAGCGTATGTTTCCTCTCCACTCATTCCCGGCATCATTGCGTCTAAGAATATAATGTCGTACTTTTTAGCATGGCATAAATCTACCGCAATCGGTCCTGAAGGCGCCGTATCAACCTGAATCTGAATACGCTTTAACAAATTCTTTGCAACAATCAAGTTCATTTCAACATCATCAACCACCAAAATGTTGGCATTTGGAGCATGGAAGGACTCCATAGCATCTTCGGAAACGGCAACGTCAGCCTTTTTCCTATAATCTCCTAGCTTTTCCTCTCCCTTTACCTGTTGAATAATGGAAAATGCAAAAGTTGAGCCTTCGCCATACACACTGGTGACCTCAAGCTGACTATGCATTTTTTCAAGAAGACTCTTTGTAATGCTCATGCCAAGGCCTGTACCCTCAACTTTTTTATTCTTCTGTTCATCAAAACGCTGATATGGCGAAAACAGCTTTTCAATATCTTCTTCCTTGATGCCTATACCTGTATCGCTTACACTAACCTTGAGCATAATATCCTCGTCTGACTCTCGAGAATAATCCATTTTAAATGTAACGCCGCCTTCCTGCGTATACTTAACAGCATTACTCAGAATATTGATAATAATTTGCTCTATTCTCACCTCATCTCCATATAAAAACTGAGGAATATCCGGATTTATATCAACATTAAAGCTAAGCTTTTTATCGTCAGCCTTTGGTTTAATCATGTTAATCAAATCATTAACTAGTATGCTTAAATCATAATCACTCTCAATTAATTCCAGATTACCCGATTCAATCTTTGAAAAGTCCAAAATATCGTTAACTAGAGCAAGCAAAGTCTTACTGGCATTTCTTATATCTCTTGCATATTTTTTTGTTGTTTCTTCCTTTGACTCTCTTGTAATCATAGTTCCCATGCCAATAATTGCATTAATAGGAGTTCTGATTTCGTGAGACATGTTAGCCAAAAACTCAGACTTCATCTTGTTAGCCGCTTCTTCCATCCTAAGGGTTCTTTCCAAGGCAGCAGTTTTTTCAGCTTGTAATTTTTTTACAACTTCCTCATGCTCAGTGTTTTGTTTTTTGGTTAACGTATATACGGCTCCATTTGCAAATGAAACTATTACTGCAAAAACTATTAAACTTACTTCTAGATAAAAATATATCTTGAAGGCTGTAGTTTCATATGCTTCACGTTCTTTTATAATTGTATATTGTTGTTCTACTAGAACTCTATTATCGTCATTCAACACTTCTATATTAAACTTATATGTCCCGTAAGGTAGACGGTAATAGGATATTGTTCCTAGTTCACTTGCTAAAACCTTCTTCTTTTCTATATCAACACCTGATAGATAATATCGTATATACGGATCACTAGGAGTGAAGTTATTTAAATCTAAGGTAAAATCTGCCCTCTCTACGCCTCTAGGAATAACTATTTCATCCATAGTGGTAATAGGCACGTATTCTCCATCATAAGAAACACCTGTTATCTTTGTCTTATATGAATCAATATTCATTCCATAATTATCAAGATTCAATGAATATATTCCTGTGCTTCCACAAAGGAAAATTGTATTATCTTCAGATACATAATTCCATGCATTACTTGTAAGGCTTCCTGGCAGCCCCTTATTAGAATCCAACAAATTATATACATTTGCTGACAAGCCTGCCATCAGGTCTTCATATCTAACTACATAAATACCTGCTCCGCCAAATATAAATACGTTGCCACTTTCCGATTGATATAAATCAAAGTTGTTAAAATATGGTATGCCTGTTAACTCTCGAATCTGATATTTATGATTCATATAACAAAGCCCACTTCCTGTCATTATAAAATAGCCATTTCCAACTTTATCAGCCACTATTCTGAGGATAACACTTGAACATAGGCCATCTTCTTTCGTTATATATTTTTCAACCTTGCCTTCTTTTATAACAGCTATTCCATCACCGTCACTGCCTGCAAGTAGTGTGCCATCCTCCTGCTCTAAAGCATTTAAAATTGTTGCATTATTTAGTTCATTTCCCAGTTCAAGTGTGCTTTCAATCTTTCTATCCTTTATGAAGGTTAATCCACTTTCACCAGAAACCAGAATTCTACCATCTGATAGAGTTAGTAAAAATCGCTGTTTTCTATCTGTAATCTGATTTTCATCCTGCACATATTGATAAAACTCTCCAGTATCTGAAACAGCCATTAAAGGTTTGCCATAACCAGCTATAACTAAATTGCCATCTTTGTCCTCAGACATTGATCTAATTCTTGTTTCCGCGTAAAATTCAGTAATCTCATTGTATACGGCTTTACCAGTGACATAATCTAAAATTACAAGTCCATCATCAGTTCCAATATAAAACTGATTATTTTTGTTTTTTATAACATTTGCTACCGCTGGTGAAATATTATAAACACCAAATGTATCAACAAAAGCAGACTGACTTAAACATAGTAATCCACGACGATAAGAGGTAAACCACAAATCTCCTTGATAATCCTCAAATATTTGTTCCACAGAGCTATCAAATTTTCCTGTATTAATATGACTTACATTCCCCTCTTCATCTACAAATCCTATTCCAGAATCAGCCGCAATGTAAATCAAACCGTTACGATGAAAATACACTTCATTAATATATGTAAAATCAGGAGTATCAATAGTTTCTATTTTGTTGTAGGCTCCATCGACATACTCATATTTGTAGATACACTGCATATCTGTGCCTATATATAAATTATCTTTAGAATCATAAGCTATTGTAGTCGCTTCATTACATTCAAATGAATTTTCCACCTCATAGCTATCTGTAGAAAAAATAGTAATATTTCCAACAGTATCAAGTACAGCAACATGCCCATTGCTATCAGCAGCTTCCTTTGATACATAACCAATATCATCAAAGGATTTAATGATTACTGGTTTTTCATCCTCAACTTTTACAATTTCGAGCCCTGCTGTAGTTCCTACAAAATAGTTTTCTTTGCCATCTTCAACAATGGCTCGTACAGAATTGGCTGACAACCCATTATCAGTATTTAACACGCCTACAGACAAATCGTCATGAACTACTGACAGACCTGCCCCATTGGTTCCGACCCAAAGCCTATCATTTTCATCCACATACAAGCACTGTACAGATCGAATAGATTCCACGGAATCAAGCAAATCGAAGTTTTTGCCATTGAACCTGTACAAGCCTCCGTATGTACCGACCCACATGCTTCCATCGGAGGTCTGTGCCAAATCATTTGCACATCCACCAACTAAGCCATTATCACTATTGTATATACGTTGAACAAAATTGATGTTCATTTCAGCTTTAGCATTTATTGGACCAATAAATGCTAAGGCTGTAGAAATTGCCAAAAGCGTCAAGGTAACTTTTGCTCCCAATACTTTTTTCAATTTAGCTGAATTCTTTTTTCTGAAATACCATTTATAAAGCTTTCTGACTGTATAAATAAGCATACAGCTCACAAATGCGTCTGCAAAAGCCACAAAAAGACTGCATATAGCAATGCAAGAAAACAGACTGCCACCTAAATTCGTAATATAAGCTGCTAACGCATCTATTAGATAGTTTCCGGCATACTCTGGATAGTTGATATACGATGCAACAGTTAACATAATACCTTGTAATATTGCAAATGTAAGGGCTAAGCTTATCGTAGAGAAAAACCTATTAAAAAATCTATTATTTCTGCTCAATAAATAAATAAAAATAGCCATTAAAGCATCAATAACAATAAAAACTATATCTCCTGCCACAAAAAACTTAGCTAGAAGGCCACCAATGATTGCAGCTAGAAGGCCCACTATCCATCCTCCGTAATAAGAAGCATAAATAATTCCTGTAAGATTCAAATTTCCTGGGAATTTCAGTAGATGTGCTCCCCCTCTGCACAATAGTATTATTACTATACCCTGTATTAAAATTTTGAGCCTTTTCTTGTCTATGTTAACCATTTAAAAACTCCCCAACTATTCCTCAATAGTATCAATAATTTTTAGAAACACGTCTATAATAAGTGGATCAAACCATGTTCCCGAATTATCTTTAAAGAATAATTTCATTTCTTCTAGATTATACTTTTTACGATATTCTCTATCGTGACTAATATCATCATAGGCATCAGCGACAGCAATAATCCTTGCAATTAAAGGAATATCCTCCCCTTTCTTGCCCATTGGATAGCCTTTTCCATCAAAGCGTTCATGGTGATACAATGCTGCTGCAGGTGCTAGCTGTATCATCTTTACATTTTCAAGCAATTTTGCGCCTTTAATTGTATGTATTTGTGCAATTTTCTCATCATCCTTTGTGAGCTTGGTTGATTTTCCTAAAATTCTTTCCGGTACTGCATAATTACCTATATTGTGAAGGAGTGCACCATAATACACTACATTACAATCATGCTTATCCATTCCCATTGCCTCAGCAATTTTCTTAGCATATTTTGCAACTCTATTAGAATGTTCTTTGTGATAATAATCTTTTTCATCTGCAAGATTGCTACAGATTGTAAACATGTCATCTATTATCTGGGTTTGATAATTCACAGTACTTTCGAAGCCTAAAATAATCCATCCAATTATTGCAGATACAATTATCAGTAAAATCCATGCCGGTATAAGTACAACAAATATCATTCCAGCTGTGCCTGCAAAATAAGATTTAGTAAGATGATATGTCATTACATAGTCAGATAAATCATTGTCCCCCGACAGACTATACAGGATAAATCCAATGTTGGACTGACCTGAGAGCTCCGATGTTGACTTAATTGGTACTTCTCCAGAATCACTACCTGTTTTTGGATGATATATAAAATAATCACCACTATTAAGAGGAATAAGCAAATCCTGTCCTGCCAAATAATAATCAAGAGTAATATCACTTACGTTATAATCTCTCAAATCTAAAGTCTGAATGTTTTCTACGCCATTCTTAAACTGATGAATTTCCATAGTCCCATTCCAGGCATTATTAATCCAACAGCTTTCCCGAACATATACCTTCAACTGCCAATCTGTTAAGAGACACTTTGAATTGTTTACTACAGTAGCTTCATAGATTTTGCCATTAATAACCATATCATCGAAAGCATCATTCTTTTCCCAAGAATCTGTAAGCATCCCCCTAGGATGAATATCCGCTATAACATCCATGGATACAGTATCTGGTGTATAATATCTTTCCTGGCTATTAAACTTGTTAACTTGAATCACATGAAATACAAAAGAAATAATGATGATAGCAAAAGAAATTCCTAAGATTATAAACAATCTTTTTATTAGTTTTCTTGTTTTCTGTAATGTACTCATACTCTCACCCCTCGTTATATAAAATAACACTTCTATTGTACCCAACTTTTGCAAAAATGTGTCTTTTTTGACAAAAAATACACAAAAAAAGACCTTTTTTTCAAGGTCTTTTTCTTAGATATGTTTATAATGTCATGCTAATAGCGCCTAGAAGCTCCTCAACCTCTTCATCTGTTGGGATTCCATCGTAGCAAAGAGCATAGTCTATAAGCTGCTCAAAGGCACTTTTCCTAGATGATTCAAGCGGGAACAGCTCTGTAATCGGCTGTCTCCATCTGCCAAGCATCTCATTAAGCTCTCCAAGCTTTGGTGTAAGCACCTCTTTTTCTTTATTTCTAAGAAACTGAGTAAGTGCCGGGCTATTTCCACTGCTAGAAAATGCTCCCACCAAATTCTGTTCTTTAATATATGACGAGAAAATAAAAGAACATTTAGCCTGGTCGTCTACAACATTAACTGGAATACCTCCTTCATTGCACATCATAGAAATCTGAGCATTCAGCTCATTATCGTTAGTTGCAACAACAACCAACTTGCGATCCTGAAGGTCAAGTGGTGTAAACTCGCGCTGTTCTAAGAGAAGATGATCCGTCTCCTCAGATAAAGCAGCCAATTCCATAGAGATTTCTTTGGCAATCACATGTACCTTTGCACCAAAATCAAGAAGTACATTTACCTTTCTAAGGGCTACTTCACCGCCACCAACTACCAGGCAGTTAGTATCTGTTATATCTACAAACATTGGAAAATATGCCATATACACCTCCTTGATACGTTTTCTCATCATCAGTGTATACACTATAGCAAAAATATGTGAAAAAACTATTCTTCGTAAATAACGCTCTTATCAATTTGAGATAATGCAATATCTATCTCTTCCAGATACTGCTCACCTATCTTACTCATTACAGAGTTTTTCTTGGTGATATAGCCTATTTCCATAACGCTGTTTGGGTTTTCCTCATCACCTTTGTAAGGGACAACAACGTATCCGTCACTGTTCAAATCTCCCCAAACAATTCCAGAGCACAGTGTATAACCGTTCATTGCACGAACCAGATTAAGCATTGTTGATCTATCTGTAACTCTTACAGTCTGAGGATATATGTTCTCGCTAAGAATCTCTTCTGCCAAAAACTCACTATTTTCTCCTTGTTCAAAGGAAAGACAAGGATAATCCTTCAAGTCATCAAACGTAATATATTCTTTTTGAGCAAGTGGATGCTCTCCCCACAAATAAACAAAAGCACGGCACTTGATTAGTGGATGGAACTCCACTGAATGCTCATTGAAAAGCTTATTTAAAGCTTTGCGATTATGCTCGCTTATGTAGAGAACACCGATTTCACTTTTTAGGGAGCTGACATCTTTAATAATGTTATATGTGGTGGTCTCTCTCAAGGCAAAATCGAACTGATTCATATCGTATTCTTTTGCCATATCAATGAAGGCTCTTACAGCAAATGTGTAGTGCTGAGTTGATACACCAAACTTTCTTTTGTATGTACCTTCATCCTTATATTTTTGCATTACAATATCGTATTGACGATAGAAACCTCTGATGTCATCCAAGAATTCCTGCCCCTCAGGTGTTACTATAACACCTTTATTGGTTCTCATAAAAATGGTCAGTCCCACCTCATTTTCCAGCTCTTGAATGGCACTTGTAAGTGTAGGCTGAACAATGTATAGCTTCTCCGCAGCCTTGTTCATTGACCCCATTTCTTCAATAGTTAACGCGTACAATACTTGTTGTAATGTCATAGTTTTATTCCCCTATTTTGTCTCTGCTAAATCCGTTAGTTAAATCCTTTAGTACCTCGCTTGCCAATACAAGGCCTGCAGCTGATGGTGCAAAAGCTATAGAACCTGGAGTTGCCCTTTTTCCAGGATTTAATGGCTCCACATCCTCCGTCTCTATTGGGCTAACTGGCATTTCATCAGAAAATACCACTTTCAAATCCTTAATCCCACGCTTTTTCATCTCTTTACGCATTACCTTTGCCAATGGGCACATTGTTGTTTTATAGATATCAGCAACTCTAAATCTACTTGGATCAAGCTTATTGCCTGCTCCCATGGCACTTATAACAGGAACTCCAAGCTCCTTACAGCGCATAATTATTTCAATCTTAGCAGTAACAGTATCTACTGCATCGACAACATAATCGTATGTTTCGAACGGAAATTCATTAGCATTCTCTGGAAGGAAAAAGCACTGATGAATGGTAATGTCTGCATCAGGATTAATGTCTAGCATTCTTTCCTTCATTACCTCCACCTTTTGCCTTCCCACAGTAGAATGAGTAGCTATAATTTGGCGATTGATGTTTGTAAGGGAAACAGTATCATTATCAATCAAATCAAAATGTCCTACCCCACTTCGTACCAAGGCTTCACATACATATCCGCCTACTCCGCCAATTCCGAAAATGGCAACTCTTTTATTCTCCAGCCCCTCCATGGCTTCCTTGCCAAGAAGAAGTTCTGTTCTCGAAAACTGATTTAACATAAATACCTCTATACAAAAAATGAATACCTACCAAATCAGTAGGTATTCATATAATATTTTTTATAATGCTATTTGTCAATATTACAAGCCCAATGTTTCGTTCATACTGCCTGTGCGATAGCCCTTTAAATCAAGTGCCACATATGCAAAACCGTATTCCTTGAGCTTATCATATACCTTTAATCTGAATGCTTCATCGTACATTCTAGGAAAATCAGAAGGACTAAGCTCAATTCTCGCAACATTGTCTCCATGAATACGTACTCTAAATTGTTTGAAGCCCTCATCTAATAAAAACTGTTCTGCCTTATCAACCATTGAAAGCTTCTTTTCTGAGATTGTCTCTCCGTATGGGAAACGACTTGCCAGACAAGCAAATGACTGTTTCTCTGCTGTTGGAAGCCCCAGCTCCTTTGAAAGCTGACGGATTTCTGACTTCGTAAATCCGATATCTCTCAGTGGGCTTTTTGCTCCAAGCTCAGCAACAGCCTGTAAACCTGGGCGATAGTCACCATTATCATCAAGGTTGGAACCTTCAGCAACGTACTCTATCCCCTGCTCCTTTGCAAGTGCAAACATCTTTTCAAAAAGCTCCTTCTTACAAAGATAACATCTATTTGGTGGGTTCTGTGCAAACCCGTCTATTTCTAATTCTTCTGATTCAACGATAAAATGTCTAACTCCAAGTGATTTAGCATAGTCGATTGCTTCGTTCAGTTCTCTCTTTGGGAAAGAACAGGAAGAAGCAGTCACTGCAATAGCATTGTCCCCTATAGCATCATGTGCTGCATAAAGAAGAAATGTGGAATCAACTCCACTGGAAAACGCTACCGCAACCTTTCCTAAATCCTTAAAGTAGTCCTTTAGTCTATCGTATTTGTCCATTAATTCCTGATTCATAATCTACCTTTTATCGATTAAAGAACTCTACAAATTCCTCGTAGCCTTCACCTGAAAGCTGTTCCTTCTGGAACTTTTTATTTTTGTTCATACGAACAACGAGAACTGTATTGCCCTCTGCACGTGCAGCCTTTGCCTGAGCCATAACCTCAGCAAGCTTCTCTGCTGGATAGCCTTTTTCAACAAGGTAAGCAATCTTCTTGCTTGCTCCTGGAACCTTGAAGCTCTGCTCCATAAGAAGAAGGATGATGCGCTCAAAGCCGATTGAAAAACCACAGGCTGGTGTATTCTGGCCTGTAAAGTTACCAATCATCTTGTCGTAACGTCCGCCACCACCGCAGCTTCCGCCGAACTCAGGAATGGCGATTTCAAAAATAGTACCTGTGTAGTAGCTCATACCACGTACAAGTGTTGGATCAAATACAAGCTCAAAATCAGCTTCCTTTGTAGCGTTTACTGCAGAAGCGATTTCTCTCATCCAATCTGCAACTTCCACATCGAGGAAATCACCGAGCTTATCAAGAAGAATGTTCATGCCTTCTGCAACATCCTTAACATTTTCAAGTGCTGCAAAAAGACCAACATACTTGTCGATTGACTCCTGTGAATATCCTGACTCAAGAAGCTCCTTAGAAACTCCATCAAGACCAATCTTGTCCATCTTATCAAGTGTGATGAAGATTGAATCGTAATCTTCCTCTGCAAAACCTGCATAAGCTGCCATTGCCTTAAGGATACGACGCTCGTTGATGCGGATTTCGAAGTTCTTGAAACCAATACGTCCAAGTGTTGTAGTTGTAGCAAGGATAAGCTCTATCTCTGCAAGATTGCTAGGCTCACCAAGAATATCGATATCACACTGTGTAAACTGGCGATAGCGACCACGCTGAGGTCTGTCTGCTCTCCAAACAGAACCAATCTGAAGTGACTTGAATGGTGATGTAAGCTCATTTGCGTGATTTGAATAGAAACGGCAAAGAGGTACTGTAAGGTCATATCTCATACCAAAATCTACTACATCATCCTCAGTCTGTGCCTCAGGTATGTTAAGCTTTTCTCCACGCTTCATTACCTTGAAGATAAGCTTTTCGTTTTCGCCACCCTGCTTATTAGAAAGGTTGCCGATTGACTCCATTGCAGGTGTTTCGATTGGAGTGAAGCCGAAAGAACGATATGTGTCCTTGATTATAGAAGTAACGTAGTCTCTAACTTCCATTTCGTATGGAAGGATGTCTTTCATTCCATTAACTGGTTTCTTGTTTAAAGCCATTTTAAATCCTCTCTAAGTCTTTCTCTTTTTCTATCTATCATTTCATCAATTCTGTCAATGTATAATTGAACGTCCTTGACATTTTCACATCTAGTAACTGTCTTGCCATGGTCAGCAACAAACTTGCATGAACAGCCAGCACCAAGTGCCATTATAGTTTGTTTCTCTTCCATTATCAAGATATTGTAAAGCCCCTCTTTACCTGGGGTTGCATAACCAATATTCTCAAGATTTGCAGCCATATTTTTCTGGCGGTAAAGATAATATGCATTCATGCCCATATGATGTGCACAGTCCAGACAAATATCCATATGAGTCTGTGAGTTTTCGATTAAATAATCATCATACGACTCTCTGTCAATATTGAGACGTGCGGAATGCTTAAGTGCCAAAGAATGAACAGTTAAGTTGTCCGGTGCCATCTTTTCAACTTCATCAAGAGTGTACTTCACATCCTCAATGGTCTCCCCAGGAAGTCCCAGAATCAAATCCATGTTGATGTTATCGAAGCCAAGCTCTCGAGCCCATCCGTATACACGGCGAATATCCTCAACCTTGTGGAATCGGCCAATCAAATCCAAAGTCTTTTGATTCATTGTCTGTGGATTGATTGAAATACGGCTAACTGGATGATTCTTCATAATCTGTAGTTTTTCGTATGTGATGGAATCCGGTCTGCCAGCTTCGATTGTGTATTCCAAAAGGGATTTTGTGTCAAAGTACTTATCTACAAGTGTAAGAAGCTTTTCCAAATGCTCCTCGTCAAGAGATGTTGGTGTACCGCCGCCGATGTAAATTGTAGTAAGGCTCTTTTCTTTGCATGCTTCAGCTGTAAAAGCCATTTCCTTTTCAAGAGCATCCAGATAATCATCTAGCTTTTTCTTCCACAGCCCTATTGGATATGAAGTGAATGAGCAGTACAAACAGGTGCTAGGGCAAAATGGAATGCCAATATAGACCGAATAACCATTGTCGTAATCTATCTTTGATAAAAGCTCATGCTCCTTGTGAGAAACCTGAAGACTCAAATTGATTTTAGCATCCGAGGTGCGGTAGGTATCCTTCATGTATGAAGCAATGTCAGCATCATCTGCTCCTTCTTCTATCATACCAAGGCTAATTTTGGTTGGGCGGATGCCTGTAAGAGTGCCCCATGGCAATTCCTTACCAGTGCGTTTGCTAAGGCTTTCGTATATTGCAAGCTTCAAACGGTTCTTTGTATCTGGGCGGTCAGAATAGTCGATTTCGATTTCCTTACCATCTAATGTAAGAACATTGTCTGAGTAATTAACCTGCATCGAAAAAAGAAGCCCTGCATCCTCAGGTGTGGGCTCTGTAGAGATTTTGACCTCTTCCTTTGGATAAAAGGCTTTAACTAGTGAATAAATATCATATTCAAAATTATCTTCGTTTAATTGTATGTAAATCATAAAAATGGATTGTATATCCTTTCTGTACCGATAGTGGTTGGCTCATTGTGGCCTGGGTAACAGATAGTATCATCTGAAAGAGTCATAAGCTTTGATTTGACTGACCCAACCAACTGGCTCATGGAACCACCTGGGAAATCTGTGCGTCCCACAGAACCACTAAACAATGTATCTCCGGTAAAAACTATATCTTCATTAGGAAAATAGAAACAGCATCCACCTGGTGTGTGACCTGGTGTGAAAAGGCACTTGATATGAAGTCCTGCTAAATCTATTTCCTCGTCATCCTTTAAGAAAACATCTGCGCTGTAGCTTTTGGAATCTCCAAACATATCTCCAGATAAGTTGATGCTTGGATTTTTAAGCTCCTCTGCTGTAGCCTCGTGTGTGTAAACCTTTATGCCATATTCCTTTGCTGTGGATGCAGCCTCCCCGGCGTGATCGAAATGACCATGTGTCAAAAGGATAGCAACCGGCTTTGTGCCAGTGCTTTCCACTGCAGACTTGATACGCTCAAAAGCTGAGCCTGGATCAATTATGATTGATTCATTTGTGTCTCCATTTATGGCTATATAGCAGTTTTCTGCCGCTGCCGGCAAAAGTACTTTTACTACTTTCATCTTATCCTCTAGGTCTTTCTACATCGATGATAGACTCAACCTGTTTAATCTTTTCAACAAGTGAACGAAGCTGCTCGCGGCTTTGTGTACCAAACTTGATAGTAATAGTTGCAACGCCCTGCTTGCTTGTCTTTGAATGGATTGAATCGATATCTATCTCTCTTTCGGTGAATATGCGAGTAATATCAACCAAAAGTCCTGTACGGTTATTTCCGTAAATGTTGATTTCTGTAAGGTATACTCCACCCTTCTTGCCATCTTCCTCTGCGTCGCGGGCCCACTCGGCTTCGATAAGACGCTCTTTTTCGAATTCTGGAAGATTAATCATATTGATGCAATCGGTACGGTGAATTGATACACCTCTTCCTCTGGTAACAAAACCAACGATTTCATCACCTGGAACTGGATTACAACACTTTGAAAAACGAACTGAAACATCGTAAAGTCCGCTAACTGTAATACCATTTTTAGACTTTGGCTTAGCTTCCTTGCCTGAGCCAGAATGCTCTGCCAATATTTCTTCGTCAGTAACCTTAACTGGGTGGTCTTTCTGCCATGCCGAGAACATTCTGTTGATGACAGCACCTTCTTTTATGGCACCCTGACCTACTGCTGCAAGGCAATCCTCCCAGCTGTGGAATCCGTATTTATTTATGATGATTTCCTGATATTTTGGCTTGTTGATATCACCTAAATCAACACCCTTTTGCTTTGCCGAACCAATAAGAAGTTCCTTACCTTTGGCGATATTTTCATCCTTGGACTGACTGCGGAACCACTGATTGATTTTATTTTTGGCCTGAGAGCTTTTGACAATGCTCAGCCAGTCACGGCTTGGGCCGTTTGTATTCTGAGATGTGACAATCTCGATACGGTCTCCGTTTTGGATGACGTAATCGATAGGCACAAGCTTGCCATTGACCTTTGCGCCAATCATTTTGTTACCTACTGCAGAATGAATCGCATAGGCAAAATCAATAGGTGTAGAACCGTTTGGCAGGTTCTTAACATCACCTGATGGGGTAAAGCAAAATACTGTGTCAGAAAACAGATTAAGATCTGATTTTAATAAGGAAGAAAACTCTTTGTTATCAGAGATTTCCTGCTGCCACTCAAGGATTTCTCGCAGCCAAGAAAGCTTTTCTTCCTCGCCCATAACAGTGGAGCCTTCACCGCTCTCCTTGTATTTCCAGTGGGCAGCGATACCGTATTCGCTGGTACGATGCATTTCGTATGTACGAATCTGGATTTCAAAAGGCGCACCATTAGGTCCGATAACTGTAGTATGCAAAGACTGATACATGTTTGGCTTTGGCATAGCAATATAGTCCTTGAAACGACCAGGAATAGGAGTGTACATTTCGTGGATAACGCCAAGTGCCGCATAACAGTCCTTGATAGAATCTACAATGATTCGAACTGCAAATAAATCGTATATTTGATCGATGGTCTTGTGCTGATTAACCATCTTTTTGTAGATGCTAAAGAAATGCTTTGCACGGCCATAAACCTCGGCCTCGATTTCCGCATCCTTTATGTGCTTTGAAACATCCTCTACAAGAGAATTAATATATTCTGTACGCTGACTCTTTCTGAGTGCGATTTTTTCAACTAAGTCATAGTAAGCATCTGGCTCTAGATACTTAAGTGAAAGGTCATCAAGCTCGATTTTAACCTTGCTAATACCAAGACGCTGAGCAAGTGGAGCGTAGATTTCCATGGTCTCACGCGCTTTTTCCTTTTGCTTCTCAGGACGCATGTACTTCAAGGTACGCATGTTGTGAAGTCTATCTGCAAGCTTGATAAGGATGACACGGATATCCTTTGCCATAGCAAGGAACATCTTACGAAGGTTTTCCGCCTGGATTTCTACCTTATCCGCATCGTAATTCAACTGTCCTAACTTTGTAACACCATCCACAAGCTCTGCAACTTCGTCAGAGAACTCTGCTGCTATCTCTTCCTTTGTGTAGATGGTATCCTCAACAACGTCGTGAAGAAGACCAGCCACAATTGTTTCTTTATCAAGTTCCAAATCAGCAAGGATAATTGCAACGCAAAGTGGATGAATGATATATGGCTCACCAGATTTACGCACCTGTCCCTCATGGGCCTTACGCGCAAGGTTGTAGCCCTTTTCAATCATAGAAATGTCGGTATTAGGATGATATTTGCGCACTCTATCAATGAGCTCCTTGTAGAGCTCGTCCGGATCAACAAAGTCCGCAGTAGCGATGACACCCTGGCTTTCAAAGGCAATATTGTTTTCTAGCTTTTCTAATTCGTCCTTGTTTTGAACTGCCATGATATCACCACCTTCCATGAAAAAATTATTAAATATTATATAATTTAACAGGCTAAAAAGCAATAATAAGGGGGCTAAAAATAGGCAATTTTCTAGACAATTTTAAAAATTTTTGATATCATATGTCAGGTTTGACATAGTTTGATTTATGAAAGGATTATTTATATGATACAAGCTAATAACGTTACTCTTCGTTTCGGCAAGAAAGCCCTTTTCGAAGAGGTTAATATCAAATTTACAGAGGGTAACTGCTACGGTATCATCGGTGCTAACGGTGCTGGTAAGTCTACTTTCCTTAGAATTTTATCTGGACAGTTAGAGCCTACTAGTGGCGAAATCACAATGAGCCCTGGTAACAGACTTTCATTCTTAGAGCAGGATCACTTCAAGTATGATGAGTTCACAGCTCTTGATACAGTAATTATGGGTAATCAGCGTCTTTACGACATTATGAAAGAAAAGGACGCTATCTATATGAAGGAAGACTTTTCTGATGAGGACGGTATCCGCGCAGCTGAGCTTGAGTCTGAGTTTGCTGAGATGGATGGTTGGAATGCAGAAGCAGATGCTGCTACTCTTCTTAACGGCCTTGGTGTTGATACAGAGTTCCACTACACACAGATGTCAGAGCTTCCTGGTGCATTAAAGGTCAAGATTCTTCTTGCAAGAGCACTTTTCGGTTCACCTGATGTACTTCTTCTCGATGAGCCTACTAACCACCTTGATTTGGATGCTATCGCATGGCTTGAGGAGTTCCTTATCAACTTCGAAAACACAGTCATCGTTGTATCCCATGACCGTTACTTCTTAAATAAGGTATGTACACATACTGCAGATATCGACTACGGCAAGATTCAGCTCTACGCTGGTAACTATGATTTCTGGTATCAGTCTTCACAGCTTATCATTCAACAGCGTAAGGAAGCTAACAAGAAAAAGGAAGAGCAGATTAAAGAATTACAGGAGTTCATCCAGAGATTCTCTGCTAACGCTTCTAAGTCTAAGCAGGCTACATCACGTAAGCGTGCATTAGAGAAGATTCAGCTTGATGACATCCGCCCATCTAGCCGTAAGTATCCTTACATCGATTTCAGACCAGCTCGTGAAATCGGAAACGAGGTTCTTTCAGTAGAAAACCTTACAAAGACAATCGATGGCGAGCTTATCCTTGACCACCTTACATTCAACGTTGGCCGTGAGGACAAGATTGCTTTAGTTGGTTCAAACGAAAAGGCTAAGACAGTTCTCTTCCAGATTCTTGCTGGTGAGATGGAGCCAGACGAAGGAAGCTACAAGTGGGGTGTTACAACATCTCAGTCATACTTCCCTAAGGACAACACAGAGATTTTCAACACAGACCTTCTCATTGTAGATTGGCTTACACAGTTTTCTGAAATCAAGGATGCTACTTATGTTCGTGGATTCCTTGGTCGTATGCTTTTCGCAGGCGATGACGGAGCTAAGAAAATGAAGGTATTATCTGGTGGTGAAAAGGTACGTGTACTTCTTTCACGTATGATGATTGAAAACTCAAACGTACTCATGCTCGATGAGCCTACTGACCACCTTGATATGGAATCAATCACTGCACTTAACACTGGTCTCCAGAAGTTCTCAGGAGTTATCATCTTCTCTTCTCGTGACCACGAAATCGTACAGACAACAGCAAACCGTATCATCGAAATCCTTCCTAACGGAAGCATGATTGACAAGATGACTACATACGACGAATACCTTGAGTCAGACGAAATGGCTCGTAAGCGTACAGTACTTGAGTTATCTTCTGATGAACTTGATGATTAATAAAAAAATGCCAGCCCAGAGGGCTGGCATTTTTTTATTCATATCGTAAAGCCTCGATTGGATTTAATTTCGCAGCTTTGTTAGCTGGATAGTATCCGAAGAAGATTCCAATGACCATAGAGAAGGCTACGGCAATTATGATGGCGCCGATTGATACGGATGCTGAGTAGCCCATGTATGTGGCAGCTACAGATCCTAGAACAACACCAAGTATTATTCCGATAAGTCCACCCATTATACAGATAACAACTGATTCTGTAATGAACTGAAGCCTGATGGAACCATTTGTTGCTCCCAAAGCTTTTCTAGTACCAATTTCCTTAGTACGCTCTGTGATTGATACAAGCATGATATTCATAACACCAATACCACCAACAACAAGGGAGATTCCTGCGATAATCGCAAGTGCAAGCTCAATTGTTCCAATCATTGTGGTCATTGATTCAATCATGCTGGCCATACTTGTAACTGAAACCTCATAATCATCATTGTTAGAGTAATACATTGTGTTGAAATAAGTTTCAACAGTATCTGCAAACTCCTCTGAATCTGTATCGATTGTAGTTACAAGTGTAAAGCTTTCATATCCATCATTAATTGTATGAAGCTGTGTTCTAGCTGTATCGTAAGGGATATATAAATCCGTTGTTGTATCCTCAGTAGAATCACTAGACCATGTACTATCATCGTATTCGTAAACACCTACGATGTAGTATGTATAATACTTTCCGTTTATGCTGATTTCTACAGCAGAGCCCAAAGCAGCGGAAGTATCCCCATCAAACATGTTATTGACAAAGTAGTCTGAAACAATACAAACCTTCTGAGCATTTTCATAATCCTTTTCTATGAATGTACGACCTGCAAGTATTTCTGGGTCGTTATATTCCATATAATCCTCGTTATAACCTACAACATTAACATAGGCATACAAATCACCGTCGATGGCAGTACCAGAACCAACAGTTGATGAGAGGAGTGTATATTTGATGTTATCGCTGTATTCCTCAAGGAAGGAATCTATCATATCGTCGGTAATGTAATCCTCCGTGTCCATAGATCTACGATTTCCGGCGCCGAAATGAAGTCCCGAAGAAGTAGTCTCCTCCGAAGTACTCTTTGCCGATACACCAACTGTTAAGTTATTTGCACCCATCTCTTGCATCTGCGTGTTAACCATAACAGTGATAGAATTACCAACTGTCATGATTGCAATAACTGACGCAATACCGATGATGATACCAAGCATTGTAAGCAGGGAACGCATTATATTGGACTTTAGTCCTGCCAGTGCCAGGAGGACGTTTTCCATAATTAGCATGCTAAATCCTCCTTTATTGTTTCCCACTGACCTTTAGACTCGCCTCTTATATCACCATCTCGAAGTGTGATGATGCGCTCTGTCTCCAACGAAAGCTCATTTGAGTGCGTAATCAAAACAATAGTCTTGCCCTGTTCCTCATGGAGCTTATGGAATATATCCATGATTAATCGTCCAGTAGCAGAATCAAGGGCACCTGTAGGCTCATCAGCAAGAATGATTGCAGGGTCATTTGCCATAGCTCTTGCAATGGCTACACGCTGTTTTTGTCCACCGGAGAGCTCGTCTGGGTTGTGCATCATTCTGTTTGTCATGCCAACCTGCTCTAAAAGCATTTTTGCTCTTTCATTTCTCTCTGCTCTTCCAATGCCAGCGTACATCATTGGAAGCTCTACATTCTTAATAGCGTTTGTTCTCGCTATCAAATTGTAGGTCTGGAATACAAATCCAATTTTCTTATTTCTTAGAATAGATAATTCGTGGTCCTTCGCTTTTTCTATGTCCACACCATCAAGTGTATATTCACCACTTGTAGGTCTATCCAAGGCACCAATAATATTCATAAGTGTTGACTTTCCTGAACCAGACTGTCCCACTATAGATACGAATTCTCCTTCACGGACGCTAAAATTAACGCCGTGAAGAACTTCAAATTCGTTTGGTGTTCCGATGAAGAAGCTTTTATGGATGTCACGAAGATCTAACATGATATCTCCTGCTGCCATAATTCACCTCCTACATTCCACCTGGGCCGCCACCCTGGCCGCCGCCACCACTTGGAGCACCACCGCCCATGTCGCCGCCACCTTGGCCGCCGCCCATGTTAAGTAATGAGTTGTTTTCATCCTGTGACTCATCTGATGAATTAGTAGATGTACTTGATGCTGTTGCCTTTACCTGAAGTCCTTCTGATAATTCATCGCTGATAATCTGTACATAGTAATCACTTTCAAGACCAAGCGTTACCTCAATCTTTGTCTCATTTCCTTCATCATCAACAGCTGTTACATAGCTATTTCCATCTGCATCTGTCTCAACACAATCATATGGTACTGCGTATGCATCTGTTACTGATTCAAGGATAACTGAAGCCTTTGCTGTCATACCAACACGTAGTCTATCGTCTGTATCATCAAGTGTAATCTTTACTTCGTAGCTTGCAGATGTGCTGCCTGTGCTTGAAGATGAGCTTGATGTTGTAGAATCAGATGTAACTGCAACATATGAAACTGTACCTGTAAACTCATCATCGTCTGTAGCGTCAAACTTAACTACTGCTGAAAGTCCCTCGCTAAGAGATGCAATGTCATACTCATCAACTGTTGCTTCTACAACAAATGAATCTGTATTTGATATTGTAAATACGGTATTACCCTGTGTATAGTTATTTCCCTCTTCTACATTGATTGCTGTAATGTATCCAGAAAATGGAGCAACAACCTGTGTGCCTGACTGGCTTTCTGTTACTGAATCATACTCTTCTGACTTTGTATATGTATTGTCATACTCTTGATTCAACTGCTCTAACTCATACTGATACTGAAGCTCTTCAATTTCATCTTGAATTGTTTCAAGTTCTTCCTGCTTTGACTCATATCCTGAAATTGTAACTCCGTTACCATCATCAAGGGTCTTTGCTGCATTTGACTCTGTTGTCCAACGGCTAGCTACTGAAGAATCTGAATCGCCGTACTCAAGATAATCATTGTAGGCATCCACAAGGTTGTTATAAACATCAGCCCACTCATCTAAGTATTCCTGAATCTCAGCCATCTCTTCCTGCTTATCTTCAATCTGATCTAAATAATCCTGAAGAGTATGAGCATCCTCGATATCAGAGATGTTGTATTTTGCATTTAACTCAGCAAGCTTTGTGGCGTAGTCATCTGCATCAAACTCTACGATAACCGTTCCAGCTTCAACATAGTCACCTACTTCATAGTAAACTGCTGCAACCTCAGTACCTGTTGCAACTGTTGATGTTACAGACTGTGTCTGCCCTGCTGCAAGTGTACCAGTTACACTAATGGAAGACTGCAAATCCATTACTTCTACAGAAGTTGTAAGTGTCTGTGTTTCCTCAACTTCATGTGAGTTTGTCTTCATCAGATACTTTCTTCCAAATATAATTCCAACTACGATTAAAATAATAAGAATGATAAATAGTAATAAATGTTTTTTAATAAAACGCCCAAAGCGCTTTACAAAACTACCCAATTTAGAAAGGATAGAAAACTTTTGAGAATCCTTCGGCATTTTGTCCCTCCTGGTAAAATATGTTTTTGATTAACTTCACACACTTTACTAGGATTTTTCCCCCAAGTAAACGGATTCCACATACCTTTCAGAATAATTCAGATGGTCGTCACATGGGGTTCTCAGAATGTACAAATTCAATAAAAAAAACATCCTGTTACGTTATCAAGCCTACTGATTTCTCCGCTCGACAACACGTCTCGCTTGAGAAATAGTAGAGCTTGCTAACTACAGAATGTTTTTTATAATTCACACACCATGCTACTCATACCTTAGGGCATCTATAGGATTTAGCTTGGCCGCCTTGTTGGCTGGATAGTATCCAAAGAATATTCCGATAGCCATTGAGAAGGCTACGGCAACTATGATACTCTGTGCAGATACTGCAGCTTCATATCCCATCAGCTTAACAGCAACTGTACCAAGAACTACACCAAGTATAATTCCGATGATTCCACCGATTACGCAGATAACAACTGATTCGGTTATAAACTGCATTCGGATAGAACTATTTGTAGCACCAAGGGCTTTTCGTGTACCGATTTCCTTGGTTCGCTCTGTGATTGATACCAGCATGATATTCATAACACCTATACCACCAACTACAAGTGATATGCCGGCAATTACAGAAAGTGCCAGCTGAATCATACCTATCATGGAATTCATTGAATCCATCATAGATGTCATACTTACAACCATTACCTCGTAAGTGTCATTTCTAGAATAGTAATTTACATTAAAGAAATCACGTGTCTTTATAGCAAAATCGTCGTTGTTTGTATTTACTGATGTAACGATTGTGAAGTAGTAATCGCCTTTATTTTGATTGTGATTAGCTGTTCTAGCTGTCTCGTAAGGAATTACAAGCTCTGTTGTTGGATTGTCTGAAACACCAAATGAGAACTTATCCTCAACGTATTCGTAAACACCTACTATGTAGTAATTATAGTATGTGCCAGCTACATTAACCTCAACCTCCTGGCCAAGAGCTGCTTCGCTATCACCATCATAAATTCGCTCAACAAATTTGTCTGTTACAAGACAAACCTTCTTTGCATTTTCAAAGTCCTGGTTGAGGAATTGACGTCCTGCAACCATTTTGTAATCCTTAAATTCAAAGGTATCTTTGTTATATCCAACAATTTGGACATTGGCATTTTTATTGCCATCAACAACCTTACCCTTGTCACCAACATTTTCCATTTTCAGGATATACTGAACATCATCAGGGAATTCATCCTTATACGCCTGAATCATCTCATCAGTAATCAAATCGCTGTCAGTCATTTCTCTGACATATCCATCACCGTAACTTGTTCCATCTTCATTAGTTTGGTCTGTGGATTTTTGCATAACACCCATTTCAAGGTTGTTTGCTCCAAGGTCCTGCATAGTGCTGTTTACAATCAATGTGATGGAATTACCAACGGTCATAATTGCAATAACGGATGCAATACCAATGATGATACCAAGCATAGTCAGAAGGGAGCGCATTATATTAGCCTTAAGTCCTGCTAAGGCAACCAGTATGTTTTCTGTAAATAACATTACTCCACCTCCTTCTTTACGCCTGCGCGTTCATCAGAAGAAAGTCCCTTCCAATTGCCCTTTGACTCACCCAGGATTGTTCCATCCTTGATAGTGATAATTCTGTCAGTCTCCTGCGAAAGCTCAGGTGAGTGGGTAATGAGAAGAATTGTCTTTCCCTGCTCCTCGTGGAGCTTGTGGAAAATATCCATTATCATTCGTCCAGTAGCTGAATCCAGCGCACCAGTAGGCTCATCTGCAAGGATGATAGCTGGGTCGTTAGCCATAGCTCTTGCAATGGCTACACGCTGCTTCTGACCACCGGACAGCTCATCTGGGTTGTGGTGCATTCTATCTGTCATGCCAACTTCTTCAAGTAGCATCTTTGCTCTGTCTGTACGCTCACCACGTCCCATTCCTGCGTACATCATTGGGAGCTCAACGTTTTTAAGTGCGTTGGTTCTCGCAATAAGATTGTAGGTCTGAAATACAAAACCTATCTTTTTATTTCTAAGTGCAGACAATTCATGATCTTTTGCTTTTTCAATATCTACTCCATCAAGAGTGTACTCTCCAAGTGTAGGTCTATCTAAGGCACCGATTATGTTCATCAATGTAGATTTACCGGAACCTGACTGTCCTACAATGGAAACAAACTCTCCCTGATTGACGGTAAGATTAATTCCATGAAGAACCTCAAATTCATTTGGTGTACCGATGAAAAAGCTCTTATGAATATCACGAAGGTCTAGCATTAAATCTCCTGCTGCCATAACGACCTCCTATTCAAAAGTCATATAATCCATAATATCTGTACTAGGTGCATCGCTAACGATTGCCTCTACAGTCATGCCTTCTTTGATTCCATCACCAGAAATCTCTACATAATAATCGCTTTCAAGTCCCTTGTTAACTGGGATATCCTTCTTTGTTCCATCATCGGCGATAGATGTTACGAAGAAGCTTCCGTCGTCCTTCTGCTGAACACAGTCATAAGGTACTGCAAGTACATCTGAAACAGAATCAAGAACGATGCTTGCCTTTGCTGTCATACCAACACGGAATCTATCGTCTGTTCCATCCATCTTAATCTTTAATTTGTATGATGCAGCGCTTCCTGCAGCTGACGATGCTGTAGCTGCGCCATATGCTGATGAAGCAGCTGATGAACTTGTTGTTGCCTCAGATGCAATTGATACAAATGAAACTGTACCGGTGAATTCCTCATCCCCTGTAGCTTCAAACTTGACTGTAGCTGGTAAATCCTTCTGGATATTCGCTACATCATATTCATTAACTGTTGCCTCTACAATGAATCCGCTTGTATCAGCTATCGTAAATACGGTATTGCCCTGTGTATAGTTGTTACCCTCTTCAACGTTCATTGTAAGGATATATCCTGAAATAGGTGCCGCAACTTTTGTCTTATCCATGCTCTCGTAAAGATCATTTTTAGCATCTACCTGTGTGTAATTCTGAGCATAGTTCTGCTGCATCTGAGCAAGTTCAATCTTGTTCTGAGTTGTGCGGATTTGCTCCTTAAGAGCATCAACCTCATCCTCAACTGCCTCATATCCCTGAACTGAAACTGGCTCGCTTCTGCCGGCTGCCGCTGCTGATTCTCTGTTCCAACGCTCTACTACAGATGGGTCAGAATCCTTGTATTTCTCGTACTGATCAAAGGCATCCTTAAGATTTTCATAGATTGCCTTGTTATCATCAAGCCACTTCTGCTTTTCATCAATCTTCTTCTGAGTATCTTCGATGGATTTTTGCATATCCTCGATGCTCATGCTAGCTTCAGTGTTTGTAATATCGTTCTGAAGATTGAGCTCTGTAAGCTTACGCTCATAATCATCACCGTCAAACTCAACTACTGTCTGGCCCTTTTCAACGTAATCTCCTACCTCATAATTTACAGTAGAAACCTTTACGCCTGTAACCCCTGTGCCACCAAGTGTTGATGTAACAGTAAGTGTCTCATTTGCTGTAAGTGTTCCAGTAACACCAACAGACTTTTTCAAATCCATCTTTTCAACAGTAGATGTGACAGGTTCGTTTTGAGCATCAAGCATAGCCTGAGCCGCAACCTGAGCCTTGTGTCTTATAAACAACACTACGCCAATAATAACAACCAGAATAATGATTAGCTTCAAATGCTTTTTACAGAAGCCACCTATTTTCTTTATAACGCCCAATTTCATCCTCCTTTTGAACATATCCTGGGTAAGGTATGTTCGTATAACTTTTTCATATCTTGTTTAGTGTAATATAATCCACTGTAATGTAAATACTTTTAATTTTTATTTAAGAATCTTTTTAGATTTACACTGAAAGCTTATTGTCCATTAACCATGCTGATGCAACATAAAGAATTACTGAAACAACTGCATAATAAACAATCTGGATGATTACACGTGTTGTATTAAAATCCAATCCATCGTCGATAAACACGCCAAGTAACTTGCTAAGGCAAATTGAGATTGCGATGAAGATGCAGAAGCTGAGGAATCCATTGTATTTCTTGCCGTTTAATAATGTCGCGCAGATGATTACGGCAAAGAAACCTAAGCATACTGTGGAAATCCAATTTACAACTGATGCAGCACTAATCATGGCAAATCTATATGAATCAACGTAATAGCTTTCGCCTAAAAGGGCATTTATAAACTGGAATAACTCTTTAAACTCTCCGTAAGTAGCAGCCAAAATAGAAACATCAGCAATTGCAAGTGCCACAAAACATACACTTACTACTATAATAGAACTTGCATTTTCAATAAGCTTTGCGCCTAAAATCTTAAAGCTATTATTTGGTGTCATAAAAAGCATATAGCTTCGCTTTGTGTTCAAATCACGACTAAGTGTGTAAATACCAAATATACCAATAATAAACACTGAACACACAGCTATCATAGAAAGAAGGGTTACACCTATTGCTAAAAAGGTTTCCTTCTGCATGAAAACACCAATTAAAAACAACACCTCAAATATAGCTGTTATAACAAGGATTATTCCCTTCATTGACCATGATTTTCTGAATTCGTATTTAATTAAGTTTCCCATTATGCAATCCCCTCCATACATGTAATATTTGAAAATACCTGGCGATATTTATCAGCCAAAGATACGCCTTCTGCCATACGTAAACCTTCTACATCAAATACACCTACAAGCTGTGCCTGCTTAATAAAGATTGCTTTATCAACAACTGACTCCAGCTCTTCAACCAAGTGGCTTGAAATGAGAAGAATTTTATCATCTGATGCTGCATCAAGAATCATGTTCATAACCTCATCTCTTGCAAGCAAATCAATTCCATTTAATGGCTCATCTAGCATGTAGATTTTTGCATCTCTAGCCATAGTAACTGCAACCTTAAGCTTAGCCATCATACCTGATGAAAGTGATTTCACCTTTTGCTTCATATCCAAATCCATGCTAATAACCATATCTCTGTAGTTATCCATAGAGAAATCTGCAAAGAAATCCTTATAATATTTTCCAACATCCCCAACTGTCATCCAATCATAGAAATATGGCTCAGTAGACATATAGGCGATTTCCTTACGGCTTTCGATACCGATTGGAGTATCCTTGTAAAGCACCTCGCCAGATGTAGGCTTTATAAGGCCTGCTGCCATCTTCATCCAAGTAGTCTTACCGCTTCCATTAGGACCTAGCATTGCATAAATGTGTCCTGGTTCGAGGCTCATTGTTATGCCATCTACCGCGGTTTTGCCAACAAATTTTTTAGTAACATCAACACTTTTTAACATCACATTTCGTCCTTTCTACTTCTAATCATTTCTATTGCTTCTTCATTAGTAATTCCAAGCTCCATGATGCTTTTCAAGAATAGATTTAAAGCATCCTGCGCCATTTCCTGTCGACATGCTTTGATAATATTTACATCATCTGTCACAAACGTGCCCATGCCTCTTTTGGTGTAACATACACCCTCCCTTTCTAGCTCCTGGTAAACCCTAGCGGCCGTGTTTGGATTGATTGTATATTTAACAGCCAGCTCTCGGCTTGATGGAAGCTTTTCTCCGCATTTAATACGTTCGTTAACGATATCCATTTTGATAGAGTTAATTACTTGTAAGTAAATGGGTGTCTTTGAATCAAACTGCATATTCACACTCCTCCTGTGTCATGTACTACTGTACTATCTGAATAGTACACTAGGTTATTAGTGCTGTCAATAGTTTTTTTACACATTTTTATTTTTTGTTGTAAAATGTTTTCTAGGGCTTTGTTTACTGCCCCTACTTAATAATTTTTTAGGAGGTTTTTATGAAAGAAATTGATATTTTCCAGATTGGAAATTTTAAGATAGGACAGGCTGAAAATCAGGACGCTGGAACTGGTGTCACTGTTATCGTTGCCCCAGAAGGAGCACCATGCGGTCTCGATATTCGCGGCGGTGGCCCAGCCAGCCGTGAATCAGGATTGATGGATCCTC
This sequence comes from Pseudobutyrivibrio sp. JW11, assembly GCF_900115355.1. Lineage (NCBI taxonomy): Bacteria > Bacillati > Bacillota > Clostridia > Lachnospirales > Lachnospiraceae > Pseudobutyrivibrio > Pseudobutyrivibrio sp. JW11. The sequence goes on along the minus strand of NZ_FOWB01000003.1, from coordinate 212,777 downwards.
TTGCTGCTGCAGAGGTTATTCACTCTGTTGTTTTAGGCGGAGGCTCAGCCTTCGGTTTGGATGCAGCCGGTGGCGTTATGAAATGTTTAGCTGAAAAAGGAATTGGCTTCCCTGTTGGAGATGTTGTTGTACCACTTGTTTGCCAGTCAGATATCTTTGATCTAGGCTATAAAGCTTCTAACGTATATCCGGATAAAGAAATGGGATATGCAGCTTGCATTAAAGCTTTCGAAGGAGAACATGGCAACTTTGAAAATGGTAGTCATGGTGCAGGATGTGGCGCAACTGTCGGAAAAATGCTTGGTCCTGACAGATGCACAAAGTCAGGAATTGGCAGCTACGCTGTAGAACTTGATGAATTAAAAGTCGGAGCAATCGTCTGCACTAACGCTGTTGGCGATGTATATGATTATGTTGATGGAAAAAGAATAGCTGGTGTTTTAGCAGAAGACGGTAAATCACTTAATGATGTTTCCTGCGAAGAATTAATGTACACCATGGCTATGGCTGGAAAGCCTTCCGACTCTGCCGATAAAGCCCCTGCCGGCGCACCAACTAACACTACCATTGGTATCGTATTTACGAATGCAAAGCTCAACAAAACACAGCTCTGTAAAGTAGCCGGCATGACCCACGATGGCTACGCTCGATGCATACGCCCTATCCACACATCAATGGACGGCGACAGCATCTACGCCATGTCTTTAGGAAATGTAGAAGCGCCCCTTGATGTTGTAGGAACCCTCGCAAACCACGTAATGTGTGAAGCTATAAAAAGAAGTGTAAAATAAGTAAAAGGCTATTGCATTGTGCAATAGCCTTTTTGACTGTATATATCGAGTAGGTATCTAATCACGGAGAACAAATACCTACTCTTTTTTATTTACAATTCTCTAAAATTATCCTATACAAATCATTTATGTTTAATCCATCAACGCCAGTCTCAAAAGAATAAAGCAAGTTCTTGCCATACTCATACCCTAATTCTCTATATTTCGCAATTTTCTTCACTGCAGCTATAGCGTATTCTGGCTTGTCCATCATGCCAAAGTGCTCATAGAAATATGTCTGTCTGGTCTCTTGATTTAATAACACAAAGTCGGGATGCAGCCCCTTTCTGTTCAACTCACAAACAGGCTCATATACATATGGAATTCCTTCTTTTGCAAACTTATCTGCAATAATCTTCTCTGATTTAGATCTAACATGCTCCCCATTATCTGTGTAGTAGGATGTTTCAATTGGATATTTGTTTTGGAAAGAATCTGCTGCATCCTGTTCGTTGTATTGGGCTAGCCAACATTCTATATAAGTTTGATCATCTATATATTTGCTGTCAATCAGAGCCTTGCGCGCATCTGACAATTCATTATATAGCATCATCCCGTCTAGTTTAGGGAACTCTTGTATCGTCCCATTTAATGCTATCAATTGCTCATTCAATATCTTTAGCAACTGAAAATCAAAATCCTTTTGTGCTAATCTCCTAGCCACATCAATATCATCTCGTTTTATAAAAGTTCTCTCTACCTTAAATCTTCCTTGTCCAGGAATCATTTTACATTTGTAGAATTGAGTATATTTCCCCCGATTTTTCTTTATTTCAAGGAAATATCCATCATCCTTTGGATACCTCCTTTCTAGTGATTCTATTTCTCCCTTAATATTATCTATCTCTTGATTTATTGCATCTATGAAGCTTTTCAATAACTCTACCTCCTTAATCATAGCTCTCAAACCTACATTTACCACTAGCATTCCAGCTATTTTAACTTGCTAGTGGTATCTTTTCGTCACTTTACCTCTAGCAAATAGTATTTCTGTGACAGCTAGAGGTATTCTTTTGCACCTATACCACTAGCATGAAGCAATCACACTTACGCTAGTGGTATGTCTCTCATTTTTTACCACTAGCAGAATTCAGTTCTGATTATGCTAGTGGTAAACCAACAATTTCGTACCTCTAGCTCTCAGTATTCCATCTCCCGCTAGTGGTAATGTACATATTTTGTACCTCTAGCAAACAACATCTGACTACCCGCTAGTGGTAAAACCGGTCCTATCAGCCCCAATTAATGCTTTCCTAATCCGTACTACTCCAAAATTACTTAACTCACCACACTTCCTAATACCAAATCACAATAACACTCATTTTCCCCGCAATTGCCAATCTATTACATACACCAAAAACTAGCAATTGTATGACCTGTTTCGTGAAAATCGCTATCGAAATGATAGCAAATGAAAAAAAGAAAATCTCACATACAGAAGTATGTGAGATTACTGCGGGTGACAGGACTTGAACCTGCATGGTCTCCCACTAGAACCTAAATCTAGCGCGTCTGCCAATTCCGCCACACCCGCGTGAATCAAGGTCTTGACCAAGTCTACGACCTCGATGTCGGCTCATCGACTCCAATAATATATCACACTGCTACTCCCAATGCAACAAAAAATAGGCCTTTCAGAATACATCTGAAAGACCTACCAATTATCTAAATATTCAACCAGATTTTATCATTTCCAATGACCAAAGCACTACCTAAAGTTCTACCTGAAACAAACCCGGAGACTCCACCTAAAGTTCTACCTGAAACTCACCCCGATACTCCACCTAAAGCTCTATCCAAAAATCCATCCAAACACCGGTGATAACAGAATCATTATAACCGAATATGTAAATGAATTTACTGACATCAAAGTGGCTCTCTGGCCTGATGGAATCATGTCGTTCAGCACTACATCTGATCTGATTTCAATAAAGCTGTCTGCAAAAGAACCAATGCACGCTCCCACAATCATTACATATGGATTGCCAACTAATACTGAGGCAAAGGCAAGGACAACTCCCAAAAAGGAAATAAGACCAATAGTCCTATATCCTAGCTTGTTGAAAAATGTGACTACCTTTGAACCAAGGGCACCTGACAAGCCTATAATAAACAGTGCTGGACCAAGTAACACAGGTCTCAAGCCAACTTCAGGAAGCTTTGCTTGCATGAAGAATGCTATCAAAACCGCCACTGCCCCGATTGCAGCATTAAATAGAATTATCAGTCTCGCTTTGCGATTCTCCTTTAAAAACTTGATTGAGCCAATAGCAACTTCTTTGAATCTGCCAGCCACGTCCATTGATTCATGGCCTTCAGCATGAACCTCCGTCAACGATAATGCAAATACTAAAGCTACGCTTCCAATGATGATATCAACCAAATATGCTCTACGGTAACCCAGCATTAAATCCACTCCCGCAAGAAGTGTAGCTAATGAACTGAATATCTCATAGATAATCATATCTTTTGAAAAGAAGTCTTCGTAATTCTTTTCGACGCCAGCCTTTTTCATACTGTCGTATGCCAATGCCTCGCGAGTTCCTGACGCTAAGTTATAGCTCAATGCACTCACTCCCATAGCGAAAGCAATTGAGATGAAGGAATCAGTGAATATCATTATCATTGCAGATAACATAGACATTATCTGGGCAAGCACCATAGATTTCTTTCGTCCAAACACATCTGACACCGCGCCAGATGGTACTTCACATACCATGCTTACCACATGAAAAATACTTTCAAACCAGCCTATCTCCAGTGTTGAGAAACCGCGAGCTGCCAGCAGCGCAACCCAAGAAGCGCCTGCAATCATAAATGCGCCAAAGCTGTCTATAGCATAAATCTTTCTTAGCTGTGCTTTTATATTTATCTTTTTGCTTCTTGCACGAAGCTCATTATTTCCTTGAATTTCTAATTCTTTATTATAAATCTCCATAAAAAAATCTCCTTATCTATTTTTTAGAATAAGGAGATAGTGCGGCACGATGTTATAAGCAATTAATTTCTATCGCTTAAAAAAGGGCGCACTATCCCCGTAAACTGCAAAAATAGAACCTTTTGTAAGATGCATATTAATTGTTTTCCAAGTCATACTACGCCCTCCTTTCTTTAAAACTTTGATGTTAACAATGTGGATTTTACCATATCGTATTTTCGAAGTAAAGTAAAAAAACACCTCTTTATCAAATGTGTCCAAAACAGCGAACACATTAGTAAAGAGGTGTTTATAAATCATATTAAAGCTATGAGTGTCTGCTAGCTCCCTTTAATCGAGCCATAGCACGAGCCATATTAGCAGTAGAGATTTGGTATTCAACCATACTCTGTTTCTGCTGAAGCTGCTCCTGAGCACGCTCTAAAGCTTCCTGAGCTCTGTATGTATCAATATCTTCTGGACGCTCGCAAGAATATGCAATCATCTTTACTGAGCCGTCTTTGTAAACAGATACTAATCCATCAGATACAATGGCACTTCGCCATGTTCCATCGCCTGTTTTAAAGCGTATTTCACCGACAGAAACTACACCAGTCATCATCTCATGATGATTCATGATTGCAGACTCTCCATCAGGACTAGGAATAATAATTATTTCGCAGTCACCATCATAAAACACGCCATCACAAGCGATTATTTTAAGATTAAATAATGATGCCATATACTACTCCTTTACAAGATCTGCAGCCTTTTTCTTGACATCCTCAATTGTACCAACGTTAAAGAATGCTGCTTCTGGATAATCATCCATCTCACCATTAAGGATAGCCTTAAATCCGCGGATAGTATCCTTTACAGTTACGAACTGTCCCTTAACACCTGTAAAGTTCTCAGCAACTGAGAATGGCTGTGAAAGGAAACGCTGTACCTTTCTTGCACGATATACAGTAATCTTATCCTCGTCAGAAAGCTCTTCCATACCAAGGATAGCGATAATATCCTGTAATTCTTTGTACTTCTGGAGAATCTCCTGTACTCCACGTGCAACCTGATAATGCTCCTCACCAACTACGTCTGGCTCAAGGATACGTGATGTAGACTCAAGTGGATCTACAGCTGGGTAAATACCCATCTCAACAATCTTACGAGAAAGAACTGTTGTAGCATCCAAGTGTGAGAATGTTGTTGCTGGAGCTGGGTCAGTTAAGTCATCAGCAGGAACGTATACAGCCTGAACTGATGTGATAGAACCGTTCTTTGTAGAAGCGATTCTCTCCTGAAGCTCACCTAAGTCGTTTGCAAGTGTTGGCTGGTAACCAACGGCTGATGGCATACGACCAAGAAGAGCTGAAACCTCTGAACCTGCCTGTACGAAACGGAAAATGTTATCAATGAATAAAAGCACATCCTGATTTTTAACATCACGGAAATACTCAGCCATTGTAAGTCCTGTTTCAGCAACACGCATACGTGCTCCAGGTGGCTCGTTCATCTGACCAAACACTAAGGCTGTTTTATCAAGAACTCCTGACTCAGCCATTTCTGTCCAAAGGTCATTACCTTCACGAGAACGCTCTCCTACACCAGTAAAGATTGAGTAACCGCCGCTCTCTGTAGCGATATTATGGATAAGCTCCTGGATAAGTACTGTCTTACCTACACCGGCACCACCGAAAAGTCCGACCTTACCACCCTTAGCATAAGGAGCAAGTAAGTCGATAACCTTGATACCTGTCTCAAGCATTTCAACAACTGGGCTCTGATCCTCGAATGTAGGTGGCTCTCTATGGATGCACCAATGCTCTCCATTATCAAGCTTCTCACCATTATCAAGTGTGTCACCTAATACATTGAAAAGTCTACCAAGTGTCTGCTCACCAACTGGTACAGAAATACCAGTACCTGTAGCAGTTACTTCCATATCTCTACATAGTCCCTCAGAAGGAGCAAGCATGATACATCTAACCACGCCTAAACCGATGTGCTGAGAGACCTCCATTACTCTTTTCTCATCCCCTACCATAACGTATAGGGCATCTCTAATGGCAGGTAGGTCATTATCTTTAAATTCTACATCGACAACAGGTCCTGAAACCTGGACGATTTTTCCTTTTAACTCTGACATGTTTAACCTCTCTTACCTTTTAGCTTTTTTCTTTTTAAGCGCCTTCGCACCACCGATTACCTCAGTAATTTCCTGTGTAATCTGTGCCTGACGCACTCTATTGTATTCGATAGATAACTCTCGAAGAATCGCTTCCGCATTATCAGTAGCTGACTGCATAGCCATCATTCTCGCATTCTCTTCACTGGCTGAACACTCAACCAAAGCTCCATAGATGAAAGCTGTAAAGTGGTTGTGTACCAAATGTTCCAAAACCGATGAAAGAGATGGATAGAATGGATACCATGAATCTCCGCCTTCTTTGAAAGCTTCAAGCTCGTAGTTATTGATTGAGTGAACGTGTTTTGTTCCTTCCTTCATCTCAGTAGCTACTTTACTTGTTCCCTCTGTATCAGATTCGATTTCCTGAACCTGCTCCTTAATAAACTTGTGTGTTTTTAAAGGAAGCAAACGTTCTACGCAAGTCTCTTCTGTAACAGAATTGAGCATCTTTGTGTAAATAATATCGATTCTATCAAGCTCTTCTCTGTTGTATAAATCGATAAGATACTCGGAAATGACACGCGCTCTATGCATTGAAGGATTGTTTGCAGAATATCTGAAATTCTCGTCTACATTATATCCATTGTTAATAAAAAACGCTCTACCAGTCTCACCTACAACGAATAGCTTGTATTCGTCCTTAGATAAGCCTCCGATTCGCTGAAGTGCAAACTTGATGGCGTTGTGGTTGTATGCACCAGCCATACCCTTGTCACCTGTAAATACTACGAATCCACGCTTTTTAATGGTCTCCTGATCATCCTCAACACGGTTATCAAAATAGATGTGTCGGATGTTAGGCATTCTAACAAGATTTTCTGCAATACCTTTCTGGGTTCCTTCAAAGAATGGCAATGTCTCTTCAAGCTTTGACTTTGCCTTACGCAATTTCATTGAAGACATCATGTACATGGCTCTTGTAATCTTCATTGTATCCTGAATACTATTTATTCTATTTAGGATTTCCTTTGTACTTGCCATGGTTTACTCCTGATTCTTTTTGAACTCCTCTGCTGCGTCAACAATAGAAGCCTTAATATCCTCTGACAAATCCCTTGTTGACTCAAGCTGGCTGATAATAGCGCTATGCTCTGTTGCAAAGAACTCAAGCATATCTGCTCTAAACTTCTTAAGCTTTGAAAGCTCAACATCACTAAAGATATGAGCGTTTGCAGCTACAAGAATGATAACCTGCTCTGCCATTGAGAATGGTCTGTTAAGAGGCTGCTTCAATAATTCCATAAGGGCACGACCATGAGCCAACTGCTTCTTTGTTGCATCATCAAGATCTGATGAGAACTGTGTGAAGACTTCCATCTCACGGTACTGAGCCAAATCGATACGAATTGAACCAGCGGCTTTCTTCATAGCCTTTGTCTGGGCAGCACCACCAACACGGGATACTGAAAGACCTACGTTTACGGCTGGTCTCTGACCTGCGTTGAAAAGCTCTGACTCAAGGAATATCTGACCATCAGTAATAGAAATTACGTTTGTAGGAATGTAAGCTGAAAGGTCACCAGCCTGAGTCTCAATAATTGGAAGAGCTGTAATTGAACCGCCACCTGCTTCTGGTGTGATTCTTGCAGAACGCTCCAATAATCTTGAATGTAAGTAGAAAACATCACCAGGATATGCTTCACGTCCAGGTGAACGCTCTAACAACAATGAGATTGCACGGTATGCAACCGCATGCTTTGATAAATCATCATAAACGATAAGTACGTCCTTGCCTGAATACATAAAGTACTCTGCAAGTGCTGTACCAGAATATGGTGCAATATACTGAAGTGGTGCTGGATCAGATGCTGTTGCACTGACGATAATTGTGTAATCCATTGCACCGTTTTCTTTTAATGTGTTAACAAGCTTTGCAATTGTAGATGCCTTCTGACCGATAGCTACGTATACGCAGATAACATCCTTGCCCTTCTGGTTGATGATTGTATCAGTAGCGATAGATGTCTTACCTGTCTGTCTATCACCAATGATAAGCTCACGCTGTCCTCTACCAATTGGGAACATTGAATCGATTGAAAGAAGACCTGTCTCCATTGGCTGGCTAACAGACTGTCTATCTACGATACTTGGAGCTGGACACTCAACTGGTCTAAATCCATCTGCCTGGATTTCTCCATTTCCATCAAGTGGAGAACCAAGGGCATCAACAATACGTCCAAGGAAGCCGTTACCTACTGGAAGACCTGCCATCTTGCCTGTACGTACTACCTTTGAACCTTCTTTGATTTCTGTATCACGGCCGAAAAGGATAACACCTACTTCATCGCGGCGAACATCCTGAACCATACCTCTAACGCCGCAATCGAAAATAACGATTTCACCGTAGAATGCATGATCAATACCGTCTACATTTGCGATTCCATCACCTACCCAGTTAACGATACCGACTTCCTTCTGCTCTGCTTCAAGCTTGAAGTCTTCTACGTTTGTTCTGAGGATTGAAAGAATGCTCTCATCAACAGCTGAAACACCAACTGCCTTATTAATCTTTGTAGCGAACTGCTCGATACGGCCCTGCTCGCTCCAGTCATATTCTTTTGTACCCACTGAAAGAATGAAACCACTCTTTAGTGTATCGTCCTGTACTAATTCAAGCTGGATGTCTCCATTACCAGTTTCCTTAGCAAGGAACTTCTTGATACCTGCAAGCTGCTCATCAGAAGGTGCTGTAACATAGCGAAGCTTCGCTCTGTCAACCTTTTCAGTCTTAGTCTGAAGAGATTCCTTGTATGCAGCTCTAATATCATTAAATAAATCAAAATCTCCGTTATCACATAGCAATTTGAAGAAATTGCGGATTTCGTGAGGGAAGATGCTATCAATAACAACATGCTTCTTAGCGATTGCTACTGTAGGATCTGATAATTCCTCTCCAATTGCAGGTACAGCCTCTAGTATAGAAGCGGCAGACTGCAAATGTGCTTCTGCATTATCTATGCTATGTAGGTCACGGGCATAGTTTAAAGATTTCTCTGTCACTTTTATTCACCTGCTTTACCTAAAAATTCATCAAACAGTTTGCTATCGATATCAGCTCCTGTTTTGCTACCAACAACTTTTGTAGTTGCATCAACTACTATATCTGCAATTTCTTTCTTTGCACTTGCGATGATCTGGCTCTTCTCGTGATTAGCTTCTGCAACTGCTGCATCATGAATGCTCTTTGCATCAGTCTTAGCATCTTCTAATATCTTCTGATACTGACCATCAGCGCTCTTTCTTGCTTCAGCAATAATCTGTTTCTTCTCTGTCTCAGCCTCTGCAACCTTCTGCTCGTACTGTGCAGCAAGTTCATTAGCCTCGTTTTCCTTTGCTGTAGCCTTTGCATAAACCTCATCTGCCTCTTCCTGACGCTTAGCAATAATTTTGCCAATTGGCTTAAAGAAGAAGATTCTGAAAGCTACAACCAGGATAAGAAGATTGACTACTGTCCAAAGAATACTCCAAAATTGAATGTTAATCATATCTATTACCTATCCTTTATTATTAATAGAACTTGTTATTACAATACGAACATTATCATAAGAGCGATAACGAAACCGTAAATAGCTGTTGCCTCTGCAAGGGCACAACCTAAGATAAGGTTCTTCTGAATCTTGCTCTCTGCTTCTGGCTGACGTGCAATACCTTCGCAAGCCTTACCTGTTGCGATACCGATACCAATACCAGCACCAAGACCTGTTACTACTGCAATACCTGCTCCAACTGCGATTAAAGTGTTCATAAAATTTTTCCTCCTAAAGTTCGCCGACATTCACTCTGTGTAAGCTTGTTACGATTACAAGCCTTATAGATTCTCCGCTCGACTACATGTCTCGCTTGAGAATCATAAGAGCTTGATATCTACAAGCTCATTATCTTTTTTGAGTCGGCTCTTCTACTTGATTAAAAATACCATAAAAATTTTCTTTTCGATTCTTTATTCAATAGCTTCCTTTAAATATAAAGAAGTTAAGAATACGAATACATATGCCTGAAGTAATCCATCGAACAAATCAAAGTATAATGAGAATACAGCAGGGATAACTGGTGGAACGACGATTTTAAGAAGTTCCATGATAACAAAAGCACCAAGTACATTACCAAAAAGTCGCATACATAACGACAATGGTCTTGTGAATACATCAAGAATGTTAAATGGTGTTACTATAGCAACCGGCTCAACAAATGAATGTAACCATTTCTTTACGCCTTTGTGATAAATACCTGCAGCTTCTACCAAAATAATACTCATAAGAGCAAGTGCTGCTGTAACATTTACATCCTTAGTAGGTGACTTGAAACCAAACAAACCAATGATGTTAGATAAACCAATGTACAAAAGTACTGTGACAAGGTAACCGGTATATGCCTTTCCCTCTTCACCTAAGGTTGCACCAACAATGGCATTTAGTTTCTCGTAAATAAGCTCGGCAAATGCCTGCTTTTTACTGATGTTTTGTGTCTTTAGTCCCGTAGTCAAGAATATGGCTATGAGAATAAGCACGGCCATTACGATCCAGGTAACTACGACTGATTCATAAATCGGAATATCAAATCCTCCGATATGGAGCCTGAATACCTCTTCGCAATTTAGCTCTTCTACAAGCTTTTCTGCTAAAGTCAAGAAAACACCTCCTATTCATTTTTTCTCATGCCACCCATTTTATACCTTTCGCACAAAAATATAAGATACAAATTGAGCAATGTGTATAAAGAAAATGTTTGACACGCAATTTACCGGATATTTACTCCGTATGTTTTCACCATACACCTAAAAAAAGTGTCCAGTCAATGCTGGACACTTTTATTTAACACTTTTTTCAAGACTTTTTAGCAATTAGCAATATACCTTTTTGCCCTTGACAAATTTATCCTTAATAATGGCATCGGCATCGTTGTAACACATTCTCTCAATACGCTCTCTGATGGACATATCTCTCATTGAATACATCTTGCTATCATCGATAACAACTGCATCGAATTCGTATCCATCCTTGAATGTACCAACCTTGCCAAAGTACTCTCCGCCACCTGCTGTAGCAAGATAGAAAACCTCTTCAAAAGAAAGTGGCTTAACATCTGTATCAACCAGGCGATAGTACATTTTAGATGCCTGCAATGTAATAAGCATTGTCTTAAGCATATTCATAGATGAACCGGCAGCCACGTCTGTACCAAGACCGACCTTGATACCAGCATCCATAAATTTTCGGATTGGAGCGATACCGCTTGTAAGGTTCATATTGGAATCGGCACAATGAGCAATGTAAGCACCATGCTTTTTAAGAATGCTCATTTCCTCCTCGCCTGAGTATACGCAGTGAGCCATGATGGTAGGTAATTCTGCCGAACCCATAGTATCGAATAGCTCGTATGCATTTGCATAGGAAGTTGATTCAGGAACCAATTCCTTTACCCAAGCGACCTCCGACTGATTTTCAGAAAGATGAGACTGGATTCTCAAATCTCTTTCAGCAGAAAGCTTTCCCAAGCCTCTCATTAAATCATCTGAACATGATGGGATGAATCGAGGTGTCAGGATAGGCTTTGTGTTCTTATAGCGACCCTCGATGGCCTGAAGCCAATCTAAAGTTGCCTGGAGGGATGCTTCGGCGCTTTCCTCCTGAAGACCTTCGCCACCGTTTCTATCCATATTTACCTTACCAACGTATGTGATCACACCAGTATCCTCTAGCTGATCCATGAGGTTGATAGTTGCTTCATTATGCATTGTTCCAAAAACAACTGCACGAGTTGTAAAGCAACGTCTTAAATCCTCTGCAAAATACCCATATGCCTTTTTTGCATATTCCATATCAGAGTATTTGGCTTCCTCTGGGAATGTGTAAGTGGTAAGCCACTCCAGAAGCTCTTCATCCATACCAATTCCTCGGAATGTGTACTGAGGTGCATGAACATGCAAATCAGTCATGCCCGGAATGATTAAACGCTCGCCGTAATCATACAGCTGCAATCCCCTGTACTGCTCAGGGAGCTCTGTGAAGGCACCTTTACAAATGCCATCCACACAAACAAGATAACCTCTATAATATGTAGTTATTCTCTTTTCTGATTCCGAGAAAGCAATGCCTCCTCGTAGTACAAAACTTTCGTTCATATAAATACCTAACAGGAAGATGCAGCCTAGCCCTGTAAACCTCTAGCCTGTCTATCCATATCCTCAACTACGATATCGTAAATCTCGCCAAGTGTTCTGCAGTACTCAAGAACCTTCCATGGCTCGTTTGTATGATAGTGAATCTTGATAAGCTCCTCATCACCTACTGCAAGTAAGCTGTCGCCAACAAAATTCTCTGTGATGTAATCGTTGATTGCATCCTCATCAAGGTCCTCACCCTCGATAAGAAGCTGTGTGTCATATCTAAATTCAATTGTCTGTTCTGGTAACATATTTATTTCCTCCAATATTTTCTTTTCGAAAAACTACAGAAATACTTTACCACATCTATAAAAAAAAGGCGAGTCAGTCTGTTAGTTTAGACTGACTCGCTTTTAATTAAAGTTTATCATTACGTTTTACATATGTAGGGGTGACAGATTCTGATACAATCTTCTTGATTTTCTTCGCCTCAACCCATTTATCTACTACCGCATTTTCGATATAAACTCCATCTCCAATATCAGCGTAGGAAAGAATAATTGAGTTTCTAACTACTGCCCCTTTTCCAATATGAACATTTCGTCCGATAATGGAATTTTCAACTGTACCTTCTATCAAGCCGGCATTACATACCATTGAATTGGTAACACTTGCGCCGTGGAAATATTGTGTTGGGCAAGCGTCTGTTGTCTTGGTATAGAATGGCCAATCACTTGTGAAAAAGTCCATTGCCGTTGCATATTCAAGCATCTCCATGTTTGCCCTGTAGTAGTCATCCAGGCTTGTTATTGCTGCAAAGAATCCTTTGTGCTGGTAGCCTCTCACATCCAGTGTCTCGCACGCTAATGCAATCATGTCCGCAAGAGAATATGCAGATGATTCTTTCTTGGCCTTTTTAATCAAATCAACAAATATTTCTTTCGACATTACATAGGTGTCCATACTGATAAGCTTTTCCTTAGCTGTACCCATGTTGCGTTCCAAAGACTGTACGCCCTTTTGCTTATTCAAGGTAACCACATTACATGCTCTGTAGTATTCCTTCGCCTGGTCTACCTTATGATAAAGCAGGGTAATATCTGTTCCAGATGCCACATGCTCGTCTAAAAGCTTTTGATAATCCTGTTTGTAAATCATGTAGCTAGGAGCCACGATTACATAGTCCTGAGGCATGCGCTCTATCTGCTCCAGGTTTTCCAGATAGGCATTAATATCTGTGTTGTAGATAGAACTGTGACCATTATTCTGTGTAAATAACAGCTGGATGTTGCCTCGTTTTGAATTGATATTGTAGTGGCGTCCATCACCGATATGTTCAACAATGGAACGTGGTCTACTGTTCAAATATACGTGTATACGATTTATACCGCTATTACTCATATTTGAGATAGGAAAATCGATAACTCTAAATCTTCCCAGGAATGAGAAAGCGCCAATTGGTCTATAGTCATGAAGACCTTCTACTCTTATATAGTTTGCGGCGGAATTAATCACGCCAAATGCTTTGTTTGCCATATTAATCCTCCCCCTTTACATTTTTTGCAACAAGAAGGATTTCCTCGCTCTTCTTATTTCCTACTTTGGCGTTCTTTCCTATTCTGATATTTTCAGCCACAAGAGCTCTTGTTACAGTAGCTCCTTCTTCAACAATAGCCCCCGGCATAAGCACTGAATCTATTATCTTTGCACCAGGTGCAATCTTCACATTTGAAAAGATAACCGACCTGGAAACCTCTCCACCTATGTGAGCGCCCTGGTTGATATATGCACCATCAATCTTTGCAGAGGATGCAATATACTGAGGAATGATTCCCGTATCTTCTGTGTAAATCTTCCATGATGTATCATCCAGATTAAGCTCATTGTCGCTATCCAGAAGATCCATATTGGCTTCCCAAAGGGAATCAATAGTTCCAACATCCTTCCAATAACCTGAGAACTCATAGGCATAAAGCTTTTTATCTCCATTTAACATTACCGGAATAATGTCCTTACCAAAATCATGGCTTGAGTCAGGATTCTTCATATCCTCTATCAGAAGCTTTCTCATAGTCTTCCAGGTAAAGATATAAATACCCATAGATGCCAGATTACTCTTTGGTTTCTCTGGCTTCTCCTCAAACTCGATGATTCTTCGATTATCATCTGTGTTCATTATGCCAAATCGACTTGCCTCTTTCATTGGCACACCACGAACAGCAATTGTAGCATCTGCTCCCATCTCCTTATGGAAGGTAAGCATTTTGTCATAGTTCATTTTGTAAATATGATCACCTGACAGTACCAAAATATACTCTGGATCATAAGCATCAATAAAATCAATGTTCTGTGAAATAGCATCTGCAGTACCTCGATATACATCAAGACCACAGTCTGCCTTCTCTCTAGGTGTAAGGACGAAGACACCACTATCCTTTGTGTCCAATCCCCATCTTCCACCTGCCGCAACATAACTGTTTAGCAAAACAGATTCATACTGTGTCAAAACACCTACGATATCTATTCCACTATTAGCACAGTTACTGAGTGGGAAATCGATAATACGATATTTTCCACCATAAGCAACGGCTGGTTTAGCAACTTTCTTGGTTAACTCATGCAGACGGCTACCACGACCACCTGCTAGAATCATAGCTAGCATACTTGTCTGAGCCATATTATCCCCCCCTAACTTTCTTCTTTTATCTCCTTCAGTAAACAAACAACACACGTTTTATAGATAATATTTTAATAGTTTTGCACAAATAAGGCAATGTTTTGAGCATTTTTTTATGCATTTTTCTTACATTTGTTGAGCACAACATAATCAAAATATTGTTCTGTATTGTCTTAATTTTCGAATAATTCTGAATTTAAAAAAATTGTGGGTTTTCTCTTGACTTAGGGGCTGGGCCATAGTATTATATGTCTTGTCGTTAGGACATATGGTTCCTTGGTCAAGCGGTTAAGACGTCGCCCTCTCACGGCGAAAACAGCGGTTCGATTCCGCTAGGAACTGCTAAGAGCATCGCAAATGCGATGCTCTTTTTTTGCATATATCAATATAAATAAAAATGGCGCCAGCTCCTATGCTAGCGCCTTATTTATTAGAATAAACTCTTTACTGTAGGATAAAGCTTCTTGAATTCCTGATATCTCTCTTCGTATTTACGAATTAATTCTGGATCAGGCTCTACTGTTGTCTTTACCTTTACAAGCTTATCACAAGCCTCTTCTACTGAAGCATACTCACCGCATCCTACAGCTGCAAGGATTGCACCACCAAGTCCTGGGCCTTCCTCATTCTCCAAAATATCAAGCTTCAGATTCATAACTGATGCAATAATCTGCTGCCATAATGGAGACTTTGCGCCGCCACCGCAAATCTTGCTTCGCTCAATAACGATACCCTGGCTGCGTGCAACCTCCAGCGAATCACGAAGACCAAATGCTACGCCTTCAAGAACAGCCTGTGTCATATCTTCACGTGTTGTATCCATAGACATGCCGATGAACATTGCACGTGCATCAGGATTGTTGTGAGGACTACGCTCTCCCATAAGGTATGGAAGATAGAATACACGATTCTCACCAAGATTCTTAATACCAGCCTGCTCTGCAGGATAATCCTTTGTCTTTAGAATTTCATCCATCCACCACTTATTGCAAGATGCTGCTGAAAGCATGCAGCCCATAAGATGATATCCACCATCTGCATGATCAAATGAGTGAAGTGCATTGGCAGGGTCTACTGTAAAGTTCTTGCTTGAAATAAAGATTGTTCCAGAAGTACCTATTGAAAGATTGCACTTGCCCTCTCCAACTGTACCTGTACCAACAGCAGCGGCAGCGTTGTCACCAGCACCTGCGATAATCTTTACATCATTTGTAAATCCAAGCTCTGCTGCAACATCTGGCTTGATAGTGCCAACCACTTCATAGCTCTCGTAAAGCTTAGGAAGCTGAGCCTCAGAAACATGGCAGATATCCATCATTTCCTTGCTCCAGCATCTATTCTTAACATCAAGTAAAAGCATACCACTGGCATCAGAATAATCTGTGCAGAAGCTTCCAGAAAGCTTGTATGCCAAGTAATCCTTTGGAAGCATAATCTTTGCTACCTTAGCCCAAAGGTCTGGCTCATTTTCCTGCATCCAAAGAATCTTTGGAGCTGTGAAACCAGCAAAAGCAATATTTGCTGTGTAGGCAGAAAGCTTGTCCTTTCCAATTACATTGTTGAGATATTCTGTCTCTTTTCCTGTACGTCCATCATTCCAAAGAATTGCAGGACGAATAACGTTGTCATCTGCATCAAGTGTTACAAGGCCATGCATCTGACCACCAAAAGAAATACCAGCTACTAATGATTTATCAACCTCTGCTGTAAGTTCCTTCAAGCCAGCCATAGACTGAGCCCACCAATCCTCAGGCTTCTGCTCAGACCAGCCAGGATGTGGGAAGCTAAGAGCGTATTCTTTTGAAACTATTTTTTCTATGGTGCCATCGGCAGCCATAAGCAAAAGCTTAACTGCCGATGTACCAAGGTCTACTCCTATATAATACATAATATTATCTCCATGGATTCTCTGTTGGGTAACGTACGCCTGCTGGCTGGTTATATCCGATTTCGTCTACCTCTACTCCGATGTACTTGAATACTTCGTAGAGAGCCTTTCCATAGTGACCGAATGCAACTGCTCCGTGATGTGGGAATCCCTTTTCGATTAACCAGTGACGATAGAAGCGTCCCATTTCTGGAATAGCAAATACACCGATTGAACCGAATGACTTTGTACGTACATCAAGAACCTCGCCCTGTGCGATGTAAGCACGAAGGATGTTGTCTGCTGTAGACTGAAGTCTGTAGAATGTGATTTCACCTGGAGCGATATCGCCTTCAAGTGTTCCGTTTGTAACTTCCTCTGGAAGTGTACGAGCCATAATCTTCTGGTTTCTCATCTCACAGAATGCAAGCTTCTTAGAGCATGTATTTCCGCAGTGGAATCCCATGAATGTATCCTGAAGTGTGTAGTTTGTCTTACCCTTGATTTCCTCGTTGTACATATCCTTTGGTACTGAGTTGTTGATATCAAGAAGTGTAACAATGTCTTCTGAAACAACTGTACCGATGAACTCTGAAAGACATCCATAGATATCAACTTCGCAAGATACAGGAATACCTTCACCTGTTAATCTAGAGTTTACATAGCAAGGAACGAAACCAAACTGTGTCTGGAATGCAGGCCAGCACTTGCCAGCGATTGCTACGTATTTACGATATCCCTTGTGATCTCTTACCCAATCCTTAAGTGTAAGTTCGTACTGAGCAAGCTTTGCAAGAACCTCTGGCTTCTTGTTTCCAGCGCCAAGTTCTTTTTCCATATCTGCAACAACCTCTGGAATACGGCTGTCACCTTCATGCTTATTGAATGCTTCGAAAAGATCAAGCTCTGAGTTCTCCTCGATTTCAACACCAAGGTTGTAAAGCTGCTTGATTGGTGCATTACAAGCAAGGAAGTTAAGTGGACGTGGTCCAAAGCTGATAATCTTAAGGTCTGAAAGTGCGATTACGGCACGAGCGATTGGCTCGAACTCATGAATCATATCAGCGCAATCCTCAGCATCACCTACTGGATACTCTGGGATATAAGCCTTGATGTTACGAAGCTGTAAGTTGTAGCTAGCGTTGAGCATACCGCAGTAAGCATCGCCTCTACCATCAAGAAGGCTGTTGCCTGACTCTTCTGCTGCTGCAATAAACATCTTTGGTCCTTCAAAGTGCTTTGCAAGAAGTGTCTCTGAAATCTCAGGACCGAAGTTTCCAAGATATACGCAAAGTGCGTTACATCCTGCTTTCTTAATATCCTCGAGAGCCTGTACCATGTGGATTTCGCTCTCTACTATACAAACTGGGCACTCATAGATGTGCTCTGCACCATACTTCTTTGTATAAGCCTCAATAAGTGCCTTTCTTCTGTTTACTGATAAGCTTTCTGGGAAGCAGTCACGAGAAACTGCTACTACACCAATTTTTACATTTGGCATGTTGTTCATTGTAATTACCCTCCTTTAATAACGCGGCTCCTTTTACATAAAAATAAAGCCCCCAAAACGTTTTCGATAATCAAATGATATCAAACAAAACATTTTGGAGACTTTTAAATCTTTACTATGTGATGTCAATTTTTTGACATTTATTTAGTTAACATATACATCGCGTCTGTTGTTGAAGTATGTGTGGTTTACAAAAATCATAACGATTGAAACAACAACTGATACTATGATTGATGCATCCCCTGCAAATGAGAAAAGGATGATTGAACTAGCCGCAACATAAACAATAGATAAGCCAGCCTGTACAGCATATACTAAGCAAACCAATAATCCTGTCTGCTTCTTGCACTTAATGATAGATAAAGCTGCAAATACATTCAAAGCAACTGTACCAAGTAAGCAAACACCATAAATAATATTTAACACCTGAAGAACTGGGAAGTAATCGTAAATAAAACTAGCATCACCGTTGTAAATTAAACCAGTAACAAACTGAATACCACTAGCTAAATTTAAGACTGCGCCTGCCCACAAAGCAAAGTATCCAAGGAAGTGTGCCCATTTCAAACCAAGGACTGGCTGTGGTGTGTAATACTGTGTTGAACCATCAAACTGTGGTGCTGGATTAACTGGAGCGCTAGCCTGTGCTGCACTAGCCTCTGCCTGTGTCTGAGCTGTATCATTTGCCTGAGCTACAGGATTACCGCAGTTTGGACAGAATAGTGTACCTTCTTCTAACTGTGTACCGCATGAACTACAAAACATATCATTTTCCCTCTTTTCTTTTATTTTAGATCTGAATTCGCCCTTCAAATCTATCTGCTGAAATTATAATATACTATATTGCAATAAATATCAATACCCGACTTTAAAAGTATTTAAAAAATACTATTAATTCCTATAATCTGCCAATCTATCAGAAACTCCATTCAGGAATTCTGCCATTTCAAAGGATACTTTTGGTATATCCTGGGATTCGTAAACAGCCTTTCCTTTAGTTGCTTTTGCCTTATCTTTGTAGGCTGCATGCTCTGATGGCACATAAAGGAAGTTGATTTCCATGCCCTGCTTCAAGTATTGAAGACTGGCATTTATAAATATCTGAAGCATGTAGTCATCCATCTTATGGATTTTCTTAAAGGCTCCAGAGAAATACTTCGCAGGAAGATTGTTATCCTGATAAATGTGGATTTGTTTCAATCCCAGACGAGCTGCTATGTACATAGCAAACAATGCAGCAAGCTCCTCTCCTGCCACATTTGATGCTCTAAACAGCCAGTCGAAGTCTGTACCTCTTTCAAGAGCATATCTGTATAAGCTGAATTTAGATTCCTCAGCATTATAGAAAACTACGCCAAAGAGAATTCTAGTGCTTTCGAAATTGGCGCCCACTTTATCGCCACCACCATCTACGAAGGCAATATTTACATCCGATGAAACACTGTCAAAATCACAGCCATAGCGAGACATCAAAGTCCTTACATCCTCATTTGCGCTAATGTCATCAATAGAAACTGGCGATGCAAATGCAGTCTTGAAGGCTTTTGTAATAAGTGCCACCTTGTCAATGCACTGCTCCTTAATCTGAGAATCAAGAATGCTGTATTTGCCTCCATCCTCTACAGTTACCTTTTGAAGATTCTGGAAAGCATCAGCTGCAGTCACAATATCATTTTTAACAGTTGCAGATTTAGCAGCTCCGCTACTTACAGAGCCGCCTTTCATAAAAGCCTCTGCCTCTGCCATAGATGTAAAGCCCTTAAACACAGGCCCCTTGAAGCCATCAACTTGTGCCTTAGCCTCATCCCATGTGTGATATATTCCAGGCTTTCTACCTACTCTGACTGCATATACTTTCTTTGCCATTATTATTCATTACTCCTTCTGTACTCGCTTGGGAGTACTCCGTATTTATCTCTGAATGCATTTGAAAATGCCTTTGAATTTGGGAATCCATTTCCCAGAGCAATATCTACAATCTGGCCATTTGTCTCTTCCAATTCCCGGACTGCATGCTCTAATCTAATGCCAAGCAGATAATCCTTAAAATTGATACCTGCATGCTTCTGGAACATTCTGGAAAGATATGATGGAGAATAATTAAACTGCTCCGCCATTGATTCCAAAGAAATGCTTTCCGCATAATGGTCCTTCATGTATCTCGTGATATTTGAAAGCTTTTTCAATTGCTTACTGTTCTTAAGTATCTCTTCGTTAACATTAAACTTTCGATATTTTGTAACCAAAATATAAAGAAGCTCATAATATAAGCTAAGAACCTGAAGCTTGTTTGCTTCCTCTCCATTTGTATAAATAAGATACATCTCCTGCAAAAGTGTAAACACACGATGATCTGTTTCTCTGTCTCCATGTGAAAACCAGATAAACTGCTCATCTGTAAAATACTCCGCAAATGTATCCTGTGGAATCTGTAATACCACAGTTTTATTAACATCTGGAGCTGCTATACTATGAACCTCGTTGCTATTAACTATAACAAACTCGCCACCGTTAAGAGGAAAACGCTTTTCTTGGAGAGTAAATTCCAATCTGCCCTCCCATACAGCAAAAATCTCGATTGAACGGTGCCAGTGTTTTTCCCTTACATAATTTCCATTCTGGCCTTCAAATGCAAAAAGCTTGAATGGAAGCCCCTCATCAGTCACTACTACTTCATGCTGATAGTTCTTTAAATCCATTACAAAATCTCCCTAAAATACCTACAATCTCCATCAGTTTCGTATCCCACAATAACGAAACCGAGTTTTTCTAACAAATGTCTGCTGGCTAAATTTTCCGGATCACATCTAGCAATCAAGCTTGTGAGCCCATATTCATCCCTAGCCAGTTCCATTATCTTTGAGCAAACCTCATAGGCCAATCCCTGCTTCCATCTGCTGGATGCAATAGCAAAGCCCATTTCCGCCTGGTTTTCTCTATCGCAGGTTTCCCGCACTTCTAAACCTGCTCTACCTATTAATTTACCCGTGAATCTATCGAAAATCAACCACATTCCAAAACCATAAAGCTTGTAAATATATTCTATATAGTTTTCCTCATACTGCTTTTCTTCCTCATACTCAAAAAGCGGTTCCATATAATCAGTCATATGTGGCTCAGAATACAATTCAAATAGTGCATCCAAATCAGCCATCCCAAATTCTCTTATAAAACACCGCTCCGTATATGCGATATCCCAAGGGATGCCTGCACATCGCCTATAGATGTTTTCAAAATCATCGTCTTCTATTTCATCTACATCAATAAGTACCTGGGAGCAATTAATAGGCTGAGCACCTTCCTTTTCGTAGGCCGCCACCGGTATATGCTTGCTTGTGCACTCATCAACAACAGCCTGGCTATCAGTCAGCACCAAAGTGCCAGGCTCATAGTCAGGCTGTAATTCTGTTACATCGTTTATTATTATTTTTCTTTTAAGGAATCTTTCCTGAGTCACGCCTCTACTCCTAGGTCACATCAATACGGCATGTCATAGTATAAGTCTTGCCATTTGATTTCTTCATTCTTACAGTCAATGTGCCTGTTCCTTTGCCAACTGATGTAATCAACCCATTAGAATCAACAGTGAACACACTGGCATCTGAGGATTTGTATGTCACATTGTATTGCTTATCAGTACTGTTTAAGTAATCAAGATTAATCGCTACCTGTGCAGTACTGCCGTTGGTCATAGAATAGGAAGCATCATCTGGAAGTGTAATATTTCCTATATTAGTACCATTATTAGCATATTTCTTTGAAGAAGTAGCCTTTGCTGTAGATGTGCTACTTGTTGATGTAGTTGTAGCAGCTGTTGTGGTTGCACTGCTTGCTGTACTTGCAGTGCTTGTTGTACTTGTCGAACTGCTTGTTGAACTGCTTGAAGAACTACTTGTAGTATCTGATGTAGTAATGGTGTCTGTTGAAGATGTGTCTGTACCTGATTCAGCAGCCTTCTCCTCATCAGTCTTGCCCAGCTTTACATACATAGCTGGTCTGATTCCATCGCCAAGATAATAGTACTTTCTTTCAATAAGCTTCTTTGTGTCATTTACAAAAAGTCCCTGAGCTGGATCATCATAAGCGTTTGTTCTAAGAGGCCATGTGTTGCTGGTCTCGTATTTCATAGTATCCTTGTACTCTGTGTACTCATCAGTTGAAAGGAAGAAAATATAATCAGAAGTTGTACTCTGATTGTTGTAAATATTCATATTAAGAGAGTTCTTTACATTTCCTGCAAGGTAATAAGCATCCAAAGTAGTGTCATGATAGAAATTCATAAGACTTGTCTGGGCTGCTTCCTCAGTAAGAGATGTCTTCTGAATTGTGGCTCTTTCCGCATCTGTAAAGCACTGATTATAGAAAATCTGATTGAGCCAGCCTCTCCAATAGTTGTCCTCCCATTTAACATAGCCAGCAGAGGAATTACTATTTAAATACATCTGGTTAATTGAATCTCTGTATGCAAGTACCGAATATGAATGTAAGGTTTTTCTTGAAACAAGAAGGGCAACCTTTGTAGTATCGTCATAAGTAAGAATTGTCCAGTTGATAATATTTCCATCCAATGTTCCAAAAGCAATATCATCACCTTCTGCATATGTTCCCGATGACTTCTTTTTAGCTGCATCCGCCTGTAATGACAGTCCAAGTACTGCCACCCCCATAAATACGGCCAGCGAAAAGGCCAATATCTTTTTTGAAACTTTGATTGCTCTTCTCATATATAATCTCCTAACACAAAAATATGTGCATAATTCCCTTTATATCCTTATAGTAATATCGTGCATTTTTAAAGTCAAATTAATATTGGATAATTAACAAATTTATCATTTTTGATAATTGTAAATTTCAATTTCAGTTGCTATACTATCCTTCTGTATAAAGTTATATCGAGTTTTAAGGAGACATAATGACAAAGAAAGAAATGTTTAAAATGTTGCACGATGAAGAGCCTGTTCTTCGTGCAGAAATCACTGCATTGTACTCAGTTTTAGATCACAAGCTGGGGCTTCACGGTGCAGAAGTTCCAATCACATTTGGAATGGATGAAAAGGCCCTTGGTTCTTATCTTCCACCTTCATATGATGATGAAGAACAATTCCAGTTTTCACTATTTTTCATCGGCTTCTGCTTAAATGAGCAGCTTTCAAAGGCCGATCGAATCAATTTATATAAGCATGAATATGCACACTACATGACACGTCACATCAGCATCCCAAGCGAATACACATGGCAGCCAGGAGTTCACGGCAGTGCATGGAAATACTGCTGCAGCCTTATCGGCGCCATCCCTGCAGATTACTACGTAGAAGGCCAGAGCCTTAAAAAGGTAGACTATGATTCAGTTTTAAAGCGTCCTACAGTAGACCACAAGCAGGTTCAGATGCTTGATACTTATCGCACACAGCGCGCTTACAAAAATATGGAAAATTCGAAAATACGATATGAAGTAGGCGATGTTGTTTCTCATCCAAAATTTGGAGAGGGAACAGTCAAAGAAATTGAAAAGCAGCCATCATCTGTACGTCTCCACATCTTATTCGGAGACGAAGTCAAAATCATCGATCAGAAGTGGCTTGTAAAAACTGGCTACAAAAAAGTTTCGGAAACCTAAGTTTCCGAAACTTTTTTCATAACCGCATCTAGTGTTTCCTCGAGGCCAAGGCCAGCCTCATCTACGGTAACATCTGCATATTTTTCATAAAGGGGAATTCTTTCGTCGTAAAGAGACTTAAGATTCTGCCCATCTTTAAGAACAACGCCGCGGCCTTTTAGGCTGCCAAGTCTGCTATCAAGTGTTTCATAATCAAGCTTAAGATAAACAATAGTTCCAATTTCCTTTAGGTGCTCCATAGCCTCCGCACCATAGATAACACTACCACCAGTTGCAATAACTGTTTTTGTGGATGAAATGCTGGCATTCACATCGTTTTCTATTTTAAGAAAACCTTCCACACCTTCCTCAGCAATAATCTCCTTAAGCAAACGCTTTTCACGCTTCTGGATAAGTAAATCCGCATCTACGAATTCAAATCCCAGTTCCTTTGCCAATACAACACCCAAAGTACTTTTGCCAACACCTGGCATACCAATTAGAACTACGTTTTCTTTCATTTTAATTATGTCTCCTAATCATTCACTATAAATGTTAGGGGTATTGTACACGATTTCCTTTTCCAGCGCCACCCATTGGGCCCATTTGGTTCTCACCATCCATCTGGCCCATGCCGCCCATCTGGCCCATGCCACCTGCTGTGGCCTCTCCTACAGTAGTTACCACATCTTCAAGTGTAACTGTTTCGGATTCATCACCTACGCAGATTGTATAGGTTTCACCTACAGTTAAATCCGGACTACTAATATTAACTGAAGAGAAGCTATATGGAACTTCCCATGAAAGGATTTCATTTCCATCTGCATCTACAACAGAAACTGTAGTTCCAGCTTCCATAGAAGCGCTAGTTATGTAAAGTATAGATGCCTGTGTGGATGTACTATCAAAGGATTCTGCCATGCCACTACTTCCTGCAGCAATAATTGTTCCTCCTGTGATTACTGCAACACCACCATTTTCACTTGCGTAGTCAATCGCGTTATTCATTCCGCCATCAGTTAAACTTACAAAGATCGTACCACCTGATATACGAATATCACCGTTAGAATCAATGCCATCTGCGTCGTTACCACCTTCATTAAATATTCTTAATGTTCCACCACTTATGCTAATGTATGTTTCTTCATCTTCTGTCGAACCTCCATTAGCATTTATGCCATCATCTGTTGAATAGATAGTGATATCTCCATCTTCTATTTCAACAATGACTGCTTCAATTCCTTCGTAAGAATTGCTTATGAGAATTGTGCCTCCGCCAATGTATACACTGGTATCGCAAGTGATGCCATCATCTTCAACATCAATAGTAATATCTGCATCTGTTATATTCAGAGCATCATTTGCTTTCAAGCCATCATCTGGAGCTGTCACGGTGATTGTTCCACCAGTGATAATCAAATCATCCTTTGAAACAATGCCATGTGAATAGCCGGTTGTAACAGTCAAGCTACCACTTCCATTTATAGTTAAATCATCGTGGGAGAAAATTGCTCCATCTCTATCATCTTCAACTGCTTCTTCGGAATACTCGCTACCTGTCTCAACTGTGTTTTCAGAGCCTTCTGCCAAAGTTAAAAATACCTTGTCTGCCTGCTCTACGATAATTCCTGCATCATCTTCGCAGTAAATATCTACCCCATCAAGCATGATCCATACCTTTGAGTAATCTTCAGCAGCTACAACAATACTTCCATCTGTAAGCTCTCCGCTTACTAGGTAATAACCCGACTGGGCAATGTACACATTACCATCATTTACATAAGCTCCTGACCCCGAAACAGTTATGTCATCTCCTTCTAATGTAATAATTGTCGCCTCGGAAGTATCCCAGTCCCCATCCATGTCATTGGTTGTAAAATATGACGATGTGGTGGCTGTTTCAGCATCCTCATCAACCACCACAGTAAGTCCAAGCTTCTCGCCGTTCATAAACAACACTGTAAGGATGATGGCCAGTATCAAGACCACTACGCAGATGATGTCAATTCTTTTATTAGTTGACATAATCTGTCCTCCTTATCCCATGTAATCGCCGTTATAGCTTACAAGTACTGCACTTTCTACACCTTCCATATCTGATAACTCGTTAATGAAATCTGTGTTGTCTTCCTTAAGTCTGATTTCAAGATTCAGTTCAATCTCGCCCTTTCTTGCAGTCTTGCTCTTAACTGCACACTTAGTTGTCTTCTCATTTAAATACTGCATTGCTTCCTTCTCTGTAAGAGAATCCTCACAACGAAGAACTACGATATATGGATTAACATTTGATTTACGATTCGCAAATACGGTAATCATTACACCGATAATCACACTACCAAATACTGCAAGTGGAATCATTCCTGCCGCAAGCACAATACCTGCTGCAATTGCCCAGAAAAGAAAAGCTATATCAAGAGGTTCCTTGATGGCTGTTCTAAAACGAACAATTGATAAGGCACCGACCATACCTAATGAAAGAACTACGTTACTGGTTACTGCCAAGATAACGAATGTCGCAATCATTGTAAGAGCTACTAATGTCACACCAAAATTTGCTGAATACATTACTCCTGCATATGTCTTCTTATAAATAAAGAAAATAAATAAACCAATTGCAAATGATAATGCCATGGCAATTACCATGTCTAAAACTGTTACACTTGTTACATTGCTTAAAAAGCTTGATTTAAAAATATCGCTAAATGTCATAATCTTCACTCCTTCTATCCTTAACCATAAATCCTACACTGTGCATACTTTGAAAACGCCTGCACTCTTGTTCCTGGGATTTGTACAGCATCTCTTATTATTTCTGGCAGATATGCATCCCATTTAACCTCCAATATGATTGGAGCGTCACCCGCTGGAATTGTTACACATTCCGGATTTAAGAAATCCGTTCTATTCATCCCTGTTCTGATGTCGTAATCCAACGTAACTCTTACATTTCCAGGCCCATATATAAATGGCTCTCTGGTGTAATCAACTATGGTCATTGGTCTCATTCCCTGATATCGCATCTTGCAATACAGCTCCTGAATAAGGGAATGTGGGGAATCAATCATCCAATCAATGTCTCCATCCACTATCTTCTGTGCCTCTTCCGCTGTTAATGGAGCATGGTATTTTGTTCCAAGACCATTGAATTTACTTTTCTTTTCAAGGTGGATAATTCTAGTATCGAAGTTGTAATATCTTATGCGAAATTTCTCTCGCATGTTTACCCCATCCACTTTTTCACGAAGTGCTTTGTCATTCAGATTATCAAAATAAAGACTTCTTATAAGATATTTTCCGTCGATTGTATGTGGATCAGGTATCGCTATAGCTGACATCCTTTGCCTTATTGTTAGCAAGTCGGCGTAGGTTATAGCGTGTTTCCATTCATGCCTATACCTCTTTTCCATAATTCACTCCTATCTGTTGCTACTTCTGTATCATTTAGCGGTATATTAATCCCGTCAAGTGTGTGCAACATGATTGTAATGTGAACAAATCGGTACAGGTTTTGTGTTTTTTAGGTTTTTCTAAGGACTTTTGATTGCTATAATAGATTCGTAGAATTTTTCTTATTAATGAAAGGAACACTATGGATAAGAATTTAGCTGTAATATTTCCAGGAGTTGGATATCACTCAGATAAACCACTTTTATACTACTCAAAGAAGCTTGCCAAGAATCATGGCTATGAAATAAAAGAAGTTAAATATACTTTTTCTAAAGATTTGAATTCTATTAAGACAGATGCCTTGCAGGCTGAAGCTGCAATCAATGAAGCTTTGGCGCAGGTTGTGGAGCAATTAAAGGATGTCGACTTTTCTTCCTATGATAATGTAATCTTCATCGGCAAAAGCATCGGTACAGCTATCGCTGCCAAATACGCCTTTGACTACGGCATCGACGCAGAAAGTATAGTCTTCACACCAATCGAAATGACTTTCGCCTATATCAATGCTTGTGAAGGCTTTGTCTTCCACGGAAGCGATGATCCTCTTTGCGATACTGATATGTGCGTCCAGCTTTGTGATGAGCTTTCCATCACATATGCCGTCATCCCAGATGCAAACCATTCCCTTGAAACAGGCAATGTGGATACAGATATTCAAAACCTTCATAGAATAATGAAAATAGTTGATGGATTATTTTAATAAAAAAAGAGCTTTGGATTATCTCCAAAGCTCTTTGCTTTTATTAACATTATGATTTCCATAATCCGTGTAAGTTGCAATATGCATAAGCTGCAACCACTGAATCGCCATCTGTAAGAGCAAACTGAGCGCATGGCTTCTGACCTGGCTCGAGGACCTTTCTCTGAGCTCCCTGCTTTGTTTCGATAGCAATCCACTCAATGTAGTGCTCTGGAGCCATTGGATGCTCAACAGAACCAACCTCAACAGTAACCACATTTCCCTCTACCTTACATACAGGAACATGCTTTTCAACTGCACCATCAGATGTACCAGGAACAAGTTCCTTCATCTTCTGACCACAACATGACATTGGAGCACCGGACTCCTTAATCATACCAACAAAATTGCCGCAAACCTCACATACATAAAATTTCATACCTAGCCTCCTTTTACAAGATACTCCCCAACTGTAGCTTCATTGTAACATATGGGATTCCAATAGTCTTTAACTACACAAAAAACACACAAATTATTGTGTAAAATATAGTTGTGTTAGCGGATTGGCTAGTCGTATGCTGTGATAATTGAATTCTTATATCCAATATTTTTGAATTGAGTTTTAATTGCAGAATTCTCGACTCAATTAGTTCAGATTGAGTTGTATCTTTATATTTTTTTGTTCCTACACTGGGACTATTTTTGAAATCCTACCGCCAGATTTGCAAAATCCAGATTTCACCCGTAGTTTTTGACCCCTGTGTGTATAAACTAGGCCTCATGAGTGTAGCAATGTATATTATCTAGATAGATAGCGAGATGCTCTAGCGATTTATATTCCAGATAGGTACACACTAATGCAGTAGTGGGCATTTCACTACGGTTGGAAAATCAAAATAAAGCTTTCGCCCGTAGGGTCAAAAAAGATATGCCACAGAGGGCAATAAATACATATTCCCTACGCTGTTTTTTAACAATTATATGATACTTTTATTTTGCATTGTTGCATGATGTAAGTAAAAAGTATTGTAAATACAATATTCTCGTATATATGACATATGGAGGAGTACCGCAATGGTAATGAATTTAAGAAACGCTAAAATCATGGGAAGCATTTTTTCTTTCAATTTCATGGTTATCCATGCAATTTTCCTATTTATTTTTATTAAGTATTCCATTCCACCGATGGCAAAAATAAATGTTATCAGCGTATTGTTTTATTTCTTTTTAATATTTGGCTGTCACTTTGGATGGCTTAGATTATTTACAGTGGGGATATATCTTGAAGTTATTATCCATATGTTTTTTGCTGTAATTTATACGGGATGGGATAGCGGATTCCAATACACTATGCTTGGAATGAATGTACTTGTTCTTTATTCTGAGTATGTTGGACGAAACTTAAAGATAAAAAACGTTATTCCAATGATGCCATTTGGCTTTTTAGGACTGGCTCTTTATCTTAGTTCATATATTATTGTTTATTTTAATGGCGCACCATATTCTCTGCCAAAAAATATAAACTTTTTCCTAAATATTATTCTGGGTATAGTGGTTGTTTCTATCACCCTGATTGTAGTTCAGATATTTATCCTGATTGTAATTTCTTCAGAAAAAAAACTAGAGTTTCAATTATCTCATGACCACTTGACAGGCCTTCCAAACAGATATTACTTTGCTGACAAAGTTAAAGAAATAAAGGAAGAAGAAGGATTAGAAGGATATTGGTGTGCTATATTTGATATTGATAATTTTAAAAGCATAAACGATACCTATGGTCACAATTGTGGTGACTACGTATTATCTACGCTAGGTGACATGGTCTTAAAAAGCGAAATTGATAATTGCTGCCGCTGGGGTGGCGAAGAGTTTGTGGTACTTGCAAAATTTGATAGTGAAGATGATGCATATGCCTATTTTGATGAGAGGAGAAAAGAGGTTGAAGCCTATGACTTTAAATTCAACGGATTTCCTCTAAAGGTAACAATAACCATAGGTATGGCTGCTTGTACAACTAGCGACGCCAAGGGAAATGAAACCTGGATTAGTGAAGCAGATGAAAAGCTATACTACGGAAAGAACCATGGAAAAAATCAAGTAGTGAGATAAAAAGAAAAAGTCCTTAGAAACCGAAGTTTCTAAGGACTTTTCATTTTAATATATACAATAGCCTAATTCCTCATATTGTGTCATTTGTGTATGCCTATCTTATCTTAAGAGATTTTTGAAAATCTGATTTTCCAAGGGTCTCTTGTTCCGATATTATAGGCCTTGGCAAAGCTTCCCTGGTTTATTGCAAGAGCCATATAATCCATTGAATTAGCATAAATTAATGCTTCTCCAATTTTAACATCAGCAAAGGTATTAACATACTGCACGAAAGAATGGTAAATGGTTGTTTCCCCCCTGGTAATTGTCACATCCACCAAATCACCAGCCTTAAATGACATCTTTTCAAAGGCTTCTCGTCCAATATTTGTCCACAATGAGCCAAATCGTACATCTAAGGTTTCAATATTTCCTTCAATGAAATCTTCACCAATTTCTGGATACATGCCTTGCATTATGACGATTTCTTCTACAGGTATCTCTGATCCAATCTCTTCATAAGAAATTTGACCTGAAGCAAGAAGGGCTCCCGTGTAGCCATACACATCCCTTCCATGGAACGTATATGAATTCTCACTATTCTTTCTCCTTCCAACTTCCTCACTGATTTCTCTTACTGACTCAATACCAATTACACGACTAACATGTGATATGGAGCCATTATCAGGAGTAACAATATACTGCCCTCTTTTTGTTTTGACAACAATACTTCGTCTTTCACTTCCAACACCAGGGTCTACTACTGTAACAAAGACAGTTCCCTTTGGCCAAAATGGAACAGCCTGAAACAATCTGTAGGATGCTTCAAAAGTGTCAAAGGGTGGTATATCGTGAGTAAGATTGTAGATCTTAAGAGTAGGCTCAACTGATAGTGCTACTCCGTACATGGCAGCAACGGCACCGTCTGATAATCCAAAATCGCTTTGAAAAACTAATAACTTACTCATATCATTTTACCTTCCTGATTTCTATAATATATTCTGGTCCAAAGTAAACCTTATATTTTTCCATAAAGCTCCCCTGTGAAAGAGCAAGTGACACATTCATCAATTCATTGTTGTAAAGAATAGCATCACCCTTTTTTACATCTCCAAAGGTTTTACCAAATCTGGTAATTTGATCATAAAGCTTTTTTCCATCCTTAGTAACAGTTATTGCCACATCATCTCCGTAGGAAAAACCATTCTCAAACATTTCTGCCACAGGAATATTCGACCAGCAATTTCCAAAATTAGGATCATCTATTTCTATTATCCCCTTGAGATATCCCTCGCTGCCTTCAGGTGTTGAAATATCAAGTGTTACAATATCGTCTACACTATATTCATTGCCAACCTGCTCATAAGAAATTATTCCAGAAGCCAATCTGGCACCACAATAGCCAAACAAATCTCTTCCGTGAAATACTGATGTTCCTTCTGTCTGTTTTAAGCGATTTATGCTTTCATCAATTTCCCTGACCTCTTTAATTCCGTGCTTTGCTTTTATATGGGTGAGTGCTCCATTATCTGGTGTAACAATATAATATCCGTCATTAGTCAGTGCCACACATGCCTTTCTACTGGTTCCAACTCCAGGATCAACAACACTGACAAAAACTGTTCCCTTAGGCCAAAATTGCACATATTGCTGCAATCTATAGGAAGCGGACCATATATCATATTGTGGGATTTCGTGGGTAGCAGTCACTATTTCAACATCCCTTGAAACACTGCGCACTGCCCCGTACATTGCAGCTACAGCCCCCTCCTTATATGTAAAATCTGTTTGAAAAACCATAATTGGTAAAACTTCCTGCATCACTTTTCCTCCTAATTATATGAATGGGTTGTAATAGATACTTTTATTAATAAAAAATCTCACCCATAATGTAAGTAAAAATATTAATAAACAAATCAATATTCCTATATAATCAACCTTTCTCAAAGGCTTGGCTGCATACCAGGTTCGCTTTTTATGCTTTCCAAAACCACGCAAATCCATTGCATTAGATATTATGTCAATTCTATCCATGGTTGTCATAATAAGAGGTACTAAAATGGCAGCTACATTTTTTATTCGCTCGGAGGTTTTTGCTTTTTTACTCATGTCCAGACCTCTAGCCTGCTGAGCTAGTGATATTGTGTTATAATCATTTGCCACATCAGGAAAATATCTAAGGGTCAAAGACAATGAGGTACATATTTTATAGCTTACACCTATTTTATTTAGTGAAGATGCGAATTCACTTGGATTGGTGGTTAATATGAAAATAATACCAAGCGGTATTACAGACAGATATTTCGCCGTCTTGGTAATCTGGTAAAAAAGCTGTTCTACTGTAATGTCATAATTTCCAAGGACATTAACTAAAACGTGCTCTGTACCATATATCTCAACTCCATACTTTGGAGCAAATAAAAAGGTCAGAATAAAATTAAATACAAGAAAAATCCCTACATAAATTAGCATCATTTTGATTTGAGAAAACCGTATTTGAGATATTTTCATCATTGCATAGGAAAATATCATGATGCCAATAATTATTCTAATATCATACGTAGCCATAATTGCTGTTGTAAGCAGCAAAAAACATATAAGCTTTGAAAGTCCAGACATTTTATGAATAAGGGTATCAAGACTGCTGTAAGAAAAGACCTTAATTTTCATTTCTTCTAACCCTCCTGTCATAATGAATAAAACACTCCACAAAGCTTAATGGATCATCAATTCCAGCCTTCAACGCTAAATCAAATAATGAGGTTTCCTTTAGATTTGCCTTTTCTGTTAAATCTAGGTCACACAATACCTCATAGGATTTTTTGTCTGCAAGCTTCTTTCCATCACATATAACTATTGCTCTATTTGTGTATTCAAGCATTAAATGCATGTCATGGGTTATTAGCAGAATAGTCTGCCCATTCTCATTTAGCTTTCTAAGGAATTCCATAATTTCTGAATAATGGAAGAAATCCTGCCCTGCTGTTGGCTCATCCAAAATAAGTATTTTAGGATTTAATACCAAAATCGAAGCAATCGTAACCCTCTTTTTTTGTCCAAAGCTTAAAGCACTTATTGGCCAATTTCTAAATTCATATAATCCACAGATTTTTAGAACTGCATGAACCTTTTCTTTTATTTCGTCCTCATCAACATTCCTTATTCTAAGACCAAATGCAACCTCATCAAAAATCATTGTCTTCGAAATCATCTGATTAGGGTTTTGCATTACTATTCCAATATACTCGGCTCGTTCAGAAATAGAGTATTGTGATAAGTCTTTGCCTTCCATGAGTACAGTGCCCTCGTCAGGCTTTATGAACCCACAAAGAATAGAAGAAAGCGTTGTTTTTCCGGCTCCATTTTTGCCAACTATACTTACCATTTCTCCTTCATTGATTATCGCATTTACGTTTTGAAGAATTGGTCTTTTACCGTCATAAGAAAAGGAGATGTTTTTAATTTCCAAAAGTGGTGAATTATTTTCCTTTTGCTCCCGGACATGATTTGATTCATACCAGCTTCTAATTTTGTCCTTGCATAGTTCTACATTAAAGGTTTCCAAATATGCAGGCTTCAATTCAGGCACAATATCAATCTTGGCATATTTTGCTGCAGTCAAATACAAGGGCTCTCGTATACCGTATTTATGCAAAATATCGCTGGAAAGTACATTATCTGGAGTGTCGTCCATAACAATGGAGCCATCATTCATCACTACAATCCTGTCAACCTTTTTATGTAACACATCCTCCAAGCGATGTTCTATTATGATGACAGTTTTATCATTTTGGGAAATGGAATCAATAAGCTCAATTGCTATTTTTCCAGTCTTAGGATCAAGGTTTGCAAGAGGTTCATCAAAAAGAAGAATGTCTACATCATCAACCATAACTCCTGCTAATGATACCCTCTGTTTTTGACCTCCACTTAAATCGTGGGGATTTTGGTTTAATAGCTGCCCCATATCAACAATGTTGGCAATTTTCTGCACACGTTCATGCATCAGTGATTGCTCAACCATATCGTTTTCCAGGGCAAAGGCAATATCTTCGCCGACACTTAGTCCAATAAACTGTCCATCACTATCCTGAAGAACCGTTCCCACATGGTTGGACAGTTCAAATAAGCTGGAATTTTTATTTTCTATTCCATCCACAAATAGCTTTCCATCTATCTTTCCCTTGTGGGCAAATGGAATCAGTCCATTTATGCAGTTGCCAAGAGTACTTTTTCCTGAGCCAGAAGGTCCAAGTATCAGTACCTTTTCCCCTTTTTTTATTTTCAAATTTATGTTTTTAAGGGTGGGCTGACTCTGTTCAAAATACTGAAAGCTATAATCCCTAAATTCTATTAAAACATCATTCATCAATACTAACCTCAATAAAAAATAGGGAAGGCCTCTTAGCCTCCCCTTTTATTTCTTAGCTTAATCTTCTTTTGCCAGGCTTCCTTTTTTTGTTTTTGTAGCAGAATAAGCCTTCAAAAGTATAATGCCTACGACTACAGAAACAATGGCATCCACAACAAAAGCTGTTGCTCCCTGAATGAATACTTTATTTGCTGGTTCGCTATATAAAACAATATCAAGGACAGGCGCAACCAGAATCCAAGCAATTGCATTTGCTATTACAACCCATACTGTAAAGAAAATGATTTCTGTTTTTCCAAATCTTCCTTCTTCTACTGCAGATGATACTTTCTTTGCCGCAAATCCTGAAATAAATCCGCTAACACCTGATGCCACAACCCAGCTCCACCATGGTGAGCCATACTGAATAAAATCAGAAAGTGCATGTCCTACAAATGCTACCAAAAGTCCTGCAACTGGACCAAACAAGGCTGCAAAAAAACTAGATACGCCATAAGCAATCTGCAGATTAGTCTCTGGCACTGGAGAAGGCACCTTTACAAACATAAATAATACTAGGAATAAGGCCGCACCTAATCCAGTAGCAACAATTGTTTTTGTAGAAAAATTATTCTTCATTATTAATTCCCCCTTCTTATAATCTTGTAGTAAATATAAATCTATTCCACTATCTGGTCAACTGTTTATATCTCAGGAAAAAATGAGAATGATTTATAAATTATATTTATAACGCAGTCCTTTGAAACTGACCCCTAAAAAATAATCAAAACTAGACATTTCAAAGTGCACAGGAATCCTATAATATTTTCTCCAACAAAAGGAGGAGAACTTGTTATGTATGAATTTACTGATTTTAAAAAGATTGATATGCACTCGCATATTGGAACCTGGGGTAATCCATTTAACTTTAGTGGGGATATTAATTTAGTTATTGATTTGATGGATAAATTTAATATAGAAAAGACAGTCTTATGCCCCTCTGATTCTTCTAAAAACGCGGATATTCTAGAAGCTTATGAAAAGGCTAAAGACAAGATTATTCCAGTGCCTTGGGTTGATTGCACAAAAGAACAAGCTGCCTATGACGAACTAGAATATTTAATTCGTGATAAAGGCTGCAAGGGGGCAAAGATACAATCTTTATTCGATGGCTATGCTGCTGATTCTCCAATAGTAGATCCAGTAGCTGAAATCTGTGAATCCTATAATGTGCCTTTCTTTGTGCATTCAGGACATGAACCTTTCTCATTGCCTTGGCAGATAGGGCTTTTAGCAGAGCGACATCCAAAATGTAAATTTGTAATGCTTCATATGGGGCATGGCCATGGAATATATGTTGAGGCAGCTCAGACTATTGCTAAAAGATATAAAAATATATGGCTTGAAACTTCTGGCACTTCAATGACTGCTCAGATTTTCAATGCTTATAAAAACGTGGGAAATGACAGAGTTATGTTTGGACTAGATACGCCATTTCATGCACCAGAGGTGGAAATCCAAAAGATTCTTTCTTGCCCATTAAAAGAAAAGGATTATGAGAACATATTCTATAACAATGCAAAGAACTTTTTAGGATCACTTTTAGATTAGGGGGATACATTCATGGAAAAGACAAGATATAATCAAAAAGATATTGCTGTAGTTGGGCTTATGATTGCTTTAGTATTTATTGGGACCTTTTATTTTAAGATTCCAACAGCCTTTGGATACACTCATTTAGGGGATTGCATGATTATTCTTGCAACATGCCTGCTCGGTACCAAAAAAGGTGCTATAGCAGGAGCATTAGGCGCTGGCCTTGCCGATTTCATCGGCGGATACACAGCTTGGGTATTGCCTACAATGGCTTTTAAAGCAGCCTGGGTTCTTGTGATGGGATTTATTGCCTTTAAGTTATTTAAGAACTTTAAATACAACCTTTTGATTGGAGCTATAATTGGAGGACTTGTACACATAGCCTTATATACATTTATAAAAATACCTATGTTTGGCCTTGCTTATGCACTATCTACTCTTCTAACCCTTAGCCTTCAGACATTAAGCGGAATAATACTTGGAAATATCCTTTATGGATTGATGAAAAACAAGATTAGGTTAGAAGATGTGATTTCATAGGCCTTTTTAAGTTTACTGGCACTAAATAAATTTTATAATTTGTTCGATTTACAAGAATGCATGTTCGGGTTTATTATCTACTTACAAAAGCAAACATATTTTCGGAAAGTATGTTTGCGTTTTATCAAGGAGGTAAGACAACTGGATATGTCTAAGCATTTACTAATCCCCAACTGCTACATAGCTATAGATATGAAGTCATTCTATGCATCTGTAGAATGCGTTGCCAGAGGTCTTGATCCACTTAAAGCTAACCTTCTAGTCGCTGATGGAAGTAGAACCGACCAAACCATCTGCTTGGCAGTCTCACCTGCCCTCAAGGCTATAGGCGTCCCAAGTAGACCTAGACTATTTGAAGCAAAACAAGCCATAGAGAAATACGAAAGAATCCACCATACTAAGGTTCTTTATATTACTGCAGTCCCCCGTATGCTTGAATATGAGAAAGTATCAGCCAAGATTTACGGTATTTTTCTTAAATATGTAGCCCCAGAAGACATCCATGTTTACAGCATCGATGAGAGTTTCATTGATTGCACACCCTACTTACATCTTTATGAAACTGCAGCTATAAAATCTGGCCAAAGCCCCGCTCACATCATGGCTATGACAATGATTAGTGATGTACTCA
Organism: Pseudobutyrivibrio sp. JW11; assembly: GCF_900115355.1. Classification (NCBI taxonomy): domain Bacteria; kingdom Bacillati; phylum Bacillota; class Clostridia; order Lachnospirales; family Lachnospiraceae; genus Pseudobutyrivibrio; species Pseudobutyrivibrio sp. JW11. The sequence continues at coordinate 175,757 of NZ_FOWB01000003.1, read as the reverse complement.
AGCAAACTGGCATTACTGCCACCGTTGGGATTGGAACAAATCTATATCTCGCAAAGGTAGCCATGGATATCGTTGCTAAGAAGGCTCCTGCCGATAAAGATGGCGTCCGCATAGCTGCTCTTACCGAAGATTCATATAAGACTTTACTATGGCCACATAAACCCCTCACAGACTTTTGGCAAATAGGTAATGGTAAGGCCCGTCGCTTGGAACGAAATATGATGTTCACCATGGGAGATGTTGCAGAACGATCTCAACTAGATGAGGAGTGGTTTTATAAAACCTTTGGCATTGATGCAGAGATACTAATAGATCATGCTTGGGGAATCGAGCCTGTTACAATGCATGATATTAAAAACTACAAATCAGATAACCACTCTCTTTCCAACGGACAAGTATTGCCTAGACCATATAAGTACGAAGAGGCATGTATTGTCCTAAAAGAGATGATTGATATCCTATGTTGCGACATGTATAAGAAGAATCTGGTATCTTCAAAGTTTACCTGGTGGGTAAGCTACGACTACAAAAGTCTTGAATACTGCCCTCACTACGATGGGCCACTAGCTATAGATTGGTATGGTAGACTCCATCCAGCACATTCTAATGGCACAGTAAACCTTCGTAATGCGACAAACACTTCTAAGCTAGTAATTGAAGCAATCATGAATGATGTGATAAAGAAAACTGACCATAGAATACTATTCCGCCGACTTGGCATATGTGCTTGTAATGTCCAAAATGACGGTGGCTATTTTCAAATGGATCTATTCACTGACTATGAAGCGCTTAACAAAGAGCAGCTCATTCATTCTGCACTGTTAGAGGTAAGGACTAGGTATGGAGCAAATGCAATATTAAAAGGCATTAACCTTCTAGAAGGTGCTACCACAAGAGAGCGAAATGTTCAAATCGGCGGACATAAAGCTTAATTTAATAACCTATATTTTATGAAATTGGATGAAATGATATGATTACAGATAGATACAGAAAAGTGTATGAAAGAGGCAAACCAAAGCACTCTCCTTTTGATGATTTTTCAATCAAACATCCGGCTATGGATTTATCTAGACGTGCCAAAATATTCAGCCCTTTCGATGCACTGAAAGGATTTAATGAAGAAATCGCAAGTACAGAGCAATCGTTTGAAGCAAATTACTCTGACTTAGAACATGTACCTGCAGAAGAATATCCATAGGAGATTCACTATGTGTAAATCCATTTTTCAGTAAAGAATGCAATCCAATAAGGATTATGAAAATATCTTTTACAATAGTGCAAAAAACTTTTGGGGTAGTTTGTTGGACTAGGAGACATCAACACATATTTTCCATATGAATTCGGTAAAATATCCTCAAAGAAAGATGTTTTACAAAGCGGTATTCTAAAGAAAGTATATGACGATGATAAAATTTATTAAAAAAATAGCTGCTGGTGGTTATTATGATGAACTAAATACGTTCTTTAATCAACTGTATACAAATGGTGACATAACACTAGAAGAGTATAGAAACTATAAGAAGAATAAATGGAAAATGTTAGCAATACAGTTTTTGTCTTTTGCAATTATGCTTATTTTTTCGATACTAGCCGGGATTGCGTACCTTGTTAAGTACACCTTTGAAAATGTGAGTCCAGAAGATACAGCTTTTCTGATTTTGACAATGGGAATTGGAATAATGTTACTAAGCTTATTTTACACCTTCCCAATAGGTTTTATATGTAAATCAGGACGAAGAATGGCAGATATTCGTCAACTATATAAAACGGAAGAATTATATGACAGTGATTCGATACCTATAATAAAAGGTATTATAAACGGAGAAATGGATAGGCCTATTTCTTTTAAAGAATGGCGTACTACGATTATCCTATTTCTTATACCAATTTTAATTGTTGCGCCTGATACTATAGGTGCAGAAATACGCGCACGACAGGAGAGAATTCGATTTGAAAATGAGCTTGAACAACAATTAGAAGAAAACGCAGCCACGGAAACTGGCAATCTTACAGCAGTTATTAGTACTCTAAAAAATGATTTCAAGGATGAAGATATTTACTATTACATAGCAGGGGAAAAAGAATACTCAGAGGATGATTTGATGCTTGTAGTGATTCTTGGAAATGAAAATACTGGGGATGTTTTATTTGCTCATTTTCCAGTGAAAGATGATAGTGTATATTCTTTAGAGTATTTCGTATCGAAATATAATGATCTATCAGTAGAGGATGTTAAGAAAAAAGCTAATGGAAAATTATAAAACAGACATACATAATAATAAAAGGCAGCCTAATTTGTTATATCGAGAAGTTTAAAGATAAGCGAAAAACATAGTAATCCACTCTAGCGGATAACATCTACAGTGAACTACTAGTCCGCTATAATCTCAATTAATGTACCCCATTATTTGCTTCCTATTACTGTATTTCCTTTGTAAGATGCGATGCCACCGATACTTTTAGCATTTGTATATCCCATCTTTTTCATAGCACATACTGCAGAAGCACTTCTGGAACCACGAAGGCAATATACATAAACAGGCGTGTCTTTGTCCTTAATGACATCCACTACCTTTTCTATATTCTCAACTGGCACATTTTTACTTCCTGGAATGTGTCCTCCTGAATACTCTTCTTCGGTTCGCACATCAAGAAGCACTGCGTTTTCTACAGACTTCATAGCCTCTACTTCAGCATTAATATCTACATGTTTGAAAAGATTAAATAATCCCATATTCACCCCTCAATCCTACGACATTAATTCAATCAACCGTTCTAACTTTGCAAAGATTTCATCCAAACTAAAATAACCAGATTCACGGATAGCCACTTGCCCTTCAACATATACAACAACTGTTGGATCAATCATACTTAGTTTTCTCTACTTTTAATACCATCATAGATTTTCTGCTCTATCTCATCATTAGACAAAGAGTAATACTCATATTCACTAAAAGATATGACAACATCCCCAAGCTCTGTTTCAGCAATGACACAGTCTTTTCCTTCAAAGAAAATCTTATATGTCTTTCCTGCTAAGAGCTTTGTGAATTGTCTTTCCTCTAGAAATTCTCTTTCCATAGCAAAATCCCCCTACTATTCACATTATTTACTAGGTTTGTAGTTATCTTTATCAACCACAATATATATATCTTCACCCATCTTATTCTCAAAATAATCTTTTAGCGCCAAATTAGTATCCCATTTTTCAGGATCATAGTAACCGTATCTTCTTTTGACATCAGACATTCTATCTATGATATCCATAACCCCATCGGCACCACCGATAGAATCACAAAGTTGAATTAACTTATCATATTCATCAAGTTCTATCTTGGCTAATTCTGTTTTTATTAATTCGGTCTCTTCAGCCGTTGTATCAAAGTTGCCAACATAACCATCAATGCTTTTGCCATTGAATGAATGTGTAAGACACACTCTGGCTGGTTCATCATAACCAAGTGACATCATATAAGAATATCCATCAGAAACATGTCCAAGATGACGTTTTCCAAATCTTCTGCCAATGTCATGTAACAAACCTACTACATATGCTTTTTCTGCATCAAGCCCACTTTTTGCAGCAATACATTCAGCGCAGTGGGCTACAGTTCTACTATGATCTCCCCAAGGACCTGGATTCATTTTTTCTGCTTCTTCAAGAAGTCTCATTGCCTCATTTCTAGTTGGATACATATATCTATTCTCCGCAATTATTCTTAGTGATAAACTTAGAAGACTGAATAGCCTCTATTAAAAGCTTAACTTTAATTTTTGATTAGACCCCTTTGGCATAAAATAACCCCTCCGTATATACGAACTAAACTAAGCTAAGTATATCACAGAAGGGTAAGTTATTGGACAAAGTTATATAATTAAGTTATATGATTGAATTGATTACGTATTATTCCGTACCTATAAAATATTAATCATTGAATCTAAGGAATTTCTTTTCTTATTGCCTAAAAGACTTTTAAAATCATCAGAGCGATATCCTAAATCCAAAAAACAGATAGGATAGATATTTTCCTGCAAATTAAAGACTTTTTGTGTTTGCTCAACATCATTGACTCCAGCCCAACAAGTATCTAATCCAATATCAGTAGCAGCAAGCATCATATGTGTTGCAACAATTGTTCCATCCATTAAATAACTGTTTCCACCCTGAAAATTACTAGCAGCATCCTCGTCAGCACATACCAATATAACCATAGGTGCTCCATAACGGCAAGGATGAACACTATCCATTTTTTTAAGTGCTTCTTCACTTTTTAATATATATATGCGTTGTGGCTGTTTATTGAAAGCAGTTGGCGCCATACGTCCCGCTTCTAAAATATATTTAACCTGTTCTTCATTTGGTTTCTGATTACTGTACTTACGAACAGACTCTCTTGATTCTATAACTGTCTTAAATTCCATCTATAAATCTCCTTTTTTGCTTTGTTAATACAACTCCTATAACAGATATAGAAATTCCCCAAAGAACCCAAAGGTCCAACATAACATAGCAAATTTCATAAATGGTTTCCTCCTTCATTTGAATCATAATTCATTATACGGGCTAATTTTTTAAAATGTCAGTAAAACTTTTTCATAACACAAAAAGACCAGCCGAAGCCAGTCTAATTGTTATATCTATTTTATTGGACAATATTTAATTTTTCGTAAGACCTAGATAATGCACTGTAATCATATAATATTCCTTAGATATCAATCAGTGCTATGGCAACATCATTCACGTTCGTTCCTGTTGCACCAGTTATTATCAAACCATCAACTGCTTTTAATGCATTGTATGCATCATTATCTTTTAAAACATCATGTATGTTGATTCCTTTAGCCAGTAATTCTTGATGAGTCTCGTTATCAACATAGCCTCCAGCGGCATCTGTTGGGCCATCTGTTCCATCACTTCCAACTGATGCTACTGCAATGCCCCTATTTCCAGCTATTCCTATAGCAGCGCTGAGTGCAAGTTCCTGATTTCTTCCACCTTTACCGGTACCAGTAAGATGAACCACTGTCTCTCCACCAGCAATAATGGCAAGTCTTTCATTGTCTTTTGCTTTTGTCTTTGCGATGCTTGCAACAAAACTTCCTGCTTCTCTTGCCTCGCAACAAAGCTCATCGGTCAATATAATAGGCTTATAACCTAACTTTCCACTGTTACTAGCAGCAGCTCTACAAAGCTCTCTCACTGACCCAGTTATGTGAGTTTCAACATTATTTAATTCTTTAGGAGTTTCTTTATTCAATAGCTCTTCAGCTTCCTTAGAAAGCTTAATATTGTATTTACGAACTATTTCTTTTGCTTCATCACATGTAGAAAAATCAGGATATGCTGGACCACTTGCTATCATATCAAGTGGATCTCCAACTATATCACTAAGCACAATACTAAATACTTTGGCTGGAGCACAGGCTAAAGCAAATCTGCCGCCCTTTACTTTGCTAAGACGCTTGCGAATAGTATTTATCTCTACTATATCAGCACCACTAGCAAGTAGCTGTTTTGTAATGTCTTGCAGTTCTTCACCAGAAATTAATGGCAATTCAAACAAGGCGCTTCCACCACCGGAAAGTAAAAAGATAACCGTGTCATCTTCTGTTAAACCTTCCACTAATTCAATAGCTTTTTTTGTCGCATCAAAGCTATTTTGATCAGGTACTGGATGTCCTGCTTCAAAGCATTGTATCCCCTCAATATTGCTTTTTACATGATCATATTTTGTTATTACAATGCCGCCATCTAATCTTTTGAGAACCTTTTTTGCTGCTGCGGCCATTTGCCAAGCCGCCTTTCCAGCGGCTACTAGAATCACTTTACCTTTTCCATAAGAGAAATTGTTAAGCGCTCTAGTAACCGCCTCATCAGGCAGAACTTCTTTTATTGTGTTTTCAACAATATAATCAATATCATTCCTTAATTTCTGATTCATAAAACTTCCTCGATTACATTTTTAATGTATAAATAGGCTAAGTATAGCTATTTCAATTATAGCTGCAATACCCATAACAAGCGATGTATCCTTACTTTTTTCAAAGCCACAGTTATTGTAAAAGTTCATTTTTGTTAAAGTTATGCTTATCTGTATATTTGATATTCATTGTTGTCTCCTTAAACTAGTTCCATTTCAGATTCCATTTTTACAAAACCATATTTTTCATACAAAGGACGTCCCATTTCAGTTGCCTCTAATGAAATTTGGTTAATCCCACGTTCTTTTGACACTTTAACAAGCATATCTAGTGTTTTATATGCGATACCTTGACGTCTATAATCTGGAGCCGTATACATATTCATGATATAAGCCTTCTTACCGCTAGGGTTATGATATGTAGGCATAACACTATAAAAACTAACGCCTCCAGCTCCTATGAATCTATCGTCCTCCATGACGAGAATTGCATAATGGGTATTATCCTCCAATGCATTTTTGTAATAGTTATAGGATTCCTTTTCTACATTTGCCATATCCGTAGAAGCATCTAGCTTATTTGCTGCTCTTAAGACTTCAATACGAGATGTAGTCAATAAATCAAGATCATTCAATGTTGCAACTCTAAATTCCACTTTTATGTCCTCCTATGATTGTTTATGTTTTCAAAAGCATACACTAAGAAGTTGAATAAAACAAATCTTTCTTGCCTTGTCTTCCAATGAACTGTATAGTCTAAAAAAGGATGTAGCCCAATCTGACTACACCCTTCATAAATCTAAATTATCATAGAAGTTCCATATTTACAGAAAAAATTTCATAGGCTCTGGTTAAACCACAGGTTAAACCTACTATCACTATATATCTCTTCCCTGATACTGCACAGTAACAACCAAAACTCTACCATTACCTTCATCAATTCTAAATATAGCAATATAGTTACCAATAATTAATTGTTTATATCCTTTACCTGCATATCTACCAGTTATTCTATCTTGATGAGATTCAGGCAATGTATCGAGCCCTAGTATAGCTTCTTTTATTCTATCAATCTGTCCCTTTGCATTTTCAGGAGACAGCTTTTCATAAGCAATATAAGCATAAATTTCTTCAATATCCCTATATGCTCTTGGCATTAATTCTACAATGTATTTATTCAAAATACTTTTTCTCCAATTCTGCAAAAGCATCCTTTGCATCTATTGTCTTACCAGTTTCAGCAAACTCCTGCTCTGCCTCAAAAATAGCCTGATCTATGCGATTTTCTCTTGCAAACTTCTCGTATAATTCTGCACTCATAACCACAAGATCACTATATCCATTTTTTGTAATAAAAATAGGTTCTTTTTTTCTATGTGCAATTTCTGATATTTCACTTGTATTTCTTAAATCTCTAATAGGCATAATTGTTGGCATAATAAACACCTCCTTATTTATCTTTATTGTAGCATAATTATGCTACACTGTATATGTTTTTAATTTCTTAGTTGGTTACAACCTGTAACCAACTCGTGACAAATTGTCACGTTTTGAACTATCCGGATTTTGCGGATAGTTCATAAAACAAAAGCACGTAAGACAATCTTACGTGCTTTTCTTTGCTGAGGCTGAGGAGGCTCGAACTCCCGACAACCTGATTAAAAGTCAGGTGCTCTACCAACTGAGCTACAACCCCATATTAAATTGGTATGCGACTATTTCCAAAAGAAAAAGGCATAGACTAGAAACTGGGCTAGCTGGATTCGAACCAGCGAATGCCAGAATCAAAATCTGGTGCCTTACCGCTTGGCGATAGCCCAACAAAGGACTTAATTGCCCTTATTCAATTTGTTGCTATCGCAACAGGGTGGGTAGAGGGGTTCGAACCCTCGACCTTCGGAACCACAATCCGACGCGCTAACCAGCTGTGCCACACCCACCATACTGATAAAATATAAACCGTATAAATGTGCCAGAAGGGATTCGAACCCCCGACCCACGGCTTAGAAGGCCGTTGCTCTATCCAGCTGAGCTACTGACACATATGCAACATATTAGAAATTAAAAAGCGGGTGATGGGAATCGAACCCACGTATTCAGCTTGGAAGGCTGATGTTCTACCATTGAACCACACCCGCATAAAATAATTAATTTCCAAGTCGGGGTGACAGGATTCGAACCTGCGACCCCCTGGTCCCAAACCAGGTGCTCTAGCCAAACTGAGCCACACCCCGAAATAATTCGTTCTGCGTTTGTTGCGTATCTCTCTCGCGAACAATAGAGAGTATATATGAGAATCAAGGCTTTGTCAACAACTTTTTCAAAATTAAATTGTTAGATTTTATCACGAAATATCAGATATTCCGACAACTTTTACCTGTGGCATATACCATCGATATTTGCCTCCATCAAAGGCTAATCTAGAATAATTTACCTCCAGGCACTGGCATACCTGGAGGCTGTAAAAGGAGTCTAATAACTTCCCCAAGAAACCCGGTTAGAAACTCAGGGAAAGGAAATAAGCTAAAATATGAAATTAAACTGCTGCTAAAGCTTTACCAAGCTCCTGGCATGCAGCTTCTGCTGCTCCATCTGGAGCGTCCTGGCAAATAACGCCTTCGCCGTTTACTACTGTTGCGCCTGCTGCTGTCATGCGATCAACCCAGTCGCGCATCCACTGACCATCTCCCCAGCCATATGAGCCGAAAAGACCAATTGTCTTACCTGAAACAAAGCCCTCTAAATCTGTAACGAATGGCTCCATCTCGCCTTCCTCAAGAACCTCAGCGCCCATAGCTGGACATCCAAGTGCAAATGCCTTTGCATTCTTGAGCTCATCTATAGAAGCATCACCAACGTATACTACGTTAGCCTCGCCGCCTGCTGCTGTAACACCAGCACCTACAGCGTTTGCCATACTCTCTGTATTACCAGACTGTGACCAAAATACAACATTAACCTTACTCATGACTTTAATCTCCTTTAAAATAAGATATTTTGACGTTAAACTGCCAAGGATACGACAGGCTTTGCATACGTATTTACGATATCTTTTAATGAATATCCTTTAAATACCATGCGAACCATATCATCTTTTACAATGTCAAATTTTTCAAATAACTTCTGTGCCTCAGTCGCATTTTTATAAACCTTCCAATACCCCGACAGCACAAATCCGTCTCCTCCGTTTTGAATGAAGCCTACTACATCACAAAGCGGATATCCGAGGAACACTCCCATCTCATGAGGGAAATTATCCCTTTTATGAACATAAGAATCATATCGATTCTGGAAATTTCGAAGTGAATACCCAAAGGCATCTGTACGATATCCATAAGAGGAAAGAAATTCCTTTATCTCTGGCTTTGCAAGGTAGCTTATGAGCTTATCCCTATTAAAAACCAAAAAGATAACTCGATGTCTATCGTACACGAGGCGATACCCCAACAAGCCTGAATGCCTAAGAACAAATCTAACCTTATCTTCCTGATCTTTCGGAACTATAAGAAGATTTGAAGTTTTAAGGCCAGCTAATGTGGGAGCACACTGCAATACAACTTGCAACTCTACACATCGCCTGTCCATGGCACATATCATTTCAAATACTTCTTCGCACATAATGTTAGCTTCCTGTTCATATTTTAGTTAGCCATTGCTAACTGTGGTTATCTTATACTAATAGAAGTTCGAAGTCAATACTTTTTTCACATTTTTTTCTTATTGATAAATTGTTTCGTTACAGCCAAAAAATTCAATAAAAAAGCTTCCTGTTCCTCAATCAAAGAACAGGAAGCCAACAACATTCTATATATTATTCTAAGATGTGATTTAAGCCTTGTGCCATAATGGTAACCACATGCTCATCTGCCAAACTATAATAAATCTGCTTGCCCTCGCGACGGCTCTTTACAAGCTTGTTTGTACGAAGAATCTGAAGCTGATGTGATACAGCTGACTGTGTCATACCAAGAGCTTCTGATATATCACATACGCAAAGCTCTGCCTCGAATAAAGCAATCAGGATTCGTACCCTGGTACTATCACCAAAAACCTTGAACAGCTCTGCCAAATCGTATAAGACATCCTCATCAGGCAAATCGTTAAGTACATTTGCTACCAATTCTTTATGTACACACTGCTCTTCACAGCATTCTGCATGTTTAACCATTGTCAAACCTCCTAAATGTTCTTCACACGTAATGCGCGGATTGCGTTGAGAACTGCAATAACCATAACTCCAACGTCTGCAAAAATAGCATACCACATATTTGCAATACCAAGCGCACCAAGTATCAAACATAATACCTTAACTCCGATGGCAAAGTAAATATTTTCATATACTATACGCATGCACTTTTTTGCAATACCGATGGCTTTTGAAATCTTCATAGGGTCGTCATCCATAAGAACAACATCTGCTGCCTCTATGGCTGCATCACTACCAAGAGCTCCCATGGCAATACCGATATCTGCTCTTGAAAGAACAGGAGCATCATTTATACCATCGCCAACGAAAATCAACTGTTCATTCTCTGATTTGGATGCTAATAACTCCTCTACCTTCTGAACCTTATCTCCTGGTAAAAGCTCTGAGCAAACACTATCAAGCCCTAAATCCTTTGCAACAATATCTGCTACGCTCTTGCTATCTCCAGTAAGCATAACTGTCTGTCTCACACCAACTCGCTTCATATTTTCGATAGCAGCCTTTGATGTGGCCTTTATCTGATCAGATATAAGGATGTAGCCTTTGTACTGTCCATCAATTGCGATATAGATAACTGTACCTGGCTCATTTGCCTGGTTGAAAGCTGTACCAACAGAAGCCATAAGCTTCTCATTTCCTGCATTTACAGTCTTTCCAAGAACTGTAGCTCTGATTCCATGTCCAGAGATTTCCTCCACATCAGTAACGTCGTTTGTATCGATAGGCTTGCTGTAAGCCTCCTTCAAGCTACGTGAAATTGGATGATTTGAGTATACCTCAGCCATAGCAGCATACATCAAAAGCTCATCCTCAGAAATATCCTTTGGAACAATCTTTGTAACCTTGAATACGCCCTCAGTAAGTGTACCTGTTTTGTCCATAACAGCGATTTTAGCCTTTGAAAGCATATCAAGGTAGTTTGAACCTTTTACAAGGACACCTTCCTTGCTGGCACCACCAATACCTGCAAAAAATGTAAGTGGAATGCTGATAACAAGTGCACATGGACAACTGATAACAAGGAATGTAAGGGCTCTGTAAATCCACTGGCCCCAGTTAGGATTCACACCAATAATAAGTGAAATCACTGGTGGAAGTACTGCAAGTGCTACCGCTGAATAACAAACAGCTGGTGTGTACACTCTGGCAAATCTTGAAATAAAGTTCTCTGGCTTTGATTTCTTTGAAGATGCATTCTCCACCAAGTCGAGAATCTTTGATGCTGTAGATTCGCCGAACTCCTTTGTAGTGCGGATAGTGAGAACACCTGACATATTGATACATCCGGAAATAACCTCGTCCCCTGGCTTTGCGCTTCTAGGAACGCTTTCACCTGTAAGGGCTGCAGTATCAAGAGTAGCTGTACCGTCGATAACCACACCATCGATAGGTATCTTTTCACCAGGCTGAACGATGATTTCGCTTCCAATTTCCACTTCATCCGGATCAACCTGTGTAAGCTGACCATCCACCATTATGTTTGCAAAATCAGGCCTAATGTCCATAAGCTGGGAAATGTTACGTCTGCTCTTTCCAACAGCATATGACTGAAATAATTCACCAACCTGGTAGAAAAGCATAACCGCTACGCCCTCAGTGTATTCCCCAAGTGCCATTGCACCAATAGTGGCAACAGCCATAAGGAAATTCTCATCAAAGACCTGCTTATTTTTAATTCCCTTAAATGCCTTCTTTAAAATGTCATATCCAATAGTAAAATATGGAATCAAAAACAACACAAAGCGAATCCAACTGCCCTCTTCCAAAGGAAGCAACAACAGAACAGCCATCATCAAAGCCGCTGCAATTATTCTGATTAGTACCTTCTTCTGCTTTTTGTTCATATCAAACTCCTATAAAAAAATCTCGCAATCGTCCTCTACCTTCTTGCAGTTCTTAAGAACTTCTTCCATAACAGCCTTAACATCTGCTCCATCTTCGAACTCAACGTTCATTTTAAGTGCCATAAAATTAACTGTAGCATCAGCAACACCTGCTGTCTCCTTAGCAGCCTGCTCCATCTTGTTTGCACAATTTGCACAATCTACATCGATTTTGTATGTTTTCTTCATGATATTTTCCTCCGTCCCCCATTGGGTCTTCTTTAAATTTGAATATATGAATGATTGTTCATATGTTTGATTAAAATATAAACCTGCCGGCATAAAATGTCAACAGGTTTTATTGAAAATTATTTTAAATTAGAATATACTTCATCAGCTATAAGCTCATATCCCTTAGCATTAAAGTGAATTCCGTCAGTATAAAGCTCATCCTGACCCTCAGTAACACCGTACAAATCAATCACCTCTACGCCAGTCTCAGCCGCAACCTTATCGACGATTCCACCCAGCTCATCAGCTACAACAACCGGCTGAATATCATACTCAGCCACATCACTTCCATCCAATGAATAGCAATAAGGACTACGCATCAAGTACACTGTAGGCTTAGTATCCAGCTGCTGATATGATTCCACAAGCTCCTTCAGTCCTGCCTCATAGTCTGATGCATTCCAGTTATAAGTCTTTGTATCATTTGTTCCAAGCATAAGCACAACGATATCAGGCTTAGACTTCAGAGACTGCTGATACTCCTCCGACTCCACATAAGGCAAATCCCCAGATGCAGATGCCGTAGCATTGCGCAATCCAAAATTTGAAACAAGATGATCTGTCCCCATCTTTATCTGCAGCTGTGCTGGATACGCATCCGTATCCCTGGTCTTCAGCACTCCACTTCCATAGGTAAGACTATCGCCCACGCATGAAATCCTAATTCGCTCATCCTTGCCCCCAAAGAATCCCGAATTAAACAGCACAAAAAACACCAGTACAACCGCCGCCAGTAATATAACCATTTTCCTCTGTAAGAATCCTTTTATTATTTCCATACCTAAAATATTAGCACTCTTGGCCGCGATATTCAAAACAAAAGCTCGCGGCCAATGGGAGGTCGCGAGCTTTTAGTTATAATAACATTAAGAGAATATAATGAAGAAAATAAAATCTTATGTATTACTTTGTTGCGCTTTTCTTGTTGTTGAGGATTTCGAAGACTACGGCTCCGAGAAGTACTACGCCTTTAACAACCTTCTGCCAGTTGGCATCGATACCCATGAGGGACATACCAAGGTTGATTACACCGATGAGGGTAGCACCAACAATCATTCCGAATACTGTACCTGATCCACCGTATGCAGATACACCACCTACTACGCAGGCTGAGATGGCATCCATCTCGTAGTTTGTACCAGCTGTAGAGTTTGCAGCCTGGAAACGAGCCATTGTAAGGAATGCAGAAATAACTGTAAGTACAGCCATGTTCAAGTATGCGATAAACATGATTCTCTTTGTATCGATACCTGAAAGTCTTGTTGCCTCTGAGTTACCACCGATTGTGTAGAAGTAACGTCCGATATCTGTCTTTGATGTAATGAAGCTGTAGATAAGTACGATTACTGCTACCCAGATGAGTGAGTATGGTACACCACCTGCAAGTGAGAACTTGTATGCAAAGAGCATGATTACAAAGTCGATAAGTACACACTTAACGATTACTGCTACAAGGCTGTCTGCAACATAGCCCTTCTTAAGCTTGTTTGCACGTGATCTGAAAAGAAGAACTACTACGATGATTGAAGCGATAAGTCCAATTACAATACTTGTCATGTTGTACTGAACACCACCGATTCTTGGACCACCGAAAAGGTCATTCATCTTGCCTGAGAATAATGCACAAAATTCTGGTGGAAGTGGGCTGATGTTTGATGAACCGTTAAGTAATGCAACGCCCCATCCACGAAGTGCAAGGAAACCTGCAAGTGTAGCAATCCATGGTGGAATATTGATGTAAGCAATTACATAGCCAAGTAAGCATCCATAGATGATACCTATGAGGAGCATTACAAGGATTCCAACAGGTGTTGAAGCACCCATGTTTACCATTACTTTTGCTCCGATGATACCTACTAAGCAAACAAATGAACCGCAGGAAAGGTCGATGTTACCACCTGTTAACATACACATCAACATACCTGTTGCAAGAACATATACATATGCGTTCTGTGTAATCAATGCGTTGAACTGGCTTGGCATAAGCATTGTGCCATTAGTTGTAAAGTTAAAGAAGAGAACAACCAGGACCAGAACAATGAGCATTGTGTTTTCTTTTAATATTTTAAAAATCTTGTCTTTCACTTTTTCGCTCCTCCCTTCCTACTTTTTCTCTCTCTTAGACATAACATCAAAGATAACCGCTGCAAGAAGTACTAAACCTTTAACTACCTTCTGATAGTTTGCATCAACACCCATGATCAACATACCCTGGTTGATAACACCCATCAAAAGAGCACCAATGATTGCGCCGAATACTGAACCTGTTCCACCGTATGCAGATGCACCACCGATGAAGCAAGCACCGATTGCATCCATTTCATAGAACTGACCGTATGTTGGCTGTGCAGAAGCTGCACGTGCTACTGTAAGGATACCAGCGAAAGCTGCTAAGAATCCCATGTTTGTATAAGCGAAGAAGTAAACCTTCTTTGTGTTGATACCTGAAAGCTGTGTAGCTTTTTCGTTACCACCTACTGCATATAAGTAACGTCCGATTGTTGTCTTTGTTGTGATGTAGTTGTAAACAAGGACAATAAGGATAATCCATAACAATGATGTAGGAATTCCTTTGTAACCAGCAAGCTTATATGCTAAGAATAAAATTACAAGTGAAAGAATAACAAGCTTTGCGTAGAAGCTAGCTGCGCTTGTTGTAACGTAGCCTTTTCTAGAAGCCGATACTCTGTTTTTAATTGAGATTAATACATAAACTGCAACTGCAATAAGGCCTGCAAGTAAACATGTAATGTTGAGGCTTTCTCCGTGGAAGAAATCAGGAATGTAGCAATCAGCACCACCACCAAATACATTAAGGAAAGTTGTATTTGAAATAGAAACTGCATAACCATTTAATACTACATTTGATAAACCTCTGAATGCGTACATACCAGCAAGTGTTGCAATGAATGGTGGTACGTTTATGTATGCTACCCAGAATGCCTGCCATGCACCAACTAAAACACCCACAAAGAGCATTACAAGAACTGCGAACCATACGTTCATTCCCTTGCTCATCATTACTGCTCCAATACCACCTACGAAGCAGACAACTGAACCAACAGAAAGATCGATGTTACCACCAGTTAAGATACAAAGTAACATACCAGTTGCTAGCACAAATACGTATGCGTTCTGTGAAAGCAAGTTGTTTACGTTCTGAGACAGAAGAATTGTTCCGCCTGTTCCAACGTAGAATATTCCGATAATAATCACCAGGGCGATAACCATGGTGTATTTTTTTAACGTGTCTTTAATATTAACTGAGACCATGTTTTCTCTCCCTTCTATGACTTCAAGATGCAAGACATAATGCTTTCCTGTGAAGCTTCTGCCCCTGCCATTTCGCCAACCATTTTACCTTCGTTCATAACGTATATACGGTCTGACATACCAAGTACTTCTGGAAGCTCTGATGAAATCATTATTACTGATTTTCCTGCTGCAACCAAATCATTGATGATGCAGTAGATTTCGTACTTAGCACCAACGTCAATACCACGTGTAGGCTCATCAAGGATAAGTACATCTGGATCTGCAAACATCCACTTAGCAAGAAGAACCTTCTGCTGGTTACCACCTGAAAGGTTTCCAACGTTCTGCTCAACTGTAGGACATTTTGTCTTGAGCTTATCTCTATACTCCTCTGCTACCTGATACTCTTTATCCTGATCGATAACTCGCTTAGAACAAAGTGCTGAAAGATTTGAAAGAGTTGTATTAATCTTGATTGGATTTGTAAGAACAAGTCCGTTGCCCTTTCTATCTTCTGTTACGTATGCAATCTTGTGCTTGATTGCATCCTTGATATTCTTTAAGTGAACTTCTTCACCATTTAAGAAAAGCTGACCTGAAATGTTAGTTCCATAAGCCTTTCCAAAGATACTCATTGCAAGCTCTGTACGTCCAGCACCCATGAGTCCAGCGATACCAACTACTTCGCCTTTACGGATATTCATTGATACTCCATCAACAACCTTACGCTCTGAGAACTGTGGATGGTAAACTGTCCAATCCTTTACTTCCATAGCGATGTCACCGATTTCTACACCGTGGCGCTTAGGGAAACGGTCTGTCATTTCACGACCAACCATGCCTTTAATGATTCTATCTTCTGAAATATCATCTACACTCTTATCAAGAGTTTCGATTGTGGAACCATCACGGATAACAGTAATCTTATCTGCTACATAAGAAACTTCATTAAGCTTGTGAGAAATGATAATAGATGTCATTCCTTCCTGCTTGAATTTAAGAAGTAAATCAAGAAGTGCTCTCGAATCTGTTTCGTTAAGTGATGATGTTGGCTCATCAAGGATGAGGAGCTTAGCATTCTTTGCTAATGCCTTTGCAATTTCAACAAGCTGCTGTTTACCAACACCTATATCTTTGATTAAAGTACGGCTGCTTTCTGATAAACCAACCATCTTTAAATATTTGTCTGCTTCTGCGTATGTTTTGTCCCAATCAATAGCTGCCTTGCTTCCCTGTTCATTTCCAAGGAACATGTTCTCACCTATAGACATATAAGGGATTAACGCCAATTCCTGATGAATGATAACGATTCCTTTTTCCTCAGAATCCTTGATTTTCTGGAACTGACAAACTTCACCATTGTATACGATGTCTCCAGTGTAAGATCCAAATGGATAAATACCACTTAAAACGTTCATAAGAGTAGATTTACCAGCACCATTCTCGCCTACAAGAGCATGAATTTCGCCTTCCTCTACCTTTAAGTTTACGTTATCAAGGGCTTTTACTCCTGGGAACTCTTTGGTGATTGATTTCATCTCAAGTATTGTTTTTCCCACTTAAGTCTCCCTCCTTAAAATAACTTTTATTTTCTTAAAAACATTCTCTTCTCTAAAATAGGGCAGGTTTCCCTGCCCTAAAAGCATTACTTTTTTAATTACTGAAGCTGATCTTCTGTGTAGTAACCAGAATCGATAAGAAGCTCTTTGTAGTTGTCCTTATCAGCGAATACTGGCTCGCAAAGGTATGAAGGAATAACTCCTGTACCATTGTCATATGTCTCAGTATCGTTAACATCAACTGTCTCGCCGCTGAGGATCTGACCTACCATCTTAACAACCTGTGAAGCAAGTGTACGTGTATCCTTGAATACTGACATAGACTGCTTTCCAGCGATCATGTTCTTTGTGTTCTCAATATCGCAATCCTGACCTGTGATGATTGGATATTCACCCTTGTAGTTTGCTGCAAGTGCGTTCTCAACACCAAGTGCTGTAGAATCGTTAGAGCAGAGGCAAACGTCAAGGTCTTCATTAGCGTAGTTAGATGAAAGAATTGTCTCCATACGTGACTGAGCTGTTTCTGTAGCCCATGATGGAGTAGCAACTTCTGCGAAATCAATCTGACCAGACTTAACAACAAGTGTGCCAGCCTCGATGTATGGCTTAAGAAGATCCATAGCACCATCATAGAAGAAACCAGCGTTGTTATCACCTGGGTCACCAGCTGTGATTTCCATTGTGAATGTCTCTGATGTGTTCTCAAGATCAAGCTGATCAATGATGTACTGACCCTGAACCTGACCTACCTTGTAGTTATCGAATGTTGCATAGTATGAAACTGCATCTGAGTTCATAATCAAACGGTCATATGCGATAACTGGGATGTTATTCTCAGCTGCCATATCCATAGCTTCACCAAGTGATGAACCTTCGATAGCTGCAACTACAAGAACGTTACATCCTGAGTTGATCATGTTTTCAATCTGTGAAACCTGAGTCTGAACATCGTTTGAAGCGTACTGAAGGTCTACTTCGTAGCCAGCTGCTTCAAGCTCTGACTGCATGTTAGCACCATCCTGATTCCATCTCTGGAGATCCTTTGTAGGCATTGCAACACCAACCTTTGTTCCTGTTGCTGCTGTAGAACCACCATCATCTGTTGTCTCTGTAGCTGTATCCCCACCAGCTGCACCTGTGTCTGTTGTCTCTGTGCTAGTTCCGCAACCTACAAACATTGAAGCTGCAAGAGCACCTGTCAAAAGTACACTTAATAACTTTCTCTTCATTCTTTGAAAACCTCCCTTTCATTTAGGTTTGTTTGTTACTATAGATACGATACCATGAAGATGTCTGAAAATGGTTGTCACTTTCTTCACATTTTTGTCTAAATTAATTCACACAATGAAAAATGACTAGCACATTTTTGTGCTAGTCATTTTTTGTCATGCAAAAATTTGCTATTCATTTTCACCGGATTCCTCAGAAACATTCATATAAACGTCCTCTTTAGAATGGAATCCGCTGTCTATAATCACTTCATCGATATTGTCTCTGGTCACTGCCACTGGCTCCGTAGCCACATAAGGGATGTCGTACTGCCCGTCACTTATTGTGGAATCCACATCAATATCATCTCCACTGGCAAGCTGTACTGAAAGCTGCGCCGCCTGCTCTGCAAGCTTGCTCACTGGCTTAAACACTGTCATCAGCTGTGTTCCCTCAACAATGTGCTGACACGCAGGTAAATCTGCATCCTGGCCAACCACCGGCTTTTCACCTGCCAGCTGGCATACAGCCAAAGCTCTGATTACAGATGTAGCCACATCATCATTGCCACACATTATGGCATCCGCCTGCTTGATAGTGTCCAAATTGTCATAAACATAGGCGCCACCTAACTCGGCCTTCCAGCCCTCGCAATAGTATGTGTCCAGAATTTCGATATTGTTCTCATTCATGACTGAATAGAAGCCATCGTTTACCATAGGCACATTGCCATCAGTAAGTGGCCCGCAAATCATTACCACACTCTTAGCCCCTGAATTTGCCAAGGATTCCCCAAGCATTTGACCTACCATGTTGTTGTCGAATGATATGTAAAGGTCTGTATCTGCATTTGGGATAATTCTATCGTAACTAACCACAGCAATATCTTTTTCTTTGGCGTTTTTGATTACATCTGTTAGGGCTTCACCATCTACTGGAATTATTACTAGACAATCCACGCCCTTATCTATCAGATATGTAATCTGCTCGATTTGTTTATCCACATCACCGTTTGCATTTTGAACATTAACCGTCGCCCCTAAAGATGATGCTGTATCCACGAACACATCTCTATCCTTCTCCCAGCGCTCGATTACAAATGAATCAAAACATAAACCAATTTCAATACCATCTTCTTTATTAGAAGAAGTATTTGCGCTATCTGCAGAACTACTAGCGCATCCTGAAAGCATCGCAAGGGATAGTGTCATCACCACTATCTTTTTCATATATCCTTTCATTATTATTCACCCCAATAAATTATTAGTTACATTTCGCGTAGTCTGTAGGTGTCTTTCCAGTATACTTTTTAAAGTTACGTGAAAAGTAGTTTGGATCCGGATATCCTACCTCCGCTGATATCTCCTTCATGGACTTGCTAGTTGTCTTAAGCAGCTTTTTGGCCGCCTCGATACGTAGCTTTGTAAGATAGTCGATGAAGTTCTCACCTGTCTCCTCTTTAAATACCTTTGAAAAATAATATGAACTGATATTAACCATTCGAGATATATCATCGAGAGTTAATTCCTTCATATAGTTTTCATCTATGTATTGCCTTGCTTTATTGACAACACTCATGGACTGCTCTTCCTGCTTGTTTGCCACCCAAACAGCAGCAGCCTTCATCTTTTCAATAAACCAATGCTTTACTTCGTTTAATCCCCCAAGATTCAATAGCTCTGACAAATAATTTGCCCTGCTTTTAAACTCGTATACACGAGCTGTCTTTTCATATGATAGATGCTCCGCCCAAAGAACGAACTCCAAGCATTTCAATCGAACACTGTCATTATCATTTGCGTAGTTTTCTTCCATCCACTCAAAGAACGCCTGTGATAATGCCACCGTCTCATTAACATTTCCAAGGGATATTTCATTAAACAAACGCTTTTCCAAATCCATTGGATAGCTTTCCTCGTACTGACATGCAACAGGCATATCATCCACGTGAGCTACGTGGCTTGTGGTTGCTATCAACACTGAGTTTGCTTCCTCATAGGATTCCGCCATTCTATCCAGCGGCTTTACAGAGCCAAATCCAATTCGGAAATCCATATCGAATCTATCTGAAAGCTTCCTGCAAAGGGCTCTAGCACTTTCCACCACATTATTTCTTTCATTATATGGCAATGTATTGCTATCTGTTGGAATAAGGATTGGTATTTTATTAGACATTACCGCACCCATAATTCCTTTTATATAGTCCTCTGTTATGGTATGAATCTCTCGATATGATTTCTGAGCTTGAATGGAAACCGCTACAGCACTGGTCATGTAGTTTCCAACCATCTCTCTACCAAATACCATGCAAGCCATGTATCCATATTCCGAATCAATTCCAAGCAGAGTTTTGTAATTATCAATATCCTCTTTAAAGTATTCCTTAAAAAGCAAATCCTGAATCAAACCATTTTCAATAATTGGCACTACAGTCTCCAGCTTTTCTCTAACTCGAAGGTCGTTGCTTCGCTTTGCTCGTTCACCATCAATTTGCCCCATGGCTTTATTTAGAATATTGATGATTCCATCTCTACTAACCGGTTTGTTTAGGTAGTCCAAAACCCCCAGGGAAATAGCTTCCTTGGCATAATCGAATTTGTCGTACGCAGTCATTACTATAAATACGATATGATTGTTGGTCTTTCGAATTTCTCGCATAGCTTCGATGCCGTTGATGCCAGGCATCTGAATATCCATAAAGGCTATATCCGGCTGATACTCTTCTGCAAGCTCAATGACCTGTCTACCGGTTTTGGCTGTTCGAATATCGCACTTGCTTCCGAATTCCTTTTCTATTATGAATTTCAATGAATCGATGACTATTCCCTCGTCATCCGCCAACATTATTTTATACATTACATTTATTCCTTCTCATAATCCTTCTTTGGAAGATAAAGAATTGTCTCCGTTCCCATCTTTTCTCCCTCAGATATAATATCTAATACATCTTCGCTTTCGTAGAAGATGTTAAGACGCTCAATACAGTTATTTAATCCAACTCCGTTGGATGTTGATTTAGCTGGATTGCTCTTGTATGTGCCATCCAAAACCTGCTCAATCTTTTCCTGTGTCATTCCAATGCCATTGTCTTTGATGCTGACACATATATAGTCCCCCAGCTCGTACACAGAAAGCTTGATTTTCTTGGTCCAATCAATGTTTCTAAGTCCATAGTTGATGCTGTTTTCAACAATAGGCTGAAGTATCATACTAGGTATCTTTACCCCGAGAAGCGACTCATCAATCTCCTTGGTGAACTGGATTTCCCCTGCGAATCTTACATTTATGATGTAAATGTAGATGTCTACCAGCTCAATTTCCTCACGTAATGATACAACGTCCTTGTTCTTTTTGATGTTGTATCTAAAGAAATCGGCCACTCTTTGAATGTAATTGCTGGTCCGGTCTGCCCCCTCCATCATGGCAAGCTGGGCGCCAGCATTCAAAGTATTAAACAAGAAATGTGGATTAATCTGTGCCTGCAAGTATCGAAGCTCTGCATCCTTAATATGGTTTTCCATTATAAGCTCGTTTTCCTTGAGGCGACGTTCCACTTCCATAGATTCACGAAGCTTTTCGATATAGTTCTTTATAGATACCACCATTTTGTTGAATGCTTTTGTTACTACGCCAACCTCATCATTGCTTTTAACAGGTAGAAGCTCTACATTGAAGTCTCCCTGCGACACGCTGTTGGCTGTGGCAGCCAGCTTTATAAGTGGGTCTGCAATAGTTGATGCGATAAGTACTACGAAAAACAAATTGGCAATACCGATAACGACAAGTGTTAAAATATTCAGCTCTTCAAGAGTTTGAAGGGCGGTCATCATAGCTCCGTATGATTTAGAGTTGTTGATGAACTGCTGATTGTTGAGGTTTGTAATGCTGGTATCTATGTAGCCATATGTTCTGGCAGCCTCCTCATAGATACTCTTATATTTTTCTACATTACCACCACGTTTACTTTCAACTGCCTGATTGGTAAGCTCCAGGTAGTTTTCCGACATATTTTTGATATTTCTCTCAAGGACTCTGTTTTCATTATCATCCTTGTTGTCATCCAGATTATCTACTAAATCAGAATACTCTTCTTCGTAAATATAGTACTGTTCCAAAGCATCACTGGTTTTGGTATTTAGATAGCCTGCTGTGGCATTCTGCAAACGGTCCAGGCTCTCACTTAAATCGTTCAGCGTATTATTGCTGGCGTAGATAACATCCAGAGAGTTGAGCATCTGGGCAGTTCCCAAGTACAGCATCATGTTTACAAGGAACAGCAGTACCGTAGGAATACAAAATGACATAATCATCTTTTGTCTGAGGGAGATAGATTTTCGCTTGATCCTACTCATTTTCTACCTCCTCCATCGCTTCATCGATGTTGGTGGCATCGATTACATTTGCGTCAACACTGATGTAATCAGATACATATCCTGCATCTCTATATTCGATATATGCTTCTGCTGCAGATACACCAATGCTCTGTGCATCCACATATACTGTGCTAAGAATTACCCCCTGTTTAATTCCAGTAAGAATTGTAGGTGAAACATCACTTCCTAAAAGCATTATCTGACCAACTTTGTTGTAGTCAATCATGGCCTGATAAAAGCTTTCGGTGGATTCCTGGTCAAGACAGATTACAACTGGCGCCAAATCATTTTCCTTAAAGAGATTTTGGATATACTCCTCATTTGCAAAAGCATCCTTGCTTTCAACTGTACGTACTTCAAAATCCAGGTTTCCATTTGGCAGTTCGCGGCCGTCCAAGGCTGACTGCATATTATTAACAAAAGCACTAGCCTCCGTAGGATTGACTGTATTTCCAGCTAAAACCATTACTTTCTTTTGCTTTACAAGATTTGCAGCTAAAGTCTCTCCATATAGACTGGCGATAGTATAGCTATTAGCCCCGATATAGCTGACACGATTTGCCATATCGATATCTGACTCCAGTGTGAATACAGGAATATCTGCATGCTTTGCCTTTGCCACCATTTCAGCTGTCTCTGGTGAATCGTCTCCCTCTAGTAAAATGGCATCACAATTGGATTCGATGGCCATCTCCATATACTCCGCCTTGGTATATGATTTGTCGATACTGGTAGAGAGCATATCTACATACACGCCCTGTTCAGCGCCATATTCCTTGGCAGATTTATAAACCTCTTGCCAAAAGTCCGATGAATCATTTGAAGAAATCATAATTACATAGGAATCGTACTGCTCATACTCCGCCTCAGCCAATAATTCCTTGGCTTCATCCATGCGTTGCTGATAGATTCCTATACTGATAACCGTAGCTATAAACATAAAAGCAACAGCACAACCTGCTGCAATAGCAAGTGCACTGTTGCTCTTTAATCTTCTTTTGCCCCCGAATATTTTCATATCATTAAACCCACCTAAAATACTTAGGTCAATTATAGCAGATTAGGTGGCAAAATCAACGTGCTGAACACTTCCGGCATGTCCGTCTGACTCATGTAAAAAGATACCTGTCTCACGCATAGCAGCCATTGCTTTGTGTTCATCATCATGCTGCACAAAATCTGTTCCTACACGGCCAAGATAGATTGCTCCCACATCAGACTGTTTTAATGTGTAAAGCTCCATATCTCCTTTTTCATTCATAGTCCAAACTCTAAGCTTTTCGAAGATACTATCATTTTCATCAATCCATCCGTTACAATCCTCATCAAAGATTTCAAGCTCTTTAAAGCCATCTCCTGTCGTTGCTCCAAACAGCTCCTTTCCATCATTGATTTCGCCGTCTTCATTTCTATCAAGTGCCAGGAAACCTGAGCCAGCTTCCAACTGATGAAGATTATCCTTTTCCCCGTCTCCATCCAAGTCAAAATAGAAAGGCTGATCTGCAACTTTTGTTGGACGGTCATTGAGATTAACCACCAATGGATCAATATATCTTACAAAGTTTTCCTCAACAGATTTAAACTCCTCCTTAAATGATTCTGACATTGCAAAACCATAATTAAAATTCAGATGTCTTCCATCTGCAGTAACCGCTGTACCCACAGCCGAGTATGCAAGCTCCTGGCTTTCACTGTATTCGTAGTTGATTGTGGTTGTTTGATAATATCCCTCATTGCTTTTAAAGATTTCCTGCAGAATGTTTTTAAACTCAGAATTATCGCCAAATATCTTGCTCATCAGTATGGCTCTGAGCAAATAATGCATTGTCTGCATTCTGGTTTGCATATTTGCAACCACTGACTCTACAGGAGCTTTTTCTCCTGCTTCCTGCACCTCCCCGTTCTGATTTAATTCATAGTTCAGAGATGAAAGGAATCCTTCTCCATCATCTGCCATCACCACATTGCCCAGCTTGATTGCTGGCCGGATAGTGTCCTCATACTCCACTTTCGTTGATGCAGTGAAAGTACTTTTTGCGGCCATTTTGACCTCAGAATTTTGAATTACCATGCTCTTTCCTCCTATAAATGAAATTTAATTTATAAAGGGAAAGTCCGTTTTCCTTATCACAGTTTTCTAGTAAAAAGAAAAACCAGGAAGGCGTGCCTTCCTGGTCCTGTGATTATTATCGTCCGTGTAATTATATATCGGCTGTAAATTCCTTTTCCTTAACAGATGAAGCCCCTTTTCTGAGAAGAATTATTGAAACATAAGTAACAACAAGGGAACCCAGCATCCATAAGAAAAATCCGATAACCGTATCACCACCGTATGGCAAGAAATCTGAGCCATAGGTGCCAATCAAGTTGAATATCATATGGATAATAATTGTAACAAATATATTGTTGTATAAGTGCATTACATAGCCCATTCCAAGTCCAAGGACAAATGCGTAGCAGCCTTGGATTGCATTCATATGGAAGGCACCAAAGAGGATTGCCTGCACAATGATTGCAAGGTAATATGGCATAACCTTTTTAGCTGCGCTAAATGTAACACCTCTGAAAATAAGCTCCTCGCATATTGGTGCAAGAATAACTGCATATATGCCCATGATAAGTGTAAGGCTGTCATCCAGGCCTGCAGTCTCCATAAGCTCTTCGTATTCCTCAAGCCATGATGGAAATGCACTAGCTAATGCAGCTGTAAGGTAGTTGCTAACGTATTGCATTCCTAAGCAAAAGAGCAACACGCCTGCTATTGTAGCTGGAACATTCTTTGATACCTCTGATAGCTTAGTCTGCTTATCATCACTAAATATCTTCTTCTGCACGAATGTAAAAATGATGATTCCAGCAACAGCATATATGATATAAAGAACATTTGCTCCATCCGATAGCATTGCATCTACAAGCGCATTAACAAGATCTTCGTAGGTACTGCCATTAAATGTAGCAAGTACATAAGTAACGATTGCTTGAATTACGAATAAGCTGGCTCCAACCTGCAAAACAAATGCAAGAATACATGGAATAAATATCCAAGGTATATATTTTCTTTTGTCATTCATAGTCTGTAAACATTCCTTCTAGGCACTTATTTCAAATCAAGCTTATCCAAGTGCCAAATATCATCTACATACTCCTGGATTGTTCTATCTGATGAGAACTTGCCAACATGAGCTACGTTTTCAAGTGCCATCTTTGCCCATTTATATTTATCCTTGTAAGCCTCCTGAATCTTTTCATGAGTCTCACAATAAGATGCGAAATCCTCTAAAACAAAGTATGTATCAGCCTTTGCTGTACACTGTGTATTTAAAAGAGAATTGTAAAGTGGGCGGAACAATTCCGGATTATCAATACTGTAATTGCCATTTACAAGCTGCTGCAATACCTTTTGAATGTGATGATTTCCATTCATAACATCTACTGGATTGTAGTCGTTATTCTTTTCGTGAGCAATTACCTCATCTGAGCTCATACCGAAGATATAAATATTCTCTCCGCCAAGCTCCTGGTACATCTCTACATTTGCACCATCCATTGTACCGATTGTAACGGCACCATTAAGCATGAACTTCATGTTTCCAGTACCAGATGCTTCCTTTGAAGCTGTAGAAATCTGTTCTGAAACATCTGCTGCTGCAAATATCCATTCAGCATTTGATACACGATAATCTTCAATAAAGACAACCTTGATTTTGTCGTCGATTGACTTATCGTTGTTGATTACCGCTGCTACATTGTTTATCAGCTTGATGATAAGCTTTGCATTTTCATAACCTGCAGAAGCCTTAGCACCAAAGATAAATGTAGTTGGATAGAAGTCCATCTCTGGATTTTCCTTAATCTGATTGTAGAGATACATTACATGAAGAATATTTAAAAGCTGACGCTTGTATTCATGTAATCTCTTAACCTGAACATCGAAAATCGAATTAGGATCAACTTCGATTCCATTATGCTCTAATATATACTTAGCCAGACGCTTTTTGTTATCGAGCTTGATATCCATAAACTCATCAAGAGATTTCTTGTCATCAACAAAGCTCTCTAACTTCTTCATCTGAGATAAGTCTGTAATCCAACCACGGCCAATCTTTTTGATTACCCAATCTGAAAGCTTATAATTGCCATGCATCAAGAAACGACGCTGAGTAATACCATTGGTCTTGTTATTGAATTTCTCAGGATACATTTCGTAGAAATCATGAAGAGATACGTTCTTCAAAATCTCTGTATGAAGAGCTGCAACACCGTTAACACTGTAGCTTGCGGCGATTGCCATGTGTGCCATCTTGACCTGGTCGTCTGCAAGGATTGCCATACGATGTACTCGCTCCTCGTCACCAGGGAACTTGGCTCTGATTTCATCACAGAATCTGCGGTTGATTTCCTCAACGATCATAAAGACACGTGGAAGCAATCTCTTGAAGATATCCTGTGGCCATTTTTCAAGAGCCTCTGACATGATGGTGTGGTTTGTGTAGGCAACACAGTGTGTTGTAATCTCCCACGCCTCATCCCAGCCTAAGCCATGTACATCCATAAGGATACGCATAAGCTCAGCAACTGTCAGGGTTGGGTGAGTATCATTCATCTGGAATACAACCTTTTCAGGAAGCTTCTTGATATCCTTGTGATAACGCAAATACTTTGCAAGAGCTCTCTGAATAGATGCAGATACAAAAAAGTATTGCTGCTTTAATCGAAGCTCTTTACCCTGAATATGATTGTCGTTTGGATAAAGAACCTCAGTAAGGTTTCTTGCAAGGTTCATATCCTCAACCGCTCTGCTGTAGTCACCCTTTTCAAATGAGTCAAGTCTGAACACTTCCTTTGGTTTGGCATCCCAAATCATAAGAGTGTTAACCATACCATTATCAAAACCAGTGACAGGTAAATCATAAGGTGTAGCTATTACAGCATTATATCCCTCATGAATATACTTTGTTGTGCCATCTGGCTGACTATCATAGCGAACCCATCCGCCAAATCTAACTTCAAATTCATACTCGGTACGCTGAAGCTCAAATGGGTATCTAGTCTGAAGCCAATTATCAGGAACTTCCTGCTGATAGCCATCCTCAATCTTCTGCTTGAACATACCATAGTGATATCTAATACCGCAGCCATAAGCTGGGTACTGTAAAGTTGCAAGAGAGTCAAGGAAGCACGCAGCAAGTCGACCAAGACCACCATTTCCAAGTGCTGGATCTGGCTCCTGGTCTTCTACTTCATTTATATCAACCCCTAATTCATCCAGGGCATCCATAACCTCTGTATATCCACGCATATTAATCATGTTGTTTCCAAGAAGTCGACCAATCAGAAACTCCATAGACATGTAATATACGCACTTTGGATCCTGCTGCACAAATGATTTTTGAGTAGTGAGCCAGTTATCAATTACCACGTCGTTGACAACTTCGGCGCAAGCTCTATAAATCTCCTCCTTAGTTGCCATCTCAAAGTCCTTACGGAACATAGTCTTGACGCGGCCTACTATCTCCTGCTCAATCTCTCTTGTGCTTGGCATCTGTCTCTTCATATCTCAAAACCCCTCCTATACACCCGCTGGTTACGCCCACAAGCCTTCATATACTCCGCTCGACACATGTCTCGCTTGAGTATATAAAGAGCTTGTGGTCTACCAGCTACTTATACATTACTTACGAGTTACAGATAACTTAACGGCTTCACCGTTGATGTTCCACTCTTTAACGAGGGAGCCTTCTGAACCCTCTGCGATTTCATCAGCGAGAACCTCACCTGCAATAAGCTCTTTGTTCTTAGCGAAGATTTCGTTAGCCTTTGGTGTTCCGGCATACGCTACTGTGATGCGGTCCATAACTTCGAAATCAGCTTCCTTACGCATTGTCTGAATCTTTGAAACGATTTCACGAACAAAGCCTTCCTCAAGAAGCTCTTCTGTAAGGTTTGTATCAAGAACTACTGTTACATAGTTGTCTCCATCTGCTACGAAGCCTTCTGTCTGAGCCATAGAGATAAGTAAGTCTTCCTCTGCAAGCTCGATAGATGCATCAACCTCAGGCAATTTAATAACCCCATTTGCCTTAAGCTCTGCATATGCTGCGTTTCCATCAAGTGATGAAAGTGCCTTCTGGATGCCACCCAAGAACTTACCATACTTAGGTCCTACTGTACGAAGCTGTGGCTTGAATGAGTATGATGTGAATGCTGAAACATCCTCTGTGAATGTAGCCTTCTTGACATTAAGCTCATCCTCGATGATGCTAACGTACATTTCATCAAGCTCATGCTCAGCCTTGATGTACATCTGACCGATTGGCTGACGGTTCTTGATGTTGGCTGTATTTCTACATGCACGACCGTGAACTACGATCTTTAAGAGCTCATCCATATCCTCCTCAAGCTTCTTGTCAATGAATGATTCATTAACAGTTGGGAAGTCGCAAAGGTGGATTGACTCTGGTGCAGTCTTGTCTACTGAGCGAACCATGTTCTGATAGATTTCTTCTGTCATGAAAGGAATCATAGGTGCTGCTGCAAGTGAGATATCCTTTAAGCATGTGTAAAGTGTCATGTAAGCATTGATTTTGTCCTGCTCCATGCCCTTTGCCCAGAATCTATCACGGCAACGACGAACATACCAGTTAGATAAGTCATCTACGAACTCATCAAGAGCTCTAGCTGCCTCTGGAATCTTGTATGAACCAAGGTTGTCATCAACAGCCTTGATTGCTGAGTTGAGACGAGAAAGAATCCACTTATCCATAACTGCAAGCTTGCTGAAATCAAGCTCGTACTTTGTAGGATCAAACTCATCAATGTTTGCATATAAGATATAGAAAGCGTATGTATTCCAAAGTGTTCCAAGGAACTTTCTCTGGCCTTCCATAACTGCATTCTCACCAAATCTCTTTGGAATCCATGGTGCTGAAGATGTGTAGAAGTACCATCTGATTGCATCTGCTCCCATTTTCTCAAGTGCGTCAAATGGATCAACAGCATTGCCCTTAGACTTAGACATCTTCTGTCCGTTTTCATCCTGAACGTGACCAAGTACGATAACGTTCTCATATGGTGCCTTATTGAAGAGGAGTGTTGATTCTGCCATAAGTGAGTAGAACCATCCACGGGTCTGGTCAACAGCCTCAGAAATAAACTTAGCTGGGAACTGCTGCTCAAATACCTCTTTATTCTCGAATGGATAATGGTGCTGAGCAAATGGCATAGCACCTGAATCGAACCAGCAGTCGATAACTTCTGGTACACGCTTCATTGTGCCCTTACACTCAGGACATGTGCATGTAACCTCGTCGATGTATGGACGGTGAAGCTCGATTGTCTCTGCGTCAGCACGTCCTGAAAGCTCTGCTAATTCCTTGCGGCTACCGATTGAAATCTGCTTCCCACAGTCTGGACACTCCCAGATGTTGAGTGGAGTTCCCCAGTAACGGTTACGAGAGATACCCCAATCCTGAACGTTCTCAAGCCAATCGCCGAAACGTCCCTTACCGATTGATTCTGGAATCCAGTTTACAGTGTTATTATTCTTAATCAGGTCATCCTTAACTTCTGTCATCTTGATGAACCATGACTCTCTAGCATAGTAAATAAGTGGAGTGTCGCATCTCCAGCAGTGTGGATACTCATGCTCAAACTTTGGTGCTTCAAAAAGCTTGCCTTCAGCATCAAGATCCTTAAGTACGTTAGGATCTGCATCCTTAACGAACTGACCAGCATATGGTGTCTCAGCTGTAAGCTCACCCTTACCATCTACGAACTGAACGAATGGAAGGTCGTATTTACGTCCAACCTTTGCATCGTCCTCACCAAATGCAGGAGCGATATGTACGATACCAGTACCATCTGACATAGTAACGTATGTATCACATGTAACGAAGTGTGCCTTTTTATGCTGCTTTGTAGCTGCAACGCCAGCGCACTCGAAAAGTGGCTCATACTCTTTGTACTCAAGGTCTGTACCCTTATATGTCTCAAGTACTTCGTATGCCTTTTCGCCTTCTTCAGCAAGCTTGCCTAATACTTTGTCTGCAAGTGCTTCAGCAAGAATATATGTATATCCATCAGCTGCCTTTACGCGGATGTATGTCTCATCTGGGTTAACGCAAAGTGCAAGGTTTGATGGAAGTGTCCAAGGTGTTGTTGTCCAAGCAAGGAAGTAAGCATCCTCACCTACGATTTTGAAACGAACGATTGCTGAACGTTCCTTAACTGTCTTGTATCCCTGTGCAACTTCCTGCGCAGAAAGTGGAGTACCACAACGTGGGCAATATGGAACGATTTTAAAGCCCTTGTAAAGGAGCTTCTTGTCCCAGATAGTCTTGAGAGCCCACCACTCTGACTCGATGAAATTGTCATCATATGTGATATAAGGATTGTCCATATCTGCCCAGAAACCTACTGTGCCAGAGAAATCCTCCCACATTCCTTTATATTTCCATACAGATTCCTTACATTTCTTAATGAAAGGCTCCATACCGTATTCTTCGATCTGTTCTTTTCCATTGAGGCCAAGAAGCTTTTCAACTTCAAGCTCAACTGGAAGACCATGTGTATCCCAACCAGCCTTACGAGGAACGAACTTGCCCTTCATAGTCTGATATCTAGGAATCATGTCCTTGATTGCACGAGTCTCAACATGCCCAATGTGAGGCTTACCGTTTGCTGTTGGAGGGCCATCATAGAATGTGTATGTCTCTCCTTCTTTTCTTGAATCCATTGATTTCTGGAAGATATCATTTTCCTTCCAGAACTTTTCTACCTGCTTCTCCCTTTCAACGAAGTTCAGGCTTGCGTCTACCTTGTTGTACATATAAAAGTAATTCCTTTCTAGAGGATATCCTTTCTCGTCAGATATCCCTTCTCTTATTTAAATATGCCAAAAAGTGCTAAAAGCACCTCTAACCAAAATTATAATGTATCATCCTCATCCAATGAATGAAGCTCGTCCTCTAATATCTGATTGTCATCTAGATAATTGTCTAAGTAATCTTCATCGTACTCTTCGTAATACTGAAGAATATCTTCACTTGCGTCATAAATGTTTGCAATATTTGCAATAATAACTACGTAGCAAACACAGCAAAGAACAATGCTTATAATTGATGTGACAATACCTGCAATAGCGAGGCCTTGGTTCCCCTTTTGTCCTTTTGCCTGTGATAAATAAATGCAACCAAGAACTATTGAAACCAAAGCTAATAAAATATTAAAGAATGATAAGAATAACAGCAAAGCAATGATGCCTAACACCAATGATGCTATAGCTAAGCCATTATCTGCCTTTTTAGGAGGCTGCTGATAATAGTATGCTTGCTGATTATATCCGTAGTTTGGATTGTTGTATTGATTATTAAATTGATTATTGTACTGATTGTTGTACTGGTTATTGTACTGACTATTATTGTACTGATTGTTATTTTGGTTGTTTGTATTCTGCTGTGATGACTGTTCATTTTCATCTTCAAACATGTAATCGTTACCCATAATATCTCCTAAATTATATAATTAACCTAATCTTAATTATGATAACTGTTTATGCCCTATTTTACAAGCAAAACCAAAAAAACCACCCTTTTTGCAAGGGTGGTAAAAAATCAATTAATTTTATTAAAAATCTGTAAGATTTGCAGCACGTCTCTCAAGGAATGCACCCATGCCCTCTGCCTTGTCGTGTGTAGAGCATGTAATACCGAAGAGGTTAGCCTCCATCTCAACTGCATTCTTGATGTCCATGTCGTAACCATTGTTGATTGCAGCCTTTGCAATAGAAACAGCGTAGCTTCCCTTTGAAGCAATCTTCTTAGCCATTTCCTTAGCTGTGTTCATAAGCTCTTCCTTAGCAACAACCTTGTTTACAAGACCAATTCTGTATGCCTCGTTTGCATCGATTGAATCGCAAGTGAAGATAAGCTCCTTAGCGCGTCCCATACCAACAAGACGAGCAAGTCTCTGTGTGCCACCGAAACCTGGGATAATTCCAAGGCCTGTCTCTGGCTGACCAAATGTAGCATTGTCAGCAGCGATACGGATATCGCAAGCCATAGAGATTTCGCAACCACCGCCAAGTGCAAAGCCGTTAACAGCAGCGATTGTAACCTGTCTCATATTCATAAGCTTAAAGAATGGAACTGAAGCCTTCATACCAAATGCACGTGCCTCAGCTGCTGTGAAATTAACCATCTCAGAGATGTCTGCTCCAGCAACAAATGACTTGTATGGGTTATCCTTCTTATCAGGACCGCCTGTAAGGATAAGAACCTTTACATCGTCTCTTGCTTCGATTTCTGTTAATGCAACATCAAGCTCATCGAGAGTCTCGCTGTTAAGTGCATTAAGTGCTGCTGGACGAGAGATAGTAAGTACCGCAATCTCATCAGCAACTTCAAGCTTTAAATTGTTAAATTCGCTCATAGTAATCCTCCTCTTTGTGGGGCATTCCCCTTCGATTTTTCATGATTACTATATTAGAGCATTGTTAAAGTTTTGTCAATCATTTTTGTTTCCTATTTTTAATTATTTCTTTCATCTTCTTTTTGTTCTCGTACATAGCAGAATCTGCCCTGTCAAAAACGTCGGAAACAAATCTGTCTTCCTTGCTAAATTTCGCCCAGCCAACAGCCATTGTCACGCTATTAGCCTTATCGTTTCTTTTATTGGCCCTATCAATTTTGCCAAGTCTGTTTTCAATCATTTCATAGTCTTTGCCCTGTGCTATAGCAACAAATTCATCACCGCCAACTCGATATACAGGGCTTCTAGAAAAGGCGTCGCACAAAATCATACAGCCTTCTTTTATATAATCATCACCAGCCTGATGTCCCAGGTTGTCGTTAACCTGTTTTAATCCGTTTAAATCGCAAACAATAATGGCAAATTTTACCTCAACTCCTGCCTGTATTTGTGTGTTTAAATGATCCTCCTCATCAACGTATGCTCTTTTATTTTTAACACCTGTAAGCTGGTCTTTTGTAGCTCTTTCCTCTGCTTCAATAAGCGAAGTTGCATATTCTCTTTCTTGAACCACCTGCTTTTCGATGTTCATAACACCTACAATAAGGCGTGCTTGGTTGTCTTCTTGTATGAGGGTTGCTTTCAAGCACCAGTGAACAACCTGGTTTTCAACTATCACTCTATATTTGTATACAAAGATTCCATCCTCTTCTATTCTTTTAAGAACAGTTTTTTTATCAAAGACCTTTAAAAAGTCCTTAATGTCATCTGGATGGAAAGTGTGCCAAACATTTCGTGCAGTCTCCTCAAAGAAATCTTCACCCTTCATCGCCAGATTAAGCCTTCCATATTCTTCTGAGGAATTATAGCTGACATAATTATTAGTGACAGGATCAACAGAGTAGATGTTTATAAAATCACCAGACAACGCCATGATACGAGAATAAGCTTTTCTCTCTTCCTTAATCTTTTCATAAGCTTCACGCTGTTTCATCTGATCATCAACATTATTGACACCAATCAGAATATAATTATCGTCTTCTCTAACCTTTACTGCCTTCAAGTTGACATATGTAGGTTCACCGTTCAATAAACGTCTATAGGTTATTGAAAACGTACCATTCTTCTCTAGGCTCTTTATGATTTTATCCTTGGTAAAGGATTTATTCATCATATCTATATCTTCAGAACAGATTCTGCTAAAGAAGTTGTTCAAAGATTTATTAAAGAAATCCGTTCCTTTCTTTTCAACAGATACATCTCTATTGAGGCCATCCGGATTGTATTCCACAAACTCATCAGTATCCATATTTACATAGAAAAGATTAATATAATCCTCAGATAAAGCTCGCGCTATATAGTTGTATGTAAGAGTGTCTGCCTGATTTATCTTTTCTCCAATTTGAAGAATTACAATAGCAACTGCTGCCACCTTAGTAACCGGATTCACCGCTACTCTCTGCAACAGTATTTGAATCGTTTTTTCATGTCTTGTTCTATCATCAAAGATTACCCTTTTCCCATCTTTAGCACATTTACGTATCGCATTTACGGTATATTCTCCAGCACTTTCTTTTGCATTTTCTTTGACTTTGTAGATAAAATCTCTTCCTTCAATTCCGGAATTTGAATATAAGAAATCTCTAAAGGCCTGGTTTTCTCTAATAATTTTTATAACATCATCATTGGATTCAACAATCGCAACTGGAAATGTGTCAAAATAATTATCCAAGTCTCCATTCAATCTTGCGAAAGAAATGTCATAGAGATTAATCTTTCCTATGGCTGCATAATACTCAGTTTCCTTCGGATTCTCAAAACCAATTGCCGTTCCTTTTTCATAACGTTCAAGAACTTGGCTAACTGAAATAGGCTTGCAGTAATAGAATCCCTGCATACGACTACATCCAATTTCATTTAAAAAGTCAACCTGTTCTGCTGACTCAACGCCCTCTACTGCAGTCTCCATACCTAGTGACATAGCCATTCTGACAAATTCAGTCAAAATAATTCTAGCGCTTTCACTATTAGCAATTTGTCTTACGAAGAATATGTTTATTTTTAAAAGATCAAAATGCATCAACTGAAGCACAGCTGGCGCAGCATCTCCACTGCCATAATCATCAAGCCAAATCTGGAATCCCAGCTCCTGCAGCTGTTCCAATTGAGAAAGGATAAAGTTATCCCTTGGATTAATAGCATCTTCAGAGACAGAAATAGCTATCATATGCTTTGATATTTTAGATTTTTCCACTCTTGTTGCTATTTCATCTACAACATCACAAGTATAAAAGTCCACTTGTGAAAGATTAACTGATGTAGGAACAACAAAAAGACCTCGCTTTAGCTGCTCTTCCATTTTTTCCAGTGTTCGTTCCAGCACAAATAAGTCCAGCAAATGGACTTTATTTACTGCCTCCATAGTAGGAACAAAATCGATTGGATTGAGCATACCAAAGACAGGGTCTTCCCATCTAACAAGCGCTTCCTCACCGCAGACTCGACCATTAGATGTACGAATTATTGGTTGATAGTACACCTCAATCCAGCCCTCAGAAAGCGCTCTGTCGATATTGTCAACAATGTATTTATTTTTGTTAAACTCTTCCCCGAATACTCCCATTAAACGTTTAGTCTCCTTTGGATTTCGCCAACCACTTCACGTCCTTTGAATATTATTGCGCCTACAAAGAGAATAACGCTCACCAGCAAGCATATAATCCATACTAGAGGACAATCTCTTTCAGCAAAATAAAATACAATGTAAGGTAAAATTCCAACCACTAAATTGGTTAGAAGATATACCATTGAATTTCCATTTTTATCAAGCATCGCCAAAACAAAATTTGCAATCAGAGTACCCATGATTACAATAGGCGCTACCCATTCAGCTATAACCCATAACTGGCCTATATAGTATGATGTAATTCCCAACATACCTAAGACAATAAATACAAACAGCGTCATTATTCTTGATGAACTAATACCTTTTTTGAATAATCGCATGATGCCAAATTCAAAAACAATGAGCCACATGGCCACAATCAAGCTCCAATGTATGTGAGCAAGTGCTGGCCAAAGCTTTACACCAAAGAGAAAATCTACCCCTAAGCTTGCAATTACAATGGCCCAAATGATAAACAATTGAACCTTGTAAAAAAATGATTGTAACTGAAGTGTAGTCTGCTTTGGAAAATAAGGAGCCTCTGCTTCTCCATTTAACTTACTTTGGCATAGTGGACATTTTTTAAGGTTGCCACCTACCTCTATCTTACAATAAGGACAGTTCTTCATTATCGAATCACCTCCGTAGCATAAACTCTAATGTTAATTCCCTCGTCCGTCAGTCCGCGTACCAGGTTCTTAACAACTCTGGTGTTGGAATAAGGTGATGATATTCCAAGTGACAAATCCCCATTGTAGCTAGACATTGTAGAGAAAAGATTTCCTGAGCTACAGAATGCACTGTAGTTCTGAACCTGCTCTGCCACTTCCTTTGGTGGTTTCTGAACTCCCAAATTAGAAAGAACCATTGAAACCTTTTTATCTGTAATCTTTGAGCCATAGCGAACAACCCACTGCTTTATAAAAAGTGGAACTGCTCGAACTGGAGCTACATACTCCATGGTCTCAAAGTTATCCATCTGTTTTTTAATGTTTTCCTCAGTAAGATTTGCCTTAAGCTTTTCATCGAATTCTTTAACCAAATCTTCAAATGAAATATCCTCATCAAAAACATGCGAAACATTAACATTATTGAAGAAGTTTCTGGATGTCTGACTTGGATAGTAATTTCTAAGGTTTACAGGCATCGACACATTTATAGGAGTCTTGCGCTTTCTAGGTGGCATATCCTCCATGATTGCCAGCATGAATCTGGCGCCGATGTAGCTTGTGAGGGATACTCCAAGTTCCTTTGCCTTTGGTAGCAACTGCTCTGTAGGCATGTGAACCTCGAAAAACTGAAGCTGATCGTATGGAAGCTTTAATCCACTTGGATGATATGCGTACTTAAGGGATGAACCTTTAAGTCCCATACTACCAAAGAACTGCTTGTAACTATCCTGATTCAAGTCATCCTCTGACGCTCCAGAGTGGATAGTTGTCTCCTCGTATCTTCCTGGATATTTTAGCTTTAAATAATCCAAAACTATGATATTTAAAAACTCTAATGCACCTGTTCCATCAGAAATTGCATGGAACAAATCTAGATTAATTCTCTTGCCGTAATAAGTAACTCTGTAATGAAGCATTGGCCTGCCAGGAACATAAAGAATCGGACAAACTCTTCCGTGTTCTTCTGTAACAACTGGCTGAATATCTGTGTCCTCCATATAGTGCCAGAAAATGCCTCGGCGAATTCTCACCTGGAACTGTGGTCTTATTTGAATTGCAGAAAGCACTGCTTCCTGAAGTAAATCTGGATCAATATCCTCCCATAATGTACAGCTGACCCTAAGAGTTCGCGTATCTCTCTTAGCTGCAGTCGCCAAAAAAACCTTTGCGACATTGTCAACCTTATACCAATTATCTCTACTCATTCTCTCTTGTCCTTACTCATATATTACACTCGTGACGAACCGTGACAGACGTTTCATAGCTCGCCCAGCCATTGGCAATGGCATTTGCTGATACACATGCCATCCGTCTTTTTCGGTATCTAAAGTCACCTGTGCGCCAGCCTTATGAATCTTTTTTGACAGCTGTGCGCTATCCTCATAAAGGATTTCATTTTTACCAACCATAATAAGAGTTGGTGGAAAATCCTTGAAATCTCCATATAAAGGGCTGTATTTTGCATCAGCCTTATCTGCCTTCGCACCTATGTAAGCATCTCTCACTCCCTCCACATAATCCTTTGTAAGGATTGGATCCCTATCTTTGCAGGATTCGTAGGATGAAGATGTAGCTGTCATATCTGTCCATGGGCTAAACAACAACATTGCCTTAGGCCCAATTCGACCTTCTTCTATAAGCTTTTGTGTCATACACAATACAAGATTTCCTCCTGCTGAATCTCCTGAAAGAAGAATCTGTTTTGCTCCATAGCCCTGCTGCACAAGATGATTCCATACAACCATTCCATCATCCAAAGCAGCTGGATATTTGTTTTCAGGGGCGAGTCTATACTCGAACGAGACTACAGAAAAGCCTGTGGATATAGCTAATTTTGCTGCAAGAATCCTTGCATAACCTAAACCGCCGCAAGTATATCCACCGCCATGAGCATATAAAATTATGTAATTTGGATTATGGGCCAAATCCGGTTTAACCCATTCACAAGAAACGCCCTCTGCAATGAAGCTTTCTACAGTAAACCCATCGTTTGGAGTAGCAAGCTTACTTGCCAATTCCATGGAAGATCTTTGCTTTTTAAGGTCCTCCTGGGTAAGTGATTTACCGCCAATAGAGTTAACAGCTTTGATTGCTTTCATCAAAGGATCGTTCAAATTAATTTTTAGTATAGCCATGTTTCCCCTCTAATTATAACTATGTTTATTATAATTATTCTTTTTTCATTTTTCTACAGTGCACATAAAAACTACACTTATTTCTCACACTTCTGCATAATTCACAGTTTGTTCACATATTAGTCACAATTTGGCACCAAATAAAATATAGCAAATGATACACTTAAATAGAAATGAAAAAGATTCAGTCTTTTTTAGGGGAGGCGCCATATGGATATAGCCGAAATTTCTATGAGCCTAAGTCAAAATCAGTTAATGTCAGCAGTGGGGACTGCTATGCTCGGTAAGACATTAGATCTTGTAGAAGGACAGGGTCAGGCGCTAGCAGAGAGTATGAATACTCCTTCACTAGAGAGCTTGGTCTATCCCACTTCCGGCACCATGATAGATGTGCGCGTATGAGTTAATTTAATGTATTTGGTGTTTTTATTAAAGCTGGTACGATGGTACCAGCTATTTGTTTGTAGCGTATTTAGTTACATGCATTAACATATTTCTATTATTTCACACCATCGGTCAGCAATTCACAAATACTATTTTTATTTTGCATTCTTTATTCACATATTTTCCATTGTTCCTTCAGAAATTGATTGTATTATAATTACATCGCAAGACAGAAGCGATGAACCATTTTTTTCATAACATTATTCTCCCTTTTTAAAAAAGACGCCCCGCCGGCGTCTTTTTTACTGCTTAAAAACATGATTTTCTTTCTATTACTTTTGGCTCCAATAATATGTGAGCTTCTTTTTTCGAAATGCTTCCGTCAATGAGTCCAAGCAAGGTCTGGGCAGCTTTCTTGCCTAATTCCTCCTGTGGATGAGCAATTGTGGTGATACCTTTGCTGTGTGCAAGCAGAGAGTTGTCAAACCCTGTCACCGAAATATCATGAGGAACATTTCTGCCTATATTGGTCAAGCCCTTTATTACATCTGCTGCTATTTCATCGTTATAGCAAACTACTCCATGACAAGGAATTCCATTTTCAAAAATCCTGAGAAGCCCTTCCATAGGCTTTGTAGATTTATCCTTTGTGTGATACCACACAACTAAATCAGGATCATAGGCAACGCCTGCAGAAGCCAATGCTTTTACATACCCCTTGTGTCGAAGAATCCCCTGTGTATCATCTGCCTTGAAAATGCCTGCAATCTGTCGATGTCCTAAACCAAGCAAATGCTCTGTGATAAGCTTGCCGCCTTCCACATCATCAAGCATTACATAAGGCCTGTCCATCATAGCCTCATAGCATCCCTGAATAAATACATAAGGGATTCCCATTGCATCCATTTGCTCATAAAGCACCTGGTGTTGGCAGCTAATGGCGCTTTGGCTAGGTTCAATAATCATGCCGTCAATGTTTTTAGACAAAAGCTCTTCCATACACCAAGCCTCACCCTTACGGGAATTGTTGGTGGTTTTAAGAAGGATACTATATCCGTTTTCATCCAGGACCTGATTGATACCCTGAATAACTCTCGGGAAAATATAATCCGACATGTAAGTCGAAACCACAGCAATATTTTTGCTGTGGCCTCTTTTTGTTTTGGGACGTGCAACAAAGGTTCCGCTTCCATGACGTGCATAAAGATAGCCTTCAGAAATAAGCTGTCCTATGGCTTTTCGTACCGTTTGTCTACTAACACCATACTTTGCGGCCAGCTCATTTTCCGAAGCAATCTTTTCATCCACTCCATATTTGCCGGAATTGATTGCCTTTTTTATGTCTTTAATTATTAGTTCATACTTAGTATTAACCATATTTATAAGTTTTTGATTCGCTCAATAGCTCTAACTGTATTTTCAGCTGAACCAAAAGCAGTAAGTCTAAAGTAGCCCTCACCTGATGGTCCAAAGCCAGCACCTGGTGTTCCAACGATTTGAACATTCTCAAGAAGATAATCAAAGAAATCCCATGATGTCATGTTGTCAGGTGTCTTTAACCAAATATAAGGAGCATTAACTCCACCATATACCTGATATCCAGCATCCTTAAGACCAGTGTAGATTGTCTTGGCATTGTTCATGTAGAAGCCGACCTGCTGCTTAATCTGAGCCTGACCTTCTGCAGAGTAAACTGCCTCTCCTGCTCTTTGGATGATGTAAGGTGCCCCGTTGAACTTTGTACCGTGACGACGAGCCCACATACCGTGAAGTGACACACCATCATAAACAAGATCCTTTGGCACTACTGTGTATCCCAAACGAACGCCAGTAAAGCCTGCATTCTTTGAGAATGAATGAATTTCGATAGCGCAAGTCTTTGCACCAGTACATTCATAAATAGAATGAGGAACATCTTCCTCTGAAATATATGCTTCGTATGCTGCATCAAAAATGATGAGACATTTGTTTTTGTTTGCATAGTCAACCCAAAGCTGAAGCTGGCTCTTTGTAAGAGTAGTTCCTGTAGGGTTGTTTGGAAGACATAGATAGATTACATCTGGTGTCTCCTTTGGAAATTCTGGAACGAAATTGTTCTCAGCTGTTGTTGGCATGTAGATAAGATCTGACCACTTGCCAAGAGTAGCATCATATGTGCCACATCTTCCTGCCATAACATTTGAATCTACGTAAACTGGATAAACCGGATCACAAACAGCGATTTTAACATCTGCTGCAAATAATTCCTGAATATCAGCTGAATCTGATTTTGCTCCATCCGAAACAAAAACTTCATCTGCTGAAATATCACAGCCTCTGCTTTGATAATCATTCTTTGCAATAGCCTCACGTAGGAATGAATATCCTAAATCTGGAGCATAACCATGGAAGGTTTTAGCGTCTCCCATTTCATCAACTGCACTGTGAAGTGCGTTAATCATAGCTGGTGCAATTGGTTGTGTTACATCGCCAATACCAAGTCTGATTATATCTGCATTTGGATTAGCTTCTTGATATGCAGCTACTTTTTTTGCGATTGTAGAGAATAGATAGCTGCCTGGGAGTTTTTGGAAATTTGTGTTTACTTTAAACATGTGTACCTTCCTTTGTTGCCTTATTACCTAGTTACAATTCGTTTCACTATTCTTTCGTAGGATAAATCTCCGCCAAATAAATCCAGGCATGAGCCTACAGTGAAATCCATATTATTATCAGATAGATAGCTAATGAGTTCTATATCTCCGTAATCTGATACTCCGCCTGCATATGTAATTGGAACACGCTTGTAACCTGATAAAAAACCAACTAAATCCCTATCAATACCGCTCTGTCTTCCCTCCACATCTGCTGCATGAATCAAAAACTCATCGCAATAGTATGCAAGTCTATCAAGGAAATTGTATGTGATAATCTCCTTGGAAACCTTCTGCCATCTGTCTGTAACAATGACATATTTATCATCTATTCTGGTACAAGATAAATCCAGA
The DNA here is from genome assembly GCF_900115355.1 of Pseudobutyrivibrio sp. JW11. NCBI lineage: Bacteria > Bacillati > Bacillota > Clostridia > Lachnospirales > Lachnospiraceae > Pseudobutyrivibrio > Pseudobutyrivibrio sp. JW11. The sequence goes on along the minus strand of NZ_FOWB01000003.1, from coordinate 133,810 downwards.
ACCAAATGCTCTCTTCCAACGACCTCTGATATGCGCTTCAAAGCATCGTAATCGACTCTTCCATCGTTAAAAACAAAAGAAGTAACAATAACATGGCTGGCACCAGCAGATATAAAATCTCTAGCGTTTTTATCATCTACTCCGCCACCATACTGCATTCCACCAGGATATGCTCTAAGAGCTTCCATAGCTTCTTCCTTTGAAGCCTCATACTCTGGTGTGCCTTTCATATTCAGATTGATGATGTGTCCGCCTCTAAGATCATCTGACTTGTAAAGGTTCGCAAAATAAGCTGCTCCTTTATCCGCTACAAAATTCTCCTTCGGCTGACCATCTGCTTTCCCCAAATCTGAAATAGTTGAACCAACAATTTGCTTTACCTTACCGTTGTGAATGTCAATGCATGGTCTGAATTTCATCTCATTTTCCCCCAAGTGTCAATATAAGTGTGTCAAAGCCTTCAAAATTAATCAAAATTATAATCTGAGCCCGAAACATTTTCAATGACAGTTTCGTAAAATTTCGTAGCAATTTTAAGCAAATATTCGGTATCTTTCACACCTGCTGTCTCATATGGAGAATGCATAGCAAGCTGAGCTAATCCGATATCAACACCATTGATTGAAACATGAGCGTTTGAAATGTTACCAAGTGTAGAACCACCAGCTACATCCGAACGGTTTACAAATGTCTGATATGGAACCTTTGCCTTATTGCACATTTCTGTGAAAATTCCAAATGCCAAACCATCTGTCATGTATTTCTGATTTGCATTGAACTTGATTACAACGCCTTCATTCATATAAACCTTGTTTGTTGGGTCGCTCTTTTCTGCATAGTTTGGATGTAGCGCATGAGCATTGTCTGCAGAAACCATAAATGAATTTGCAATTGCTGTGAGAAGGCTTGAGTTATTGCCACCCATAGCTTCGTTAATGCGAACCAAAGTATCATATAAGAATGTAGAATCAGCACCCTGCTTTGTACCACTTCCTACTTCTTCATTATCAAATGTTACGTGAATCTGAGCTGCTGTGTTTGAATTCTTAGCTCCAAGAAGTCCCATCATTGAGCTGTATGAGCACTGAAGGTCATCAAGTCTTCTGATAGAAATAAATTCTTCGTCTGCACCCCAAACCTTACCTGGCTCTCTGTTGTATAGGAATAAATCAGAACCTAGGATTTCCTCTTCCTTAACTGAAAGCTCTGCTGCAACAAGCTTCTTAAGATTAAAGTTTTCATCCATAGATACAAGTGGAAGTAAATCCTTCTGTGGATTGTATTTATAACCATCGTTTGCTTCTCTGTTCATGTGGATTGCAAGTGAAGGAAGCATGCAAAGATCTCTGTCGAAATCTATAAGCTTTGTCTCGATACCATTTTTGCTTCTGACAATTACACGACCAGCGATTGAAAGTGGTCTGTCAAACCAAGGAGCCATAAGCATTCCGCCGTACTTTTCTGTGTTAAGCTTTACATAGTGGCCCTCTTTCATTTCTGGCTGTTCTTTGATTCTGAATGTTGGTGAATCGCTGTGTGAAGCCATAATCATGAAGCTCTTAAGTGAATCCTTAGGCATTCTAAATGCAAGAATTGATGAACCGTTTCTTGTAACGAAATAGTTCTTACCAAGCTCGATTTTCCACTCTTTAGCTTCGTTTAACTCTACGAAACCTGCATCTAAAAATCTCTGTCTCTCGTTTGCCACTACGTGAAACTGAGATGGGCTCTCCTCTATAAATTCAAATAGTCCTTTTACTGTCTTGTTCATTTTTTCTTTCCTTCTTTCTTTTTTATAGAGTAACCAAAGGTACCCTTTGGTTTTGTAAGGCCAAAATAAGTGCCATGGCAATATGCCAATGGCTCTGATTCTTCCAATTGAAACTTTCCTGTTTCATTCATATATTTCTCATCTGCGTGCACTGCAAGTACATCTGCAACAAACATGGTATGGCTACCATATTCATGTGCTTCTCTCACCCTACACTCGATGTTGACTGGCGATTCAACTAGCATAGGAACATTGACTTCATCAGCCATTTCCTTGTGAAGGCCGCAAGCTTCGAACTTATCTACATCCCTACCGCTTTTGACGCCACAAAAATCTGTAGCGAAGGCAAGCTCCTCTGTAGTCAAGTTGATTACAAATTCACCTGTCTCTTTTATCATATTGTATGAGTATCTGCTAGGCCTAACTGAAATGTATGCCATAGGCGGATTGGTACATACTGTTCCTGTCCATGCAACAGTAAACACATTATCATTTCCTTCCTTATCTCGGCATGTAATCATTACAGCTGGAAGTGGATAAATCATATTACCTGCTTTCCACTTTTGTTTTCCCATTTTATATCTCCTTAGACTTTTCTTCCATCATCTCAGAGAAAGTACCCATATATACATTTCCCTGACCGAGTAAGAATCCCAAATCATCCATAAAAGCTTTTGTCTTTGGATTCTCGTGGAAGCCTTTACGCTTTAATTCTTCCAAGAAATCAGCACCTATCTTAGAATCGATGATTAGCTCATCATCCTCTTCCACATCACCAAAGCTTCTATTCTTAACGTATTCGCCTCTGAACTTTTTATATTCAGCTGCTCGTACCCCATCGTACTTCATCTGATCCTGTTCGATTATTCTGATGCAGTTAAGCATGTCTTCAGCATCTGCAAGAGCGTTATGCTCCACATGACCGCCAAGGCCACAGATTGTTTTCATATCTGCAAGGGAAAGATTTGCATCTAAGCCTCCAGTAACATCCAAGCTGACTTCTTTTTGAATATTGTCAAAAGTGCTAATAAACTTTGCAACGCTTCGCTTAAGTGGCTTTTCCAGATTTCTGGATTCGTAGTCTCTTTGAAAGCTGTTTTTATCTCCGCCCCAAACGCAGATTTTTCCAACCTGAAACTTACGAATGCGAGTGATAAGCTCAGTCATAACATCCTCGTAAGCTGGAGCATCCTCTAAATCTTCATTGGTAAGACCAGTGAGCTCAGTAATAAGCGGCGGTAACTTATGGCCAGGTCTTAGCTGAACTGTTGAGTAGAATCTATCAAGCTCCTCATGGGCTGGGTTTGTAATAATTACGCCCACAGAAATAACATCCTCGATGGAACTCTTTTTATATCTCGCACTAAGATATTCCGCATCAAGGAATGCTTGATTCTTGCCTTTGTATCCTGCAGGAGCAGTCTGACTAGGCCCTTTTACTTTGTTTTTTGTACTTGTATTATTTGTAGCCAAATTTATCTCCAAACTTTGTAAATTAATGTGAATTCATTGTACCAAAAAAATCTCTACTATACAAAAGCCATAAATAATAAATCACACGCAATTTGTTTTTGCAGAAATACATCCAAAAATGTTTTTATTTTAATACATTGTGAATTTTTTGTCACTCCTATGGTATATTATTAGAGGCTAGATTGTTAGACGCAACTAACTGTCCAAATTGTGGCTAATATAACCCCACTAGCCGGCGTTTGTAAGGCTTCCACCTAGCTTACAAACAGAACTATAAATTTTTATATTTTTATAAACAGAAAGGGAAACAAATCAATGGCAAATCATGATTTCGCACAATGGAATGGTTTCGTCGGTCGCGTTTGGAAAGATAACGTTGACGTACGTGACTTCATCCAGAACAACTACACTCCTTATGATGGAGATGAGTCTTTCTTAGCAGGTCCTACAGATGCTACTAACACACTTTGGGGTAAGCTTCAGGAACTTCAGGCAGCTGAGCGTGCTAAGGGCGGCGTTTTAGACATGGAAACAGAAATTGTTTCATCTCTTACTTCTTATGGCCCAGGTTACATTTCAGAGGACACAAAGGATCTTGAACAAATCGTTGGTCTTCAGACAGACAAGCCTCTTAAGAGAGCTTTCATGCCATACGGTGGTATTAAAATGGCTGAGCAGTCTTGCAGAATGTACGGTTATGAGCCAAGCGAGAAGCTTCACGAAATCTTTACTGTTTATCACAAGACACACAATCAGGGAGTTTTCGATATCTACACACCAGAGATTATGAAAGCTCGTCACAATAAAATTCTTACAGGTCTTCCTGATACATACGGCCGTGGTCGTATCGTTGGCGATTACAGAAGAGTTGCTCTTTACGGTATCGATTACCTTATCGAAAAGAAGCAGATTGACTTCGCTAACACAAATCGTCAGGGTATGAGACGTTATGACTTCCAGCTTCGCGAGGAAATCACAGACCAGATCAACGCTCTTAAGGGCATGAAGGAAATGGCTGCTTCTTACGGCTTTGATATTTCTAAGCCAGCCGCAAACGCTAAGGAAGCTGCTCAGTGGTTATACTTCGGTTACCTTGCAGCTATCAAGACTCAGAACGGTGCTGCTATGTCAGTAGGACGTGTTTCTACATTCCTTGATATCTACATGACACGTGACCTTGCAAACGGTGTTATCACAGAGTCTGAGGCACAGGAAATCATCGATCACTTCACAATGAAGTGCCGTATGGTTAAATTTGCTCGTATCGAGTCTTACAACCAGTTATTCTCAGGTGATCCAGTATGGGCTACACTTGAAGTTGGTGGTATTGGTCTTGATGGACGTCACCAGGTTACAAAGACTTGCTACAGATTCCTTCACACACTTGAAAACATGGGTCCTTCACCAGAGCCAAACCTTACAGTTATGTACTCTAGCCGTCTTCCTGAAAGCTTCAAGAAGTACGCTGCAAAGATTTCTGTAAACACATCTTCTATCCAGTACGAGAACGATGATGTTATGAGAGTTACATGGGGCGATGATTACTCAATCTGCTGCTGTGTATCTGCTACAGAAACAGGTAAGGAGCTTCAGTTCTTCGGTGCTCGTGCAAACCTTGCTAAGTGTCTTCTTTACGCTATCAACGGTGGTGTTGATGAGAAGTCACATGATCAGGTTGGTCCTGAGTACACACCTATCACATCTGAGTACCTTGATTACGACGAGGTTATGCACAAGTTTGATCAGATGATGGATTGGTTAGCTCACATGTATGTTGGAGCACTCAACATGATTCACTACATGCATGATAAGTATTACTATGAAGTTTGCCAGATGGCACTTATTGATACACACGTACGTCGTTCATTTGCTACAGGTATCGCTGGATTCTCACACTGTGTAGATTCACTTTCAGCTATCAAGTATGCAAAGGTTAAGGCTATCCGTGATGAGAACGGAATCACAAAGGATTTCGAAATCGAAGGTGACTTCCCACGTTATGGTAACGATGATGACAGAGCTGATGAGATTGCTGTATGGCTTCTTAGAACATTCATGACAAAGCTTCGTCATATCCACACATACAGAGATTCAGAGCCTACAACATCTATCCTTACAATTACATCAAACGTTGTATACGGTAAGGCAACAGGTGCTCTTCCAGACGGAAGACCAGCAGGCGAGCCACTTTCACCAGGTGCTAACCCAGCATACGGTGCAGAGAAGAACGGTCTTGTTGCTTCACTTAACTCAGTAGCTAAGCTTCCATATGAAGAAGCACTTGACGGAATCTCTAATACACAGACAATCAACCCAGGTGCCCTTGGACACTCAGAGGAAGAGCGTGTTAACAACCTTGTTAACGTACTTGACGGATACTTCGATCAGGGTGCTCATCACCTCAACGTTAACGTATTCGGTAAAGAAAAGCTTATCGATGCTATGGAGCATCCAGAGAAGCCAGAGTACGCTAACTTCACAATCCGTGTATCTGGATACGCTGTTAAGTTCATCGACTTAACAAAAGAGCAGCAGCTTGACGTTATTGCACGTACTTGCCACGAGGCATTATAATGCGTGAAATTCTTGGTTATATAAATAAATTTGAGAGCTTCGGGGCCGTTGATGGCCCTGGAGTTCGTTATATAATATTCTTAAATGGATGCAAGATGCGCTGCGCTTTTTGCCACAACCCAGAGACATGGGCTGAGCATCAGGGCGAGCAGTATACTGCAGATCAGGTCCTTGAGAAAGCTCTTCGCTACAAGCCTTACTGGAAGAAAGATGGCGGAATCACTGTCAGCGGTGGCGAGCCACTTCTTCAGATTGATTTTGTGTTGGATTTATTTAAGAAAGCCAAAGCTAAAGGTATCACCACTTGCCTTGATACTGCCGGCCAGCCATTCACTCATGAAGAGCCATTTTACAGCAAATGGAAGGAATTAATGAGCGTCACCGACACTGTTATGCTTGATATCAAAAACATCGATCCTGAGGAGCATAAGAAGCTCACAGGGGTGCCTAATGACAATATCCTTCAGATGGCAAAAGAAATCTCTGATATGGGTGTAAGAATTTGGATTAGACACGTGCTTGTTCCTGGTGGAAGTGATAATGATGAACTACTCCATCGTACACGAGAGTTTATAGATACTTTAAAGACCGTAGAGCGAGTGGAGGTTCTTCCATACCACAGTCTAGGGGTTCCAAAGTATGCTGAGCTAGGCATACCATATCGCCTTGAAGGCGTAGAATCACCAACTGCGGAAAGAATAAAAAATGCAAAAGAAATCCTAGGTGCAAACTAGCACCTAGGATTTTTTAACATATCGTATATACGGTAGGACTTGTAATTTTAATGGTCATTGTTTTTCCTTCGTAGCTTCTTATGATATTAATAGCATTATCATCCTCTACAATAGAAGTATCTCCTAACTGTAGTATTGGATTCTTTTTTAAAGCTATTAAGCTCTTTACCTTCTCTAAGAAGTCCAAATCCCACTCTTCTTTGTTCCAATTAAAACAGCGTCTGCAATCAGGGTCATGATTACCTTCCATAGCCTGCTCTGTTCCATAGTACAAACAAGGTGTACCCGGCATAAACATTGTTAATGCTATTGCTGTTTCCAACTTCTTTTTATCCTTGCCTATAGCTGTAAAGAAGCGCTCTGTATCATGAGAATCAAGCAAATTCAGCATCATATAGTTTACTTGCTTCATGTTACGCATCAAAATTCCATTTAGATGCTGGACAGTTTTTGCCTCATCACATATTCCTTTTGCAAAATAATCAAGACATATCTTCGTATATGCATAATTCATAATGCTATCCTGCTGGTCACCTTGCAAAGCTGGGTATGCATCATGCCAGTTTTCTCCGATGATTACGGCATCACTCTTTTTCGCCTTTACAGCCTTTCTGAACATTCTCCAGAAATCGTGAGATACCTCATCTGCAACATCGAGTCGCCAGCCGTCAATATCAGCTACATCAATCCAATAAGTCGCAATATCCAGCAAATATTTTTGCACATCAGGATTCGCTGTGTTAAGTTTTGGCATGGACTTTGAATATGCAAAGCATTCGTAATTACGATTTTCTACGTCTGCCTTATCTCCATCAATAATGAACCAATCGTGATACTTTGATTTACGTCCATTTTTTACTACATCCTGAAACTGCTCCATCTTTGTGCTGCAATGATTAAAAACTGCATCCAGCACAAGTCTAATACCTCTGGCATGAGCTTCCTTTACCAGTTCTATCAAATCCTCCGTCGTACCAAACTGTGGATCTATAGTTTTATAGTCAATAATATCGTACTTGTGATTTGATTCCGATAAAAATATAGGCGTTAAATATATTCCTGAAATGCCCAAATCCTTAAGATAATCAAGTCTCTTTATAATTCCTCGAAGATCGCCACCAGCATGGCTTTTAGGGGTAGGTTTATCGCCCCATCTCATGTCGATATAGGACATATCCTTGTTTTCATCACCAACGCAGAATCTATCAACAAAAATCTGATAGAAAACAGAACCTGGCATCCACTTTACAAGTGGCATAACATCATTTTCATTGATGTATGGCAACTGGAAGAAATTATAATAACAATCCTCGTAATTATAGCTTTCAGTAAGGCCATCTTCGCTGTAAAAATATATTTTGTTATTCTTCTCCAGCTGGAAAATATAAACAAATCGAACGTCGTTTATTTTCAGCTGGATTTCATAATAAGCGAATAGCTCATCTTTATATTTAAGTGGAACATCCACAGTGTATCTCTCTTCTTTATAATCATACTTAACACCGTAGATTAAGCTTACCTTAAGTCCACTTTCTGCATCTTCTCTGGCAGTTCTAAGTCTAAGAACTATTTCATCCGTCGATAATGGAAAACAATATCTTGATTCTGGTATGTGTAATAATGCGTGTCTGTTCATAAAACTCCCTTTACGTAATATAATTTCAATAAACTCCTTCTAATAGTTTATCGATAAATGGCGATTTATCAACTGGTTATGCTGTTAACTAAACTTTTATTTTTCAATAAAAAATAGTCAGGAGATAATCTCCTGACTATTGGTATTTTTGTATTAAATTTGTGATAAAACATTTGCACAATCTTCGCAAATCAAATCGCCGTGCTCTAACAAGAATGCCCCATCAAAGCTTTCTGTAAACATCTGATTTGCAAACTCTGCTATTACTAAAATCACAGCTGAAATCTGTCTGCGTGTAAGCTCAAAATTCAGCTTGATGTAGTAGTCATCTCCGTAACGGTACAACGTACTCTTCATTCCATCGTACTTTGGAAGATGCTTGCAAAGTAAAATTGCTGAATCTAAATCATCAAGTATTGCCCAAAGTGGAGTATCCAGATACTGATCTGTCACCTCATCACTTTCGTCTGTAATAGCCTTTGCAGGCTGTACTGGAACATCAGATGTACTAGCTGAAATTGCTGCACTCTGAGGTGTTTTCGTAGTTGAAAGCGTCTCCTGTAAACCTGTGAGATGCTTTTTTAATTCTTCAATTGCTGTAGCCAGTCCTGTGCTTGAATCTGGAGATATAAGTAATGCAACATCACCCTGTGGCATCACTGTCATTTGAACGCTGTACGCCTTTGCATGAGTCTCAATTCCGAGGGTCTCACAGGCTTCAGCAAGAATATCCCTAATAAAGCTCTGGGTCTTTTCCTGGTCACTGACGAAATCACCAAGCTCCATGCCGTTCTGTTCCATTTCTTCTTTTGTGATGACACATCTAATCTTGTCCTCACCTATCTTCTTGAACTTCATCAGCTCCCCTCCTTTCAAATTGTGGACGTAAATAAAGTTTAGCAAATGAATTTGAAAGTGTCACGGAAAAATCTGAGTATATTGTGAGAAATTTCCGTGAACAATGTAACCATTCAATTATTATGTGTAGCAAAACCTTATTTCACTATGCCTATTATATTGTTGATATCCTCAATACCCTTCCTCTCCATATATTCCTTCATTCCGTTAAGTATATCCAGTGTTGCTGTAGGATTGTAGAAATTAGCTGTACCAATTGAAACGGCAGTTGCCCCCGCAAGCATCATTTCAATTGCATCTTCCCATGTTGAAATTCCACCCATTCCTATAATTGGAATTGAAACTGTAGAAGCACACTCATAGACCATACGAACAGCTATAGGATGAACAGCAGGACCTGACATACCACCGGTCTTGTTTGCCAGTACAAAGCTTTGACGTTCAACATCGATTTTCATCCCTGTAAGAGTATTAATAAGGGAAATGGCATCCGCTCCCCCAGCTTCCGCAGCTTTTGCCATAACCTTGATGTCTGTAACGTTTGGAGAAAGCTTCATGACGATTGGCTGCTTTGCATGAGATTTCACAAGTCTTGTGATTTCTTCTACTGCCTTAGGATCCTGACCAAAAGCGATTCCGCCCTCTTTAACGTTAGGACAAGAGATGTTGATTTCTAGCATATCAACTCGCTTTTCATCTGCCAATCTATCTACCACTTCAATATATTCTTCGGCTGAATGACCGCAAACATTAACCACTACCTTTGTATCTTTGTACTGTTCAAGGAATTTTAAATCTCTTTCGCAGAACACCTCAACCCCTGGATTCTGCAGGCCGATGGCGTTAAGCATGCCTGATTTTACTTCGGCAATTCTTGGTGTTGGATTACCTGGCCAAGGCACATTTGCAACGCCTTTTGTAACAACAGCACCAAGCTTATTTAAGTCTACAAATTCTGAATACTCCATGCCTGAACCAAAGGTTCCTGAAGCTTCCATAATAGGATTCTGAAATTCTACTCCTGCGATAGTAACCTTTGTATTCATTACAATTCCACCTCCGTAGATAAGAAAACTGGACCGTCTTTGCAGACTCTTTTATTTTTAACGTGGCTGTGATCATCTACTTCTTTAGACTGGCATACGCATCCCAAGCATGCACCAACACCACATGCCATTCTCTCTTCCATTGAAACATAGCACTTGATGCCTTTTTCAAGGGCATACTGTGCAACGCCTCTAAGCATTGGCTTTGGGCCGCAAGCATAGATAACATCAGCAGTCAATTCGTTTTCCTTCATTGCATCAACAACAGTGCCGTGAACTCCCACTGAGCCATCATCTGTAGCGATAATTACATCAGCTGCTGCATCAATAAATTCATCAGCAAGGAATAAATCATCGTTGCGATATCCCATTACTGCTGTAACAGAGCCCTTCAACTGCTTTGCAAGCTCTAGCATTGGAGGCACACCAATTCCGCCACCAACTACAATAGCCTTTTCTCCCTCAAGTGGAAAACCATTTCCAAGAGGACCAAGAATCTCTACAGTGTCGCCAGCTTGAAGCTCAGAAAACTCTGTTGTGCCTTCGCCTACAACTCGAAATACCACTCGAAGAGTATTTTTTAACTCATTGATTTCGCAGATGCTGATAGGACGAGGTAACAGCTTGCTTTTGTCATTTGAAAATATATTTATGAACTGACCTGGGACGGCATATTTACTTGCATTTGTCTCAAGTTCAAGGCTATATACACCTTCTGCCAGTTTTTTCTGGGCTACTACTGTAGCTCTTTCTTTTATTTTCATATTTTATTAAACTCCTTACTTAACTTACTTAAGTGCTCCGCGAATATCTGCGAGCATATCCTCTACAGCTGCTCTACTTGCTCCTGCAAAGTTCTCTTCGCCATACTTCGCATATTTCTCCTGCTGGTATGCTGCAATGATGCCACGGCTTGAATTTACAATAGCGCCAAGGCCATCCTCATTGAAGAAGTTTACAAGGTCAGCACCCTTGCCTCCCTGTGCACCGTAACCTGGCACAAGGATATATGTGTGAGGCATAAGCTTGCGGAGCTTTGCGCCCATCTCTGGATAAGTTGCACCAACTACTGCACCAACATTTGAGTAGTTGCCCTCGCGAGTGTCTGCACCCCACTCTTCGATTTTCTCAGCCATGTGCTCGTAAAGTGGTCTGCCGTCAATAAGTCTATCCTGGAATTCTCCTGATGATGGATTTGAAGTCTTGCAGAGTACAAAGATTCCCTTGTCCTCTTCCTTGCAAACATCAACGAAAGGCTTTACGCCATCTGTTCCAAGATATGGGTTTACTGTAGCCATATCTGCATCAAAGCCCTGATATTTGTACTCGCCCACCTGAACTGAACCAAGGTGTCCAAGAGCGTATGCTGTAGATGTTGAGCCAATGTCACCACGCTTGATATCTGCAATAACGATAAGACCAAGTTCCTTCGCATAATCAACTGTCTTTTTGTAGGCAATCATACCTGGGATGCCATAGCTTTCATACATAGCAATCTGTGGCTTTACTGCTGGAATCAAATCTGCAGTAGCATCCATAATCTGTCTGTTGTAGTCGAACATAGCCTCGCCTACTGCCTCAAGTGTCTGGCCGCATTCGCCTATCCACTTATCAACAAGTGACTTTGGCATAAGCTTCATAGTAGGGTCTAAACCTACAACTATTGGTGCGTTCTTCTCCTGAATCTGGTTAATTAGCTTCTGAATCATATACAACATTACCTCCAAATATAGTTTTTACAACTTTTCCCTGTACCTTACGATTCTCATAAGGCATATTCTTTGACTTGCCAACAAAGTCGGCAGCATGAATTTCATATTCGATAGTTGGATCAAAGATTGTGATGTCTGCTGCTTTACCAACAGATATATCACCCAAATCCTGTCTGCCAAGGATCCTAGCTGGATTGCTACTCATATATGCAGCCATTGTAAGCGGTGTAATAAGACCTGATAATACAAGCTCTGTATAAGCAAGACTTGCCGATGTTTCAAGACCAACTATTCCAAATGGTGATGCAAAGCCCTTGGCCTTTTCTTCTGCTGTGTGTGGAGCGTGGTCTGTAGATATTACCTCAAATACGCCCTCCGCAAGGCCACGTCTCAGTGCCTCTCTATCTTCAGCTGTACGAACTGGTGGATTCATTTTATAGTTACCGTCCCCTGGGACGATATCGTCTTCTGTAAGTGTAAAATGATGAGGACAAACTTCGCCAGATACCTTGATTCCTCTAGCCTTTGCCTCTTTAAGAATGTCATAGCTTTCCTTTGTGGAGCAATGACAAAGATGAAGTGTAGCCCCCGTCTCTTCTGCAAGCATAATGTCACGGGCTTCAATGATGTTTTCTACTGCGTTGCTGATTCCCTTTTCTCCCATAGAATCAGATTTTGTTCCCATGTTCATAACGCCGCCCTGAACAAGATTAATATCCTCACAGTGAGCGAGAACTGGAACATTTTTCTTCGCTACGATTTTCATAGCTTCTCGGTACAAACCGGAATCCATTACCGATTTGCCATCCTCTGAAATAGCTGGGATGCCGGCATTTATCATGCCTTCCAAATCAGAAAGCTCCTTGCCTTCCATTCCCTTTGTAACCGAGCCAACCTGAAGCACTCTGCATAGGCCAACTGACTTGCCCTTATCATGGACATAGTTTACAAGCTCTGGATTATCAACCACCGGCTTTGTATTTGGCATGGCAAGAACAGTAGTAACACCGCCTCTTGCAGCAGCCTTTGAACCGGTCTCAATGTCTTCCTTGGCAGTCTGCCCTGGATCTCTGAAATGAACATGCATATCGATAAGACCAGGGAACACATAGCAGCCCTTAGCATCGATTACCGTATCAGAAAAAACGGGAACAATTTCAGCCTCAATAGCTGAAATACTGTTCCCGTCTATCTTAATATCTAATATTTCGTCTGTGTTTGTAGGTGGATTCAAAACCCTTCCGTTTTTTATTATAAGGCTCATATTGTACCTTCCTTCCTAAACTGTAGGTAGTATACCATATGTAGCCTTTTGAGGAAACAAAAAATTCACCCATTAATGCACTATTATGATTTATTTTTTCTTAGTTAAGAATCTTGCCAATCCTCCCTGTGATACAACAAAAGCTCCACCGCCGGCAAATGCTATCATCACTACTATTAGTACTATAACAAGTGCAGTATTTCCGCTTTCTGTTTCAGTAGCTGCTGCTGGTGTTTCTGCATCCTGAATGCTCTGAGAATCTGTGTTGCTATCAGTGTCCTCTGTAGTTGCAGTTGAAGCTGTAGTATTAGAATCATCTGAGGTTGTATCCTTTGTTGATTCCTTAGTAGCATTTGATGCAGTCTTTGTAACTGTAGTCTTCTCATTAGAAGTTTCTGACTCAGTGTCTGCAGTAGCTGTATTGTCTGTAGTTGTTGTAACATCTGTAGCAGCTGTTTCATCTGTGCTTGTAGAAGCACTTACACTTGTTGATGAGCTTGATGTACTTGTGCTTGTTGATGAAGTTGCGCTACTTGATGTACTTGTGCTTGCCTGGCTTGAGCTTGATGATGAACTTGTCTGGCCTGCGCTTGTAGAGCTCTCATTATTAGAAGTGTTATTCTCTTCCTTATTGTCATCTGTGGACTCTGTTGTCTTTCCAAGCTCTTCATCTGATGGACGACTAGTTGTTACTACAGTCTCCGCGTCCTCAATCTGCTGATGAATTCCATTATCGTTAATAATTAGCTTTAATGTGTAGCCTGTTGCACCTACTACATACACATTATTACTTGCTATAGTTAACCCCTCATCCTCTGCTTCATCCTCTTGAGTATCAGCATCCTCATCCTCTGCTTCTTCCTCTTGAGCATCAGCATCCTTATCTACTTCTTCATCAAATTCTTCATCACTCTCTTCTGGCAACTCTTCTTCAATATCTTCGTTGTCTTCATCTACCTCTATTGGTTCTTCCTCTTCTACATCTTCTTCATCTTCAGACAACTCTTCGCTCTCCCCGCGCATATTCCAGTATTCCTCTGGAATATCTACATAGTGCCAACCTTTTCCGATGTGAGTCATCTTGGTTCCTGGCCAATCACCAAGTGGTAAGCCAGCACTAGTTCCATCCGCCTGTTTCAGCCATGCATACATATATACATCGCTATCCCAGTCTGCATCCAGCTGATAGTACACACGAACCATGCCATCAGCTACTTCTGTCTCTTCCTCTACATCTTTATATGTAACATCATCATCGTCATTATCTTCTTCTGTGGTCTTTCCAACTAGCTCCATAACCTCATCTTTAGAAGAAAATGCTTCAGTGCTTCTAGATACAAAGTAAAGCTTTGTCTTGTCTGTCATTACATTGTCGGCTAGCTGTGTTCCATTTCCATTATTGAAGATTAAGTGTAAATCAGTATTTTCAATTGCTTCTGTTAATACATTTGCAGCGTACCAATTATCTCCAATGAAAGTCATCTGGGTACCTGGCCATTCACCAATACAATTGTTATAATTTCCGCCCCAAGCATATACGTATACATTATCCCACTGATTTTCATCGTAGAAATATACTAGGGTGTATCCGTCCTTTTCTTCAACCTCTTCTGCCTCTCGCTCTGATGCTGCCTTTGCAGCAGCCTCAGCCTCTTTCTTAGAGCTGTAAGCATTGCTACCCCAGAAGTAAACATTTTTAATACTTGTAACCTTTAAATCACCAGTCTGACCACCATTTCCCATGTCATTGAAAATGATGTTGAAGTCATCACCTGGTGCAGCGTTGATGGTCATCTTCCACCAATCATCGCCATCATAGGTTGCCTCTTTGCCTGGCCAATCTCCAAGGCTTACAGCACCCCATGTATAAACTCCAACTGTCTCCCAGCCCTTTGTGTTGTAGAAGTAAACAGTGGTCTTATCAGGGTAAATACCTGTAGCATCCATAGCCTCATCCTTTGAGCTGTAAAGACCTACTGTAAGATTTCCATTACTGCTACCGCCATCTAAAGCAATATATGTCTTTGTCTTATCGGAAATCTTTATATCTACAGTCTGTGCGCCAGAACCGTTGTTAAAGATAATAGAAAAATCATCATCACTCATAAGCTTGACATCAGCTCTCCACCAATAGTCTCCCTCATTTTTAGCTGTAGCTCCTGGCCATCCTCCAAAAACCTGTGCACCACCATCCAGCCAAGCATAGGCTTTAACTGTTGACCATTCCTCTGTGTTATAGAAATACACTGATGTGGTTACAACGCCAATTGCCTTTTCTGCCTCAGCCTTTGTCATGTAGCAAGTGCTGTTTTCTCCGGTTAAATACTTTCCTGAAGTACTTGTAATTGAAAACTTATCTGATTTGTTTGTTCCATCTGTAAATACTACTTCAAATTCTTCTGATGGAATGGTAACTTTCCACCAACCATCACCAGTGCTATCACAATCATAAGTATTATCATCAACAATGGCACTAACAGTAGACCACTGTTTTGAGTTAAAGAAGAACAGCGTGGAATACTCCCCATCAGTTGCTTCATCAAGAACAACAACTGACTTTGCTGAAATTTTTCCTGAGATTACGCCATCCTGAACTGTAAAGATACCATCTTCACCTTCCACAGAATTGATGTATGTGCCATCTGCAAGATTTGTCTCTGACTCTAAATCAAATGATTCATCAGAGCCATTGATTATAACAGCTCCCTTTGTTCCTCTCTCAACCATAAGAACAGAATTATTTCCGTTTGGATTTCTAAGGTATTCATCCTCACCTGTCATGGCAGTTCTAAACTTATTAACTGCAACAACCTGAGGATTTTTATATAAATCTGAACCTGCTGCGCCTAACACATTATCTCCCCAAGGATTTTCAGCAGAGCTATTATTTGGTCTACTGAAAAACAGTGGTGTTCCTGCTTCTCTAGATGCAATTATTGCCCAACCAAGGATTACCTCTGTGTCATCAACTGTGTTGTATGACTTGTCATTTATATAGTTATCATGTGATTCAACCCAAGTAACAAGCTTGTCGGAATCAGCTGTATAGGTTGTTCCTGTAGTTGTATCATCGCTAATGCCATAGCTTTCAAGCTTGCTTGCAGAAAGCGAACCAGATGAAACAGCACTTCTGATTTTCGCACCGTAGTTGCTTGCTGTAGTTCCACCAAGCATATCCTGATATGCTGCAAGTCTGTCTGTATCGCCCTGAAGAACTTCTCCATATACAAACAAATCCTCATAATCTACATTATCTAAATCATCTATATATGATTTCATATTTGGATAGAAATCATTTCTATCTTCCTGACCTGCATAAGCTGCTGGAACTCCATCATCTGGAAGTGCAATATGCTTTGCAGTATCAATTCTGAATCCATCAGCACCGCAATCAATACAATCTGCTAAGAACTGATAGAAATATGCCTGGAAAGCATCACTTTCTGTATCAACATCTGGCAAGCCACCCATTGGATCATAGACAACTGACACTCTATCACTGTAATCAATATTTCTTGATACATCTGAGCCATTGATGTGATAAAGATTAGTTACATCATCGTAGCTTGCGTTTACAGCATCAAGGAAATCCTGACTGATTTCATCGAATAATGGTGTTGTATGATTTGGATCAATATCAACTATTACAGCGATTCCATATTCATCTGCTGTTTCGCACATAGCCTTGAACTCGTCTCTTGTGCCAAGCTGATAGTTTCCAATAACCCAGTCAGTTGGCTGATAATGGTAATACCATTTACCCGTATCACTATACAAAGTAAGACCTGGCTCTGTAGACAGGCAATCGTTAATAGGCGATGTCTGCACAGCTGTATATCCTGCAGCTGCAATATCTGCCATATTCTCCTTGATAGTATTAAAATTCCAACAAAATGCGTGAAGAATAGCTCCGTCGTGAACCGACTCTCTGCTGACCTTTGATGCGGCCTGAACTGTGTTTAGGCCATTTTCTGATAGCATTGCTAGATTTGCACCAGGTAATCCTAGTAACATAGCAAAAGCAATGCAGACTGTGACAATTCGTTTTGTCACCTTCCCCATTCTTTTCATGAATAGAACCTCCCTTTCCATTACATGCTTTGAATCCTTAGTCGGCCTAATAACTAAAGCTTCAAAATTGAAACATTATTAAGTTGTTGCGCAATCAGTTGCGCATCTTGATTATTGGGGATTCTTACCATCCCCAATAACAAGAATATAAGACAATTTAATTGTTTAGTCAATAATGAAAATAGAGTTTTTTGATATTAATAAGAATTTGTAAAATATGTCAGATTATAGCTTGGTAGTTACAAAAATATCATAGATAGCTTTTACTGCTGCTTCAAAATCAGCATTTTCTACACCAATTATGATATTAAGCTCTGAAGAACCCTGATCAATCATGCGAACATTTACATGAGCATGGCTAAGTGCAGCAAAGATTCTGCCGGCAGTACCACGAGTGTTTTTCATACCACGGCCTACAACTGCGATAAGTGCAAGGTCTGATTCGATTTCTATAGAATCTGGTGAGCAGTTTCTGTGAATAGCTGAAACTACAGCCTGTTCCTTGTTAATGAACTCATCCTCATGAACAACAACAGTCATAGTATCAATACCTGATGGCATGTGCTCGATACAGATTCCATTATCCTCAAATGCCTGAAGTGCCTTTCTACAGAAACCTACCTCAGAGTTCATAAGAGACTTTGTAATAAGGACTGTACAGAAGCCCTTCTTTCCAGCAATACCTGTGATAACGTATTCATTGCGCTGGCCTGTGCTTTCAACAATCCATGTACCTTCATCATCTGGCTTGTTAGTATTCTTGATGTTGATTGGAATACCTGCTGAACGAACAGGGAAAATTGCATCTTCGTGAAGAACTGAAGCGCCCATATATGAAAGCTCGCGAAGCTCTCTATATGTGATTGTCTGCATAGCAACAGGATTCTTTACAATACGTGGATCACAAATCAAGAAGCCTGATACGTCTGTCCAGTTCTCGTATACATCTACCTTTGCTGCGCCAGCTACGATTGAACCTGTAACATCGGAACCACCACGTGAGAATGTCTTTACCTTGCCATCCTTGCCACATCCATAGAATCCTGGAATAACAGCATGTGGATGCTCCTCAAGTGCCTTTGACATTGTCTTTTCTGTTTTATATGCGTTGAGCTGACCTTCTTCGTTAAAGAAAATCACATCCTTTGCATCGATGAAATCATAGCCTAAATACTCAGCCATAATCTTACCGTTAAGGAACTCACCACGGCTTGCTAAATAATCTAATGAAAGGTCTTCTTTAATATCGGCGGCAATCTTCTTAAAATCTTCATCAAGAGAAAAGCCTTTTAAATCAAGACCTGTAATAATCTCATCGTATCTAGCCTTTATAGCTGCAAGATTCTCAGTAACATCCTTGCCTGCCTTTGCTGCCTCATATGTGGCAATAAGCATATCTGTAACCTTTGTATCCTTGCTGTTTCTCTTGCCTGGTGCAGATGGAACTACGAATACTCTGTTTTCGTCTGCACGGATGATGTCCCCAACTTTTTTAAACTGACCCGCATCAGCTAGTGAACTTCCGCCAAATTTAACTACCTTTTTCATTATTATTTCCTCTTCCTAAATTTTATATAGCTTATATAATACTAGAACACTTTAACGATTTAAAGTGGTAACTTGCATAAAAGTTATGAAAGTAAAACCCTATCATTGTCTAATTCTTCCCCAGCGCCAGTTTTAAACTTCTCTAACAAATCTGCAACTGTAAGCTTTGAACGTTCCTCTCCAGAGGTGTCAAACACAATGTGACCAGCATTCATCATAAGTGTACGATTTCCAACCTCCAATGCCTGATGCATATTGTGTGTAACCATAAGGCAAGTAATGCCCTGCTCTTTAACAATTGATTTTGTAAGGTCCAAAACCTTTTCTGCTGTGGCTGGATCAAGAGCTGCAGTATGCTCATCTAAAAGTAAAAGCTTTGGAGTAACAAATGTAGCCATTAAAAGTGTAAGAGCTTGTCTTTGTCCACCTGAAAGCAAACCAACCGGCTGTTTCATTCTATCCTCTAGTCCCATTCCAAGCAAGGATAATTGTTCTCTAAATCGAGATTTATCCTTTGCACTGATTCGTGAAAAGAGTTTTCCAGAAGAATGAGATGCGCGAAGATATGCTAAAGCCATATTTTCTTCTATGGTCATATTAGGGGCTGTGCCTTTTAATGGGTCCTGGAAAAGATGTCCAATGACTCTGCTTCGCATATATTCTTTTTTGAAGGTGATATCCTCATCATCCAAATAGATATTGCCTTCATCAACAATGAACGTACCTGCAATTGCATTAAACATTGTAGATTTTCCAGCTCCGTTTGAACCAACGATTGTGGCAAAATCTCCATTCTTTAACTCTAAAGAAAGATTTGTTAGCGCAGCTTTTTCATTAACTGTACCAGGGTTGAAGGTTTTAGAAATATTATCGATTTTCAGCATTTACTATACCTCCCCCTTTACACTGCCTCTATAGTTGGCAAACTCTCTCTTTTTAAGGGCAACCTTTTTCTTTACATAAGGAGCCGCAATTGCAATAGCAACGATAAGTGCCGATACAAGCTTTAAAGCCTCTGCTGGTACAGAAAGTCTAAGAGCTATTGCAACTATAAAACGATAAAGCACCGATCCAAGAATTGTTCCTAAAATCCTGCGCAGCATGCTTCCCTTATTTCCAATCAAGGTTTGACCAATGATTAAGGAAGCAAGGGCAATTGTAACCATTCCTGTTCCTATATTAATATCTGCTGACTTTTGATACTGGGCAATCAATGCACCAGAAAGTCCTGTAAGTGAGTTTGCTAAGCAAAGTCCTACTGTGATGGTGAATGTAGGATTGATAGATGATGATCTGACCATATCTGCATTGTCACCTGTAGCACGAATAGACATACCTAAAGTGGTGCCTAAAAACCACCATAAAATAGAAGATATCACCGCAACAATGAGAGCTACCAAAATAACCTTATACCAATCTCCAAGGAATGTGCCGCCGAGAGTATCCTTTCCTATAGAAAATAAAGTGTCACATCCAAAGAGGTTTGCTATAGAAGAAAATCCCATAACAGCAATGTTTATTGTATATAGTCCGGTATTAACAATGATACCTGCAAGAATTGATTCTACACCAAGCTTTGTCTGCAAAAAGGCTGTGACAAATCCAGCCATTGCACCTGCCACCATGGCAGCAATTAGCGCAAGAAATGGATGGCCAGCTAAAGTAACCATAGCACCAACGGCGCAACCTAATGTAAAACAGCCATCCGTTGTTAAATCTGCAATATTAAGTATTGTAAAAGAAATAAAAAGTGCCAAAGCAACTAGGGCGTATATACACCCTAGCTCTAAAGCACTTTGAAAAATCGACACTGTAAAAATACTAGACATTAATCAAATTCCTCCGCTGTCTGCACTTCAACTAATCCATCGCACATATCGCGAAGCTTATCATAATCTAGATTGAGAGCCGCTGCTGTTTCAGTGTTAACAGTAGCTGTTCCATTATCAAGAGTCTTAACAGGAAGTGTTGCTGGGTCTTTGCCTTCTACAAGGATTTCTGCAACCATGTTTGCAGTCTCCTTGCCAAGTGTCGCATAGTTTACACCATAGCCAAGGTAAGCACCATTAAGAGCGAATGAATCAGCACCACAGTAATGTGGGATTCCAGCTTCAATAAACTTCTCATAGATTCCAAGCTCCGCTGTCATGATAGTGTTGTCAGTTGGTGTGAATACTGCTTCTACCCCTTCCGCAACAAGTGCATCTGCAGCAAGCATAACCTCATCATTTGTGTTTCCTGTCTTCTCAACATATTCAATACCAGCAGCCTCAAGGTACTTCTTTGCATCCTTGATTGGTCCTGCTGATGCATCCTGCCCCTTGTCGTAAAGTAAACCTACCTTATCTAAGTCTCTATTCTGCTCAAGCATTAAATCGAGAACTGCTTCTGTATTTAACGCATCTGATGTTCCTGTAACATTTGAACCAGGTGCATCATTGCTCTCTACAAGGCCTGCTGCCTCTGGATCTGATACAGCTGCAAATACAACAGGAATCTGATTGTCCTCTGTTGCTGCCTGGCAAATCATTGCTGTAGGTGTTGCAATTGGAACAAGCACATCCACTTCATCATTGATAAGCTCAGTAACAATCTGGTTGATTGTTGTTGAATCCGCATTGCCATTATAATAGTAATCTTCGTACTCAAATGTGCATCCGTTTTCCTTTGCAAGTAAATCAAGCTGTGACTCAATATTGGCTACAATCTGATTTAAAGAAGCATCGTCTACATACTGAACAATACCAACCTTATAAACCTTTCCCTCAGCGTTAGCCGCAGTTTCCTCTTCTTTGATAGTCTCATTATTATCTGAAGATGCACCACAACCAACTAACATTGCAGTTGCCATAGCCATACTTAAAACCATCGATAAGACATTCTTTTTCATATATCTCTTCTCCTTTACCCAAAACTTATCATGTGATTCATTCTATCATATTACTTTAGTAAGTTAAAGTGTAAAATTAAATCAACAATATAAAAAGACCGATGGATAATTCCATCGGCCCATGCATTTCGGATTTATTTTGTAGTAACGCTGACAACCTTTAATGTGTTACGTGCAACGAATACTGTTTTTACTCCTTTTTGAAGTAAGTCCTCTGCTCTTCTGTACAAATCTTCAGGACTTGTGCAAGTAATAATTTCACCAATAGCCATTTTTTCATGCCTCCCCATCTATAAATTTATCGTCTATACAGCGAACTTCTATATAATAGTCTCACAACTCAGTTTTGTCTATAGGCATTTTGTGAACAATTGATGAACTTTTTAGCCTAAAACGTTTAAGTTTCAAGGTTTACCGGTTGCACTTTAGTGCTTTAATACTTTAATACATCAATTTGCATCCACTTTAAAGTGAATATATAATGTAAAAACTGTTGTTATTAAAGGAGACAAAATATTATGAATCAGGAATTTAAACCTTACGTTCCTGCTGACAAGGTAACTCCAGAGATGACTCCTACATCTATTATTATGGGTCTTCTTCTTGCTGTAATCTTCGGTGCAGCGAACGCTTACTTGGGACTTAGAGTTGGTATGACAGTTTCAGCTTCTATCCCAGCAGCTGTTATTTCTATGGCTGTAATCCGTGTTATATTAAAGAAGGATTCAATCCTTGAAAGTAACATGGTTCAGACTATCGGTTCAGCCGGTGAGTCACTTGCTGCAGGTGCAATCTTTACAATGCCTGCACTTTTCCTTTGGGCAAAGGAAGGCGTTATGGAAACACCTTCACTTGTTACAATTACTGTAATCGCTTTATTTGGTGGTTTACTTGGAGTATTCTTCATGGTTCCACTTCGTAGCGCACTTATCGTTCAGGAGCACGGTGTTCTCCCTTATCCAGAAGGAACTGCTTGTGCAGAGGTTCTTCTTGCTGGTGAAGAGGGTGGTTCTTCAGCTAAATCAGTTTTCATTGGTATGGGAATTGGTGCTGTAGTAAAGCTTCTTGTAGATGGTTTTTATGCTATCCAGGGTGTAGTTACACTCAAGCTTGACGCTTTAAAGACAGAACTTTCTGCAGAAGTTTATCCAGCTCTTGTTTCTGTTGGTTATATCTGCGGTGCTCGTATTTCAGCTTACATGTTCGCCGGTGGTGTAATCGGATGGTTCGTTCTCATCCCAGCAATCGTTACATTTGGTGGCGACATCGTTATGTATCCAGCTAGCGTTTCTGTTGCAGAGCTTTATGCTACTGGCGGTGCTTCAGCTATCTGGGCAAGCTACATTAAGTATATCGGTGCAGGTGCCGTTGCTTCTGCTGGTATTATCAGCCTTATCAAGACACTTCCACTTATCGTTAAGACATTTATGGATTCAATCAAGAGCATTAAAAATGCTGGTGCTACAACAAACGAAAGAACAGCTCTTGATATGGATATCAGATTTGTACTTGGTGCTATCGTAGTACTCATCATTGCTATCTGGCTTGTACCTGCTGTACCAGTTTCATTGCTTGGTGCTATCATCATCGTAGTATTCGGTTTCTTCTTCAGTGCCGTTTCTTCACGTATGGTTGGTCTTGTAGGTAGCTCAAACAACCCTGTTTCAGGTATGACAATTGCTACTATCCTTATCGCTACAATCTGCTTAAAGGTTGCTGGTGATACAGGCGCTCACGGTATGCAGGGTGCTATCGCAATCGGTTCTATCATTTGTATCGCAGCTTGTATGGCTGGTGATACATCACAGGATCTTAAGACAGGTTACATTCTTGGTGCTACACCTAAGAAGCAGCAGTACGGTGAAATCATGGGTACTATCGCAGCTGCTCTTGCAATCGGTGGTGTTATGATTCTTCTTAACTCTGCTTACGGTTTCGGTACAGACGCTCTTGCAGCTCCACAGGCTACAATGATGAAGATGATTATCGAAGGTGTTATGAATGGAAACCTTCCATGGGCACTTATCTTTATCGGTGCATTTATCTCAATCGCTGTTGAGATTCTTGGTATCGGTGCACTTCCAGTTGCTATCGGTCTTTACCTTCCACTTGAGCTTTCAGCTACAATCATGCTTGGTGGTCTTGTAAGACTTTTCACAGACAAGAAGCGCGCAGCAAAGAACGAAAACGGAAAGGGTATCCTCTTCTGCTCAGGTCTTATTGCTGGTGAAGGTATCGTCGGTGTATTACTTGCAATATTCGCTGTAACAGGCCTTCTTGATAAGATGAACCTTTCATCTGTTATTCCATCAGGAAACGTTCAGGCCTTCATCCTTTTAGCTCTTGTAGTTGCTGCAGTTTGGTATGCTGCTAAGGGAAAGAAAAATGAAAAATAATAAATCAGACAACTTTTTAGATTATGTATTCGAAATAAAAAATGGACTTACCTGGACTACAGATGAATCTGGTGAGGTTATAGTTGATATGGAAAACACAGGCATTACAAATCGTATTGCTCAAAAGTTTTTACATAAGCCAGCTATCTCCCATATTCATCTCGAAGGAATGGGTAGCTACATTTTCACTTGTATTGATGGCAAGAAATCTGTTTACGAAATTGGACAGCTTGTCAAAGAAAAGTACGGTGAAGAAGCTGAGCCACTTTATGAGCGCCTTAGCGTATACATGAACAATCTAAAAAATGTAGGATATATTACACTTAAAGCATAAAGAAATCCCGAATCCATTTGGATTCGGGATTATTTTTTTATTCTATTGAGAGCTCAAGGAATTTTAGACTAACTAAAATTAGTTTTGTAAAATAGTAATTATTACTATTTTAATATTGACTTTCAGTTTGTAAATGATATTATATAGATAATCATTATTGATTTTGCCAATGTAGTTTTAAAAGGCAGGTGCATTTTATGAATTATAGTAGACAACGAGAATCCATAAAAGAATATTTAATGTCTACCAAGGAACACCCTACAGCAGATGTTATTTATCAGCACGTTAGGGAGGAAAATCCAAAAATCAGTCTTGGAACGGTTTATAGAAATCTCACTCTTCTCGTGGATTTAGGAGAAGTAAGAAAGATTTCAACTGGCGATGGAACCGACCACTTCGATGCTGACACTTCAGCTCACAGCCACTACTTCTGTAGATGCTGTCACAGACTGATGGATGTGGATGTTACTCCTAGTGTAGACCAAATTCTTGCAGCATCTAGCGCCGGAATTGGCACAGTTGAGCAGGCCTCACTTTTATTTACAGGCATTTGCAAGGACTGTGTAATTAATAATGAAACAAATAACAATGGTTAATGTGAAAGGAGTCTAATTATGGCAAAGTATGTTTGTTCTGTATGCGGTTATGTTTATGAAGGTGAGAATCCACCAGAGGAGTGCCCTATCTGCCATGCAAAGAGCGATAAGTTTAAGAAGGTTGAAGGCGAGCTTACACTTGCTGCTGAGCACGAATTTGGCGTATATGCGTCTACAGTAAAAAATAATCCAGAGATTTCTGATGAAGATAAGAAATATATTTTCGAGCAGCTCAAGTCTAACTTCGAGGGCGAGTGCTCAGAGGTTGGTATGTACCTTTGCATGGCTCGTGTAGCTCATAGAGAAGGTTATCCTGAAATTGGTTTATATTGGGAAAAGGCTGCTTTTGAAGAAGCTGAACATGCAGCTAAGTTTGCAGAATTGCTTGGTTCTGACTTAGAAGTTAATATGACAGATTCTACAAAGAAGAATCTTGCTTGGCGTGTAGATTGTGAATACGGCGCTACATCTGGTAAGTTTGATCTTGCAAAATGTGCAAAGAAGAACAACCTTGATGCAATCCATGACACAGTACACGAGATGGCTCGCGACGAAGCTCGCCACGGTAAGGCACTCGAAGGCTTACTCAAGCGCTACTTTGGATAATATCGGCTAGCCGATAGAATACAAAAAACAGCCTGTTACGGCTACAAGCCTACTGATTTCTCCGCTCGATGGAATATCTCGCTTGAGAAATAGTAGAGCTTGTTGCCTACAGGCTGTTTTATTTTACACTGTGTGTACCTTACCTACCGTTCACACGGTTATGAATAAAGACGACGTACGTTGCTTTCCACAATGTTGTCAGCTTTGATTGTAAAATCTCCGTTAAGGAAAGATTCGAGCTGTCCCTTAGTGTTGATTGCCTTGCCATTTACTAAAATGATAAATGGCTTCTGACCATCTGAGTTAAGAGTCATTCTGTAATCAACTCTGTCTAATGCATACTCAATGCTCATTTCGTATGAATCAAAATAGCATCTAGCATTTCCTAATGTATGATCTGATGTAATCCAGTACTCCTCAACCAAATTAATCTCTGGCTCAACCTGAGTCATCTTTATAAATTTTTCATTACTCTCTTCACGAAGTAATTTGTACTCTTTATTAAGTGTTGTAAGTTCCATATTTCACCTCACAATAAAACCTAGTCAAAATATATCATTACTAAACCTAGAGCACTTTATCATGATTATTGTTATATGTCAACAATTTTTTCACATAATTTTTGTGAATATAACCTATTTTCTAAAAAAGGTTATAAAATGCAACAAAAATATCGAAAAACATAGTAAAATGGAGCTACTCACTAGATTATTGTATACATAATTATGAGAAGGAGATTAATGTATTATGGAAAAAAAGTCTAGGGCTGGATTCAGCCTAAATGCACTATTGCTCACAATGGTGCTTCCCCTTATTGTTGCTTTATTAATCAGTAATCTTGTAAGCGGATACCGCCAGTCAGAAATCATGCTTCAAGATGAAAAGGTTTATTTTGACACCTTATATTCAATAAGCAACCTTCTTACAAATGCGGATCGTGATTTTTACCAGGCACAGTTAGCAGGAACTCAATACAACGCTTATGAACGCTACGTAGATAACGCTACTGCGCAGCGCTACCTTGATGAGGTAGAGGAAAACAATGCGGAAGTTTTAGAGCGTGTAAATGAGGCTGTAGAGCTTGCCAAGACAAATGACTATCTGTGGAATCAGGTAACATCTGAAAACGGCAACACAATGTCTACTCTCTACGATGATTTCAACACTAACTACGCTCTATGGGAAAAGGACTATGACTTTGTTACAGGCCAGGGCGATTTCATTACTTGGATTAATCACTTTTCAGCAGCCCGCAATGCTCTATCTGAAATGAGCGATATTGTTGAGCTTTGGGCTGAGCAGGAAAGAGAATATAACCATACAAATGCTACTATAGCAATCCTTATAACACTTGGTGTATTTGTCGTGATTTCACTCATACTTTTACTCTTCTCAATTTTCATAATCATGACTATTAATAAAAACCTTAAGAACATTAGAGCTTCTGTTGATATAATCTCTGGCGGTGATTTTGTCACAAAGATACGTCCAAACTCATTTATTCGTGATTTCAACGCCATCGGCAACTCACTTGAGTCAATGCGCCACGATTTGAGAAATGCTCTTGTAAGAGTTATTAACCATGCTCAGGATGTTAATTCAAAAGCTGAAATTGCAAAAGACAACCTTTCCGCTTCTCAGCAGACAACAAACAACATCAATTCTGCTGTTTATGATATTGCAGAAAGTGCTACAGCTATGGCACAGGATGTTAGCAATGCTTCTGCTATCACAATGGAAATTGGCGAAGCTGTTGATAAAGTTCTTGAATCAGCAAATAGCAACCTTGAAAACGGCCAGATGGTATATGACAAGTCTTCTAAGTTAAAAGAGATGCTTGAGCAGATAAAGATTCAGGATCAAAATACAGATACAGTTGCTAGCGAGGTTTCAGATTCTGTTGGTGAGACTGCAAACGTTGTATCCCAGATTTCTGCTGCTGCAGAGGGTATCATCAACATTTCAAGCCAGACAAACCTTCTAGCCCTTAATGCTTCTATCGAAGCAGCACGCGCAGGAGAAGCCGGTCGTGGATTTGCAGTTGTTGCAGATAACATCAAGAACCTGGCAGAGGAAACAAATACACTTGCAGGTGAAATTACAGGCATGTTATCAACAATTACACACTATTCTGAGAACAATAAACAGCTTGCTGAAGAAATAAAAGCAGCAACCACTACTGAGGCCGCTGCTCTTGAAGAAATGAGCGTATCATTTGATGAAATGCTTAACCTGCTTCAGGAAACCGAAGTTGGCAATAATCAGATTGTTGAGCTTGTAAAGAATGTGGATGATGGTAAGAATAATATTCTTCAGTCTGTAGATTCTCTATCTTCTATTTCACAGGAGAATGCAGCATCTACCGAAGAAACCAGTGCATCACTATCACAGCTTGATGAATCAATGACAGCTGTTGTAGAACAAGCAAATGAGCTCCAGGCAATTGCTGAAGCTCTTACTGAAAACGTACGATTCTTCCAGGTGGAATTACCAGCAGAAGAAATCAAAGTTACAACTATTCAGAGAAATGATCGACCTGTTTCCAAAGGCGAGGAAGCGGCAGTGTAAGCAAGGTTGCCTTGATTACATTGTCAGCAATCATACAAGTCCAAACATAAACCAGTCCCTGGTTGAAGAAATGAATTCCGAGGTATGTGGCAAGTATTCTAACAAGCCACATACCTCCAAATTCTATTACGAATGGATACTTGGTTTTGCCAAGTCCATAATAAATACCTTCTGAGATTACATACATTCCGTAGAAAGGTTCGCTGAATGCGACCATCTTGAGAACTGTAGAGCCCAGTGCAATAACGCTGGCATCTGTAGTGAAAAATCCCATCAATGTTTCTGCAAAAATGAATAGCAAAACACCGCTGAGCGTCATAACTGCAAGGGTACAAACTATACTGCTGACGCACACAGCATGATACTTTTCGTGGTTCTGCTCGCCATAGGCAATTCCAACCATAGTATTTGCTGCGGATTTGAAGCCATATCCACCTATATAGAACAGCTCCTCTGCACCAACTGCAATACTGTGTGCCGCAAAGATGATTGTACCCATGTGTGATACTAATCCTGCAAAAACAACATAGCCTGATGTTGATGCAACATTTATTAGCAAAATTGGAAGAGATAGCTTCCACATCTTCTGAGTAGTCTCTTTGTCTTCCTCGAAAAGATTTCCCTTAAATGACAACAACGGATTCTTGAAGAACACGATTAATGTGAGGATTCCGCCTAAGGCTGCTGATATACAGGTAGCATAGGCAGCTCCATCTACTCCAAGTCCTAGCATGTATATGAATATATAATCCAACACAAGGTTTACAGCATTAATAGAAATGCTGATAACCATTGGTGTCTTTGTGTCTTTTGTGGCTCTGATTGCAGATGCCAAAATGTACTGTACCGACTTTAAAATTACTGGTACTGATATCCAGAAAAAGTATCGTGTAGCTGCAGGCCTAATTGCCTCTTCTGCCCCCATCCAGGTGGCAACAAATGGAGATAGCGCAAGGCAGATAACCTCTAACACAGCACCTACTCCAAGAGCAAATACTAAGCTTCGCTTGGCCACAAGCTTTATCTTATGCTCTTCACCTGCTCCAATCGCCTGTGCAATAAGTGTCATTGCAGCAACACCAAAAGCATATGGCATACTGCCTACTAACCATGTGATTGTGGTAGAGGTAGACACAGCTGCTGTAGCATTGGCGCCGAGACGGCCTACCACGGCAGTATCAACATATTGCATAAGTACAGATAGAATCTGCTCTAGCATAGTTGGTAAAGCTACCACCACTACCGACCAAAATATACTTTCTTTTTTATTCTTTATTACTTCCTTCATCTTTTCCTAAACCATTAGCCCATACCATGGACTGTATTGCTCGTGCAACGCGGATAGCATCTATGGCATCCATTGCACGTTTATAATCTTCATCCTGTTTCTTTACCTTTGTAGAGAATTCCTTCTGCTTTTGCTCGAATTCCTCTGCCTTGCGCTGCTTTTGCCTAGCAGCTTTCTTTTGGAATGCTGCATAATCTGCATTGCTAGCTGTTGAGCGTTTGCTTGTCTTACCAAGGACTTTGCTGTGAACAAGAGCCTTGCCATCATTGTCTGCCTGAAGGTACTTGTACGCCTCTACGATTTTGTTGTAGGCAGTAGTATCTGCACTTCCAGTGGCATCAGGATGGAATCTCTTGACCAAATCCTTATATGCATTTTTTATCTGAGCCTCTGTAGCGTTTGGAGCCAATCCAAGCTGCTGTAACGCCTCTTGTCTAGTTCGAAACATATTCTCATCCTTTCATGCCAAGCACTTCACCTATAAAATACAACGAACCAAATGCAACAACCTTTTCATCCTGCGACAGGGCCTGATTTAAGGCATCCTGATAGGAATCACAGGATTTTGCATCTATACCAAGCTCTCCTATTGCATCAGCCAATTCCTTGGCCTGTAAAGCCCTATCTGACTCAACCGTAACTGTATAAATCCTTTGGGCAATAGGAGCCATGATTTTTGCCATAGACAAATAATCCTTGTCTGCCATTACTGCCATTATAAATGATATTTTTTCCTTTGGAAATTCTGTACGCAAGCTTTCATATAAAGCCTGAACTCCAGATGGGTTATGAGCTCCATCCACCATTATAAAAGGCTGTTCAGATATGATTTGCATCCTTCCAGGCCAAACTGCTTTTGCAAGTCCTGAATCAATGTTCTGATTATTAATAGCCAACCCAAGGCTTTTTACAGTCTCTATTGCTACCGCAGCGTTTTTTCTCTGATAATTTCCAAATAGTCCTAGCTTTTTATCCTTCGAAACTTCTCCTGCCAAAGTGTATTGGCATCCCAGTTCTTTACACTTATTTATTATAACTTCACTGGCTTCATCAGGCATCTCACCGATAACAACAGGCACCCCTGTTTTAATGATACCCGCCTTCTCACCTGCAATTTCTCCAAGTGTATTCCCCAGGTACTGAGTATGTTCCAAACCAATAGAAGTGATTGCACAAACCTCTGGCTTTACACTCAATCCATTAGTCGAATCTTTTGCTCCACCAAGTCCCGTTTCTAGCACCACATATTTGACATTTTGCTCTTTAAAATAAAGCATTGCCATGGCTAACCAGTAGTCAAACATAGTTGGTTCTAGATTCAACTCCAGTGATAACAGGCGTTCACCCAGTCTTGCAACATCTTCTCTAGAAATCTGCTTTCCATCAATCTGAATTCGCTCTGTGTACTCAATAAGATGAGGTGATGTGAACAAACCTACCTTAAAATGATCCTTAGATGCAAAAGAAGCAGCCTGTAAGATACTACTCACAAAAGCTGCTACTGAACCTTTGCCATTGGTTCCAGCAATGTGAATGATATGTAAATCCTTTTCAGGATAATCCAGAACTTTCATTAGCTCCTTTGTTACATCTCTTCCACATGCTTTGCCAAATCGGCGTTTATTATCAATTGTATAAACTATTTCTTCGTATGTCATTGCAATTAAATGACCATTATCAAGCCTCCGTCATTGGCATACATGCTGCTGACGCCGCGTGTATCAACAATGAAGATTTCCTTGAACTTAGCCATAGACTCCATTTTTTCCTTTAATGATAAAGCACGCTCTAAACAGTTGCAATGAGATATTGCAAGAATCTTTTCCTCGCAATTTTCTGTAACGTCTACAAGACACTGGCCCATTTTATCCAAGGCCTTTACCATGCCTCTGGCCTGACCAAGCTGCTGAATGCTGCCCTCGTCAGTAGAACCCATAACAGGCTTGATATTTAATGTGCCGGCAATAGCTGCCTTAAGATTAGAAAGACGACCTGCCTTTCTAAGAGTTTCAAGTGTCTCAAGAACGAAGAATGTATGCTGCCCTGCAATGTATTCTTCAACTGTTTTTACTACCTCTTCAAAGGACATTCCTTTGTTTTCACACTCAGCGATCTTAAGACCGATAAGTGTTTCACCGATAGAAGCTGACTTTGAATCAAATACGTATATCTGCTTTGACTCATCATCTTCTTCGTATAAGTCCTTTGCTAAGCATGCACTATTATATGAACCAGATAATTGTGCTGAAAGTGTAACTACGTAGATTCGCTCTGCGTCGCACTCCATCTCTACCATATAGGCATTTGGTGAAGGGCAGGCTGATTTAGGAGATGTGCTGCATTCTGCAACTGCTTTAAGAAATGATGCCTGATTAAAACTCTCGTCATCGATGATTTGCTGGTCTCCTACCTCCAGAGTGAGAGGGACGTTAACAAAATGTCCATCCTCCTGCATTTCTTTTGTTAACTCTCCACAACTATCAATAATAACTCTATACATGGTATACAATTCCTCCGTGGTACTTATTATAGCACCCCTATTGTTCCACGTAAATAGTTTTTATTAATTCAACATGTAGTTTTTAAAACCACATGTGTATTATCTCCATTTTATTGTTATTACATTTGAGTTTTCATCCAACAAATAATATACGGACTCAAGCTCCTGTATATAGTCGGAAATATGCTTCTCATCAAAGAAATAGCTCTGCACTCTAGTATATAAATCGGAATTGCTAAACTTTAATGATATCTCTTCATCTCCGGCACTATATGACGCTGCCAGACGATTACCTATAGAATCAACGCCAAACCAATCATAATAAAGGCCTTTTTTCACGAAATAATTATCAACATTAGATAAACATTCTGGGACCTCAAATGAGGATGTAATAACATGATTTTGGCTTATTTCCTCGGTAGTCATAGCAAGGTAAGCATAGTTTATTCTTTTTGATGTGTCATTGTTGTCGTCAAGGTACTTGCTATTTCCCCATGTAACGTCCATATAGTAATATGCATCATCTAAATAAACCAAATTCCATGCATGGCTTTCATTATTGGCTGTTCCTGTGACTATGGTGCTCTTAATGTCAAGCTGATCCAACAGATACCAAGCTGCATCTGCATATCCCTGGCACACAGTGGATTGATATATAAATACGCTTAGGATATTCTGATTTTCCTGACTATCAGCGTCATAATCTACTTTTTCTATCAATGTTTCAAATACATAAAGAGCCTTATCAAAATCGCTAGCTTCTGGATTAATTCCATACAGCCAATCAGCCACAACAGAATCTATCTTCACCTGATAGATGTCCCTCTGCTCCTGATTCATGGTGTACTTAGGCTCAAATTCCAGCCCTAAGATATTGCTACCAGATGCATAAGTGTTGTACTGATAGCCACTTATCCAAAACAGATTACCGTAGTCCGCCATCACTCCCTCATAGGCCTTGGCTAGCACATCTTTATCCTTTGTAGAAAGAGTGACCTTGTCCTTGTAGTTTATGATGCAATCATATATCTGATCGTAGGTTTCTTGCTCCTCTTCTGACAAAGTCTGGTATACATATCTGTCATATGATACAGATTCCACAATGACTGGCTCTCCAATCATTGCTTCCATTGATTCTCCGTTATACCATTCAACTAAATCCGAAACACTTCTAACGCTGGTAAGTCCCTCTAAATCAAAGTCCTCTTTGGTAAAGCTGAGAAATAAACAAACTGCAATAAACAGACCTGTCATTATCAACAACGCAGCTATTAAATTAACAATAGTGTGTATAAACCTTTTCAAACTTTCTCCTTAAAAAAACAAGGCAGCGTAATTTCTTACACTGCCTCTCCCCTTAATCTTTTTTGTATTGCCTTAAAGCTTGTTTTTCATAACATAACCAAAGGTATCCGAAAAATAGATTAATGATTAAAAAATTGATTAACGTACAACTGTTACGTTAACAGCCTGTGGTCCCTTTGCCCCATCAGTTACTTCATACTCAACTGTAGCACCTTCTTCGAGAGTCTTGAATCCCTCTGAGTTGATGCCGCTGAAGTGAACGAATACATCGTTTCCAGCTTCGTCTGAGATAAATCCGTAGCCCTTTGAATTGTTGAACCACTTAACTGTACCTTTGCTCATGCTAAAGTACCTCCAATATATTACTTGCCGAGCTTTGCTCGACTAAACTTAGTTTAACAGAACACTTATTCAAAGTAAAGAAAATGTCCGAATATTTTGAACAAATTTTTATTTTCGTTACTTAATGCCTGTTAACACCAAATAATACCGGAGTTACATAACAGTAAGTTCTTAATTAGCAGCTGCTTTTTCAGGTATCATTCCTGTTGTCCTAACCAGGATTCTAGGACCGCCTTTTTTCTCGATATAATCCTCAGTAATGATTACCTGACCGATATTATCATCCTTTGGAATCTCATACATGATATCCAGCATGAATTCCTCTATGATAGAGCGAAGACCTCTCGCTCCAAGCTTTTTATCAAGAGCTTTTCTTGCAATGGCATGAAGAGCCTCATCTTCGAAATCAAGCTTAACCTCATCAAGCTCAAGAAGCTTCTGGTACTGCTTGATAATTGCGTTCTTTGGCTCCTTAAGGATGCGAACAAGCATATCCTCATCGAGCATCTCTGTAGCAAATACGATTGGAAGACGTCCGATAAATTCTGGAATCATACCGAACTCTCTTAAATCCTCCACTGTAACCTTTTGAAGGATATTTTTGTCATCGTCATATTTATCCTTAAGATCTGCCATAAATCCCATAGATGAATGCTTATTAAGACGGGCCTTGATAATTTCATCCATAGCTGGGAAAGCGCCACCGCAAATAAATAGAATGTTACGTGTGTTGATTGTAGTGGTAGGCACCATAGCATTCTTGCTTGAAGCTCCGATAGGTACTTCAACATCTGCACCTTCAAGAAGCTTGAGCATTCCCTGCTGTACAGACTCGCCACTTACATCACGCTGATTTGTATTTTTCTTTTTTGCAAGCTTATCAATCTCATCGATGAAAATGATTCCCTGCTGACAACGCTCAACATCGTTTCCGGCTGCTGCAAGAAGCTTGCTAACTACTGATTCGATATCATCGCCAATATAACCTGCTTCTGTAAGAGATGTGGCATCTGTAATAGCAAGAGGCACATCCAAAAGTCTTGCTAATGTACGAACAAGATATGTCTTTCCTGAACCTGTAGGTCCAAGCATAAGCATATTTGACTTCTCGATTTCAATATCATCCATTGTGCCTGTAGCCACACGCTTGTAATGGTTATAAACAGCAACAGACATAACCTTTTTTGCATAATCCTGACCGACCACATACTCATCAAGCATAGCCTTGATTTTGTGAGGTGGGATGATGTTGTTGATGTCGATTGCTGGTGCTGGTCTATCCTCTGCCTTTTGGCCTGCAGCGCCGTGTGCGTTCTTGACCTTTGGTCCCTCGCCAAAGAGGCTTCCAAGATTCAAAAAGCTGATATTGGGAATCTTGTTCATATCAACATTGCTCTTTGAATTGTCTCCTCCGCCGAAACCAAATCCACCCATAGAATCGAATGTGTGCTGCATACAATCGCGGCATACGCTCATTCCTGGTGCCATTTTGATTAATGGGCCTGCAATATTGTCAGGTCTGTGGCAGATATAGCAGAACTCGGTAGGCTTATCCTCGTGGTCTGCCTTATCCCTTTTTATTTCCTGACCTGTAACTTCCTCTATAACCTCGTCTGAGATATCCGTTGTAGAATTCTCATCTGGGTCAAATTCTCTAAAATCTTTATCTGACATTGCTAACTCCTATTCTAAACCCTGCATAAAACTAAATACTTCGTTGTAATACTCAAGGATAATGTCATCTGTTGCATTAAATATTTCATGTTTGCTACCTTCGAATCTTTTAAGCTGACAGTTCTGTGCCCGCTTTGCAAATTCGTTTTGAGCCTCTGGCATTACCAAGGTATCCATCGCTGCTTGCATTATTATAACAGGAATTTTTACTAGGCTTGCGTTTTTTAGAATTTTTTTAGAAACATTAAATGCTTCTCTGGACCAACCAAAGGTGCATCCGTTTGTACGATAATGCTTCTCTCTTTCTCTCTCCTCGTATTGGAATGTATATCTCGCCTTTGATAAAGCTGAACATCTCGGATATTTGAAGGTGTGATCATAATCATGATACCCCGGCAAATATCTCTTTTTTAAGAAAGGTATGTACGATAGCAGAGCTAACATCTTAACAATTACCTTGCTGGTATCACCAGTAGAAAGCTCTATCATAGGTGATGAAAGAATAGCCTTTTTAAAAACATCTGGGTATTGCTCTAAGTATAATGCACCTATTCCTCCGCCCATTGAATGGGCCAATAGAATAAGACGCTCAGTAACACTTTCCGGCCTAACTATCTTTTCAATGAATTCATTAAAATCTGAAATGTAATCCTGAAAACTATTTACGTGGATTTTGTAGTATCCATCCACTTCTCTATCAGAAAGACCATGTCCTCTATGGTCCAAAATGAACACAGAATACCCCATCTGATAGAAGTAATATAGCATCTCAGAGTACTTGGTTGTGAATTCGCAGTAGCCATGTGAAATAACGATTGATGCCTTTTCATCTGGGCGCACCAGCATTGCATAGTGCAACTTCAAACCATCTTTATTCTCAAAGTACCCTTCTTTTGTTTTATCCTTTAGAAAAGGAAGGACTTTGCCCTTCATAGTGTTGGCAAAATCCTGTTCCTTAATAAATATATCTTCAAATTTCATTTTAGCCCCAATTGTAGCTGTTTACTATTTCTAATGCCTTGTCTGGATAGTTTGTGATGATTCCATCCAATCCCATTTCGCATGCCATGTGCATATACTGCTTAGAATTTACAGTCCATGTGTTGATTTTCAATCCAAGCTCATGACATCTCTGTACGTAATTAGGATACTGTACATTATAAAGAGCTGGGTGCAATGCTTCCACACCATGTTCCTTACCATATTCTGGCATGTTTAAAGTACCATCCATATAGAGGAATCCTGTCCTGGCAGTAGGATCAAGCTCCTTTATTTTCATAACACTATAGTGATTGAAGGATGAATAGATTACTCTGTCTTCCATGCCAAATTCCTTAGTCATGGCAAGAATATCTGCCTCTATCCCCTCATAAAAAACGATTCCGGTTTTAAGCTCAATATTGATGATTAGATTAGTTGGCTTAATGAGCTCGAACACTTCTCTCATGGTAGGAATAGGAGCTTCCTTGCACTCTGGATGAGTAGCATTGTAATTAAATTTTCTAAGCTCCTCCAAAGTGAAATCCTTAACGTCTCCCTTACCATTAGAAGTTCTATCTATTTTTTCATCATGAATGACAACAAGCTGTCCATCCTTTGTTTTGTGTATATCAAGCTCTATTCCATCTGCCCCCATTCTAACCGCCTCTTTGAAGGCAGGAATAGTGTTCTCAGGGAAATAGCCACTGGCTCCCCTGTGAGCAAATACTAATGGTTTATTCATTGGTTTATTACCTCTTTTCCTTGCTTTTGTAACATCAATCCATATCTTCAAAAGCTTCCAAGCCGCGTTTAGCCTCCACATTTCCATCTCCATGTTTTACAAACATCATTGTGATAAATGCCAATATTGCAAATACGGTAGCATATGGGAAAAGTGTGATATATCCCACATGTAAGAGCAGCCATCCTGCAACAATAGGTGTTACGATTTGGGCTGCCATTGAGAATGTGTAGTAGTATCCTGTAAATTTTCCGATATCTGAACCCTTACACATTTCTACAACCATTGGAAGTGAATTTACATTGATAAACGCCCAACCTATACCTACACATGCAAAAAGAACATAAAGCAGTGGCGAAAAGCTTGGGTGAATCAGTGTAAACATGAAACCTGCAAAAAAACTTCCTCCCAGGATTACGATTCCAAGAAGAATTGTTTTCTTTCTGCCTATTTTAGATGCCACAATACCTGATGGTATAAAGAAAACAATAGCACCTGCTGTAGCTACAAGAAGACATAACGAAGCATCTCCAAGAGCCATATCCCACATTCTGACAGCGTATGTTGTAAACCATGTCTCCATGCCATTGTATGCGATGAACCATAACGCTACTGAAATAAGTAAAAATACTAATGAACGCTTTACCTCTGTAGGAAGCACTTCATTTCCAGATTCATCCTCTATAGTGAACACTTCCTCTGGATGAAGAAGCTCATAGTTTTCTACCTGTTTGTTAAGTGCCACCTCATCTACAGTGATCATTACGATGCAAAGAGACACAAGCATGATTCCTGCTACTACTGCAAAAACCAACATGTAATTTACGTGCTCCAAATCCTTTATCTTTGAAGCAGGATATAGCACTGCTGCAACACCAAGATAGATGATTCCTCCGATGGCCCCCATCAGATTAATGATAGCATTGGCCCTTGAACGAAATGGCTTGATAGTGCAATCTGCCATAAGAGCAACAGCTGGGCTACGATATGTGCCCATTGCCACAAGAAGTGCACCAAGTATTCCAATGAACAAAATCTCTTTTTCAATTGTTGGATTAGCAAAGTAGCTGTTATCAACAATTGGAAGCAGCATCATAAGAATAACTGCTGCAATAGTTCCAAAAAGAATGAATGGCTTACGCTTGCCCATCTTACTTTTGCACTTATCTGATATAGCACCAAACATTGGTAGTAAGAAAAGTGCAAGCACATTATCCATAGCCATAATCACCCCTGATATGGTCTCATTAAGATGAAATGTGCCTGTAAGCACAAGTGGAATCAGTGCATTATACATCTGCCAAAATGCGCAAATCGAAAGAAATGCAAACCCCATTT
Source organism: Pseudobutyrivibrio sp. JW11 (assembly GCF_900115355.1). Taxonomy (NCBI): domain Bacteria; kingdom Bacillati; phylum Bacillota; class Clostridia; order Lachnospirales; family Lachnospiraceae; genus Pseudobutyrivibrio; species Pseudobutyrivibrio sp. JW11. The sequence goes on along the minus strand of NZ_FOWB01000003.1, from coordinate 95,563 downwards.
GCACCGTCTTCTTAACATCTAATTTCATTATTTAATTCCCCCCTATAATACGCTGATTACGATAACAAGCCTACTATTTCTCCGCTCTATAAATCAGCATCTGCTGCTCATGCTGCTCGACTACATCATCGATAGCCTTTATGCGCCCCTTTATTGCATATTCAATCTGCTTGATCTCCTGTGCAAGCGGATTGAGTTCTTTGTAGATTGCTTCCATATGCTGCTTCATATTTTCTGTTTCGTACCCCTCTGGAAACTCCAATACTACTAGATGGCGAACAACCTTTGTATCCTCTTCAACCTTTGTAAGGAAGCTGATAGATTTAATATCATCGTGATTCTGTCCATATTCCTCAAGCTTGCTACGAATAGCAACAACCTCTTCTGTCTCCTTTGGAACACCAAGAAGGATTCTCTTTCCTGCTGGAATCTTCTGCTCCTGAACAGCGCCTGCTCCATTTTCCTTGATTCCGAAATCGTTTTTGTAGCCCGGTGTGTTTGTGATAGTATCCAAATAAGGAATTGGAAGTGTACATGGAACTTCGTTAAATGGATTAACAGCAATTCCTGAATAAACATTTCCACGCTTAAGCATTCCGTATACATCCTGGAATGAAAGGATTTGAGTATGTACTCTCTGTCCATCCTTTGCAAGATTCTTCCATCTGCGAAGTGATGCCCAGTCTGTAAATAGTGGAAGTACTAAGCTATCTTTATCCTCTGGTGTACCAGTAAGCTTAATCTGAGACTTAAGCATATAGAATCCGATTTTTGTATCCTTGCTGATTTTTGCAACACCATTTTCATTGAGCTCAGGCTCAATATCCATTTTGATTGGTGTAATGAAATGACCATGACTAAGCCAGTAAGCAAGTGTTGCATGGAAGCCATTATCCTTGCCAAACTTAACCATACCATTAATAATTCCTGCTAATGCTGGATTTTCGATAGAAACCCTTGGGTCCACCTTTTCCTGTGGCTTAAGATTTGTGATGACAGCATACTTACGAACTGCCACCTCGTCTGGAAGATTGAGCTGTAGAGAAACTGATGTGTTCTCTGCCTCATCTACGATTGAAGTCTTTTCTTCAACAAGAGCTTCAACAGCCTGAATTTCGCATTCTGCAACCTGTGCATTGGCCTGATATAAATATACCTGGTCGCCCTTGTGGAGCTGGCCGTAAAGCTGTCCTGAAATGATGCTTCCATTTCCATCAAGCATTGATGTGACACCCTCAACCAATACGAAGAATCTATTGCTAGTATCTACCTTGTCAGTCACGTCAGTATCTTCGATATTGAGGTTTTCAGCTGCCTTTGTGTTAACCTCTTGTTCTTTTTTCTTTTTGTCAAATAAACCCATAACAAATTCTCCTGATTTAATAATTCGATTATTCTATTATAATCGAAACTAGCATAAAAAAAAACCTCTCACACGCCTGTGTGAGAAGTCTTTCTTTGTTAGTTAAACTGGCTTATAAAGCCTCACCGAATGTGTTTGAAGTAACCAATCCATAGTACTTTACATACCAGTCAATTGCTTCCTCAATTTCAGCTTTACAATCGGCTTCTTTTTCATATCCATAGTAATTAAACTTTTTGTCAAACTTTGTTTCGTATTGTACTGTTGTGGTTGTTGTACCAAGAATCTTTTCGTAACCACATTCACCCTTTTCATTTATGCTTACATTGTTGATTTCAACATATGTATAGAATGTAAATGAATCAGTATCTAATGAATCTGAATCAGAAAGCATCACTGAGCACTCAAAGACAGCAATTACTTCATTTCCTTCAGAGTAATCCGCTTCCTGGAGAAGGTATGAACCTAAGTACTTTATGCTCTGCATTTCCTCCATTGAACTGAGACGAGAAACATCAGTAATCTTCTTTTCGCAATCTTCGATTACAGAACTCATGCTCTCCTCAGTAATCTCTGTAGAATCCTTAAGAAGATGACCAAGGCCCTCTACCTTGTAATCCTTTGTAACTGCAGTAGGAACCATTCCATATTTCTCTGCACACATTTCAGCAAGCTCATCCTCGCTGTATGATGGTGCGTATGTTACGGTAATGATATCTCCCTCTGATAAGTAGTAGCTCTGGCTTGATGAATATGAGAAGTCGTTATAAACTGCATCTTCCTTAACTACCTTGATAGATGCCTTACCATCGCCCTCGATACCTGTATAAGAAATTTCGATTCCATCGAATGGATCGAACTCTTTAAGTTCTTCAAGCTTTTCTACTGTGTATGTTGCGTCCTCGTACTCAACCTTTACGCCATATTTCTTTTCGATTGAATCAGCCTTAACCTTCCAAGAGACTGTTACCTCATCTCCGTTTGAAAGCTTTTTCTCTGGATCAACATCATAGCTGATTTTATTTCCAATAGCCTCTTCCATATAGTCTGCTGGACCATAGTGCGAAGTGAATGATTTCTTTACTTTTGATTTGTCATCAAATCTAGATTTGCTATATAAATCTTCCCAGAATGTCTCATCAATTGTAACTGTTGCTTTACCCATAGAATCATATCCTGTGAATTCTACAGTCATGTAATCATTTACATTGATTGTCTTTGAACGATGCAAAACAAATACTGCTGCTACCGCTGCTGCAACCACTAGTACTGCAATGATAATCCAAACAAAAACTGGTGGCTTTTTACTTCCGCCTTCATTATTTGCCTTGGCAGCTTTCTTGGCAGCCTTAGCTGCTCTCTTTTCAGCCTTCTTTGCTTCCTTGGCAGCCTTTTTTGCAGCTTTCACATCCACCTGCTGAGGCATAGGCTGTGGAGCTGGTTGAGGCATAGGCTGTGGCTGTGGAGCAGGCTGTGGAGTTGGCTGTGGTTGTACTGGTGGAACTGGCTGTTCTACTGGAGCCTGTTGTACTGGTGGAATTGGCTGTGGTGCTGGCTGCTCAGCTTCTGGCGCTGGTGCACCGCAACCTGTACAGAACTTTGCACCAGGCATAATTTCTTTACCGCATTTTACACAAAACATTTAGATTAATCCTCCCTCTAAATCTGTTCGCAATTAGTATATTATGATTTTGCCAAATATTAAGTATAAAATCAATACTTATTTTTCAATTTTTTATATTTTTACAATTTGAACTAATTTTTATTGGTTTATCTAGATATTATTGGTTAAGATTATTGCTAATATTCTTTTAAATCGGTAAAATAAATGTGATAAAAATATATTTCACACTTTTTATTAATAGGGAGGTAATCTATGAGCAAAAAGAATGGTTTTATTTCTGAATTTAAAGAATTTATTCTTCGTGGAAATGTAATGGACATGGCTGTCGGTGTTATCGTAGGTGGTGCTTTCACAGCTATCGTAACTTCCCTTAACGAAGATATCCTCACTCCAATCCTTGGAATCTTTGGAGGAACAGATTTTTCTGAGTTAAAGGTTACCCTTGGAACTGGAGAGGCCGCACCAGTTCTTACATATGGTAATTTCATTACAGCAATTATCAATTTCCTTATTACAGCACTTGTTATTTTCTTAATTATCAAGGGTATCAACAGAGGAACTGAAAGAGCTGCTGCTCTTTTAAAGAAAAATAAAGAAGAAGCTGAGGCAGCTGAACCTACAGAAAAGGATTGTCCATACTGCTACAGCAAAATTCACATCAAGGCAACTCGTTGCCCACATTGTACAGCTCAGCTTTAATATTGATCAAAAAATGCAGTGGGAATTATTCTTCCCACTGCATTCCTTTTTCATACATTCTATCCAACAACTCATTAAGAGGCATAGGTTTTCCGAAGTAAAAGCCTTGAGCCCTTTCACAACCAACTTCCTTAAGGAAATCATAATGTTCCTTAGTCTCAACGCCTTCACATAGAGGAGATGCTCCCAACTGATTTGCGGTCTTTATAATATAACTCATTAAAGTTTTAGTCTTTGGATTTTTATCTGCGCTTCGCAGGAATACCATATCAAGCTTAAGTACATCAAATTGATAATCCGCCAATGTGGTCAGTGAGGAATAGCCACTGCCAAAATCATCAATCCATATCTCGTAGCCTGCCTCGCGAATTCTGCCTGCCTCTTCTTTGATTAGTCCAGTATTATCTGAAAAAGCACTTTCTGTGATTTCCACATCTATCATGTTTCTTGGAACTTCGTATATTTCACAGAAATCTGAAAGAAGCTTATATACATTACAAATCTCAAAATCCAGCCTTGAAATATTTACTGATATTGGAACCAATGATTCTCCCTCATCAGCAAGCTTCCTATAATCCTGACAAACTTTTTTTACTACGAATTCATCTACAAGATGAATTAAATGAAAATGCTCCAATGTTTCAATAAAGTATCCTGGAGGAAGCATTCCATTTTCAGGATCCACCCATCTTACAAGGGCTTCATATCCACATATCTTTCCTGTGCTAACTCTTATAATTGGCTGATAGAATACCTTTATATAATCCTTTGCAATGGCCTCATCAATATGGTCAACAACAAACTGCTGACGGCGCAGGCCATCACGAATAATATCATCATAAACACAATAGTTTATATCATGTCGACTTTTTATACTATTGCAGGCAAGTCTTGCATGGTCGCATGCTAATCCAACTTCTGCACGGCGGTCTTCCATGAAATATATACCTGCTTTTATTTTTACTTTTTTATTTACATCATCTGTGAGAAGCATCTTGCGATATACTTCTTCTACGCATTCGATAACTTCTTCCTTTGGTGCTGTACAGTATACTACAAAGTGATCATCGGAAAATCTTGCAACAGTTCCGCCATAAAAAACATCACTTATCGTTCTACCAAAATCGCACAAAAGCTCGTCGCCCATTTTGAAACCATGGCGCTCATTGTACAGTTTAAAATTAGGAATATCAAAATGGACAAAGGATGCCAGCTGCCGACGTGATTCTGGAGCAGATAACAGCAACTGAACCTTATTATAGAAATAAGCCATGTTTAATAGTCCTGTCAGTTCATCGGTCTCTCGATTTGATGACAGAACCTCAGCCTCAGCATATGAATTACTTGTGGTGTTCAAGTATTCATTTTGATCAACATCAACTATGAATACAGAATAGTAGCTCTTTCCATCACCACTGTGAAGAAGATGCCCAAAGTCTTCTATATAACGTAAGTCACCCTGTTTGGTAATTATTCTATATCGCACATAATCATGTCTTTTTTCCGCATAGATGGTCTGGGCCTCGATTTGATTCTCGATTTTATACAAATCATCCGGGTGAACCATGCCTTTAAAATTGCCACCAACCAATTCCATAAAATCATCAAAGCTATCACAACCAAATAGTCTTACTACGTTTGGCTCAGCAAATACTATATGCTCATCGCCACCTGCTTCGTAGACAAAAAAGCCACCTGGTAACCCCTTTGGAATTTTTCCAGTCGTTATGGTGTCGTAGTATTCTTCTCTCATTCTTACCCCCAAAGTATGCAAAATAAAGATAGTTTACCAATTTACTTACATATTCTTTTTTGATTCTACTATACAATTGTGTCTAAAGAATGGAGATTTCCGACTATTATGTTCTTTATGTGAATTAATATACACCCCCTTGTTTCTTTCAAAACATAGAGTATAATGTGTAAGAACTTTTAAGTTATATTGAGGTATACCAATGAAATATTTAAAACAATTCTTAATCATTCTTGCAGTTTCACTTCTTGGAGAGATTTGCAAAGCAGTTCTCCCACTTCCTATACCTGCAAGCATTTATGGCATGGTCTTTATGTTTATTTTTCTTCTCACAGGAATTCTCAAGCTTGACCAGGTTAGAGAATCTGGAAAATTCCTGATTGAAATTATGCCTGTAATGTTTATCCCAGCAGGAGTTGGTCTTATGTCATCTTGGAATGTACTTAAGCCTGTTCTCGTACCAGTTTCAGTAATTACTGTTATCACAATCTTTACAGTAATGGCTGCTACAGGATTAGTTTCACAGGGAATTATTCGTATGGGAAAGAAGGAGGAAGCATAATGACAGAATTTATGGCGACCAGCGCTTACGCTGGAGTAACAATCAGCCTTGTTTCCTATGGTTTGGGTGCATGGTTAAAGAAGAAATTTGGATTTGGATTCTTTAATCCTCTTCTGATATCTATCATATTTACAATCATTTTCTTATGTACATGTGGCATCAACTACGAAACATACAATGAAGGAGCCAAGTATTTAAGCTGGCTTTTAACACCTTCAACAGTATGCCTTGCTATTCCACTATATGAGGAATTTGAGCTTCTCAAGAAGAATGCCAAGGCCGTAATTCTTGGTATAACAGCCGGTGTTCTTACTAGCCTTGCCACCGTATTTGTATTAGCAAAGCTTATGGGACTTTCCCATGAAAACTACGTTACACTTCTTCCAAAGTCAATCACCACAGCTATCGGCATGGGTGTTTCAGAAGAGCTTGGCGGATATGTAACAATCACTGTTGCAGTAATTGTTATCACAGGAGTAATCGGAAATATTCTTGGAGAATTCATTTGCAAGCTGTTTAGAATCCACGAGCCAATCTCTAAAGGATTAGCACTTGGTACTGCAGCCCATGCAATCGGTACTGCAAAAGCTATGGAAATCGGTGAAATCGAAGGCGCTATGAGTTCTCTTTCAATCGCTGTTGCCGGCATCCTAACAGTTGTGTTTGCCACTGTATTTGCTGGATTAATTTAATACTTGAATACTAAAAAAGTGGTCGAAATCGACCACTTTTTTATAGCTTTGTATATCCTATTTCATCTTCTCTATCCCGAAGGACTGCATCTATGCCGTCTTGATCATATACTAAATATCCTTCGTCTTTGAATCGAACTCCAAGCTCCGCCAAATCAGCCTTTCCTTCTTCAGTCTCCACTTTTCCATAGTTATCATCAAAGGTATAGAACGAATAGAAGTATTCTCTATCATCATAATTCTCTTCAAAATAGTACTCCTGGACAGCTATATGCTCAGCATCAAGGCCTTCGGTTGAAATTGATATCTTTGAGTCACCTTCGTAAATATCATAAGTGTCAAATAACGAAAGCGTTTCTGTAACACCATAGTAAAACTTATATTCTCCTGCTGCATCCACAAAAGAATATTCCGTATCATGAATATTATAAGCAGAACTAAAATAACGTTCGATTGTTCCATCTTCATTGATTTTTTCCGTTGCTCTATCTGAATTGTCCCTTGCGTAACAAATAACATATTTATCATCTACTTTTTTTATTATCATATCCAGGCTATACATCGCACTAAGCTGTGCCTCAACAAGAAGCTCGCTCTCACCATCACTGCCACAATCAATTATTGAGTATGTTATATCTACCTCGTTCTGAAAATCTTCTATCTGATTTAAAGCTTCACAGATTTCATCTATGGTATAGCTTTCACTTTCGGTCAGAACCTGTGATAATTCTAAATAAACTGTGCTATCCCCTTTTCCAGTATATTCAACCTTTGCATTCCCACTTTCAACATCCGCGTATACTGAATCAGCGATATTATCCTCTGTGCTATCTGTTGATTGTTCAGTGGCATCTTCTCCAGTATATTCTGCTGCATTTTCTACTATGCTCTCGCTAACATTTTCTGATGCATTTTCATTGCAACCAACCATAGTTGATGCCACAAGAACCATCATGACTATGGCCATATATTTTTTTCTTTTCATATTCCTCTCCCTATTAAATTTAGTATAGTCTTTACTATACCACACTATATTTATTATGAGGTACTATATTTGATTTCTTCAATCATTTTATTAAAAGCCAGGCGATCCACAGTGGACTTGCCTGACTTTCCTGCATTCTCATATTCTCCTTTGTCATAAATATCCCCTTCCTAAAATAATCCTAGAAACTATTGACACAAGCCATTTTCGTCTTTATTATAATAATCAAGAAATGGGTTTTTTACCGTACGTGTTAGAAACTAACAGCCAAGCGGGTTGCTCGTTTCTTTTTTTATGTTTATTATGTCGTATAAATACTTCTTGCCATCTAAATCATGTCTAATTATCAAATTTACATTAAAGACGTTATACCTTTCCACTTTATTATCAACTCCATATACAGGCAGAGCAAAACAAGAATCATAACGATACCAACCATTAGCTCCATCAATATTATGCTTTTCCTTTTTATTCTCTGTATGCTTTCCATTTGTTGCTATCTCAATTAATTCTCCTAATCCTTGAGCTGCGTTGGCTTTTGCTTTAGCAACTGCACCTTTCAAGCTATAGGTATAATCTGAACCAGTATATTCATCGGGTAAATCAGTTCCAATATAAACAACTTCATTAGAGCCAGCTATAGTGTAATTATTTCCAACAAATCCTTTTAAATACTCCTTTACATCATCCCAATTCATCGATCGCTTTCCCTTAAAAGCAATATCATTAATCATTACAATATTATTTCCATCTGCATCTTGAATTACAGACACATTTACATTATTCTTCAATTACTAAAAATACCTTTCATATTACTTCTTTGAGGTCACAAATTGTGACCTCAAAAATTAAATCTCCTCCAGCTTTGTCAGTTCCCCCAACTTCTTCGCATAGGTCAGCAGTCTCTTTTGAGCGTCCTCATTTAAACCTTCATATTCCATTAAAAGCTGCTTTTCCTTATAATCTACCTTAATCTCCTTTACCTCAGCTTCATCTATACCTTTACCAGTAAGAAGAATCTCTGGTGTTACTTCTAATACTCTGCATATATCCATTATCTTATCAGCAGAAGGAGTATGTCCTTTTGTCTTCCAATCACTGATTGTGCTAGGGGCTATACCCGCTGCTTTTCCAAATGAGTTTTGGCTCATGCCTCTAGCCTTTATTAAATAAAAGATTCTTTCTGTAATAGTCATATTTCTGCTGGTCTCCTTTTAAAACACTTAAAAATCTATTGACACAAACACATCCCGACACTAATATAAGAATCAAGAAATGGGTTTTTTGTCTGGTAAGCCTTTAAGGCCGAGAGAGTTGCTCGTTTCTTTTTTTATGCATTATTAAAGTTTGCATCAAATACGTTAAACCGTATGTTATTATTTCGCTAACACGTATATGTTATCATTAAGACTCCCCTTCTTCAATCAAAAAAGCTCCCAAATTTTTTCAAGTTCGGAAGCTGATTTTATACTATATTTAGTTCCTATATCCTATCGATTTTTGCCAAGGAGCCTTGATTTATTATTTTTTCTTCAGCACAGCAAGAGCGGCGTAATGACGCACTTCAAATTTTTTCGGTGCCTTCTCCATAAGCAATTCTTTATGCTCATTTTCCCATGCAAGCAATTCCTCATCAGAAAGTGAAGCACCTACACCACGGCAAGCCTTCATCCTGCCGTGCCAGCTTTCTCTTGTAAAAGGAACCATAACATCGTATTCTTCATGATCTTCTAATTCAAAATAACGATAGGTCACATCCGGTATCCATATCGGATGTCTTGTCTCACCAGCTCCTGTCCATTCATGATTATACTTCAATGCCAATTCTTCACTTGCACCTGCGATTGCATCCTCATAAGGCAGCCAAGCCATGTATAAAATGAGAAGCCTGCCATTGGGCTTGAGCAACTTCGCCAAATGAGGTATTACTCTCTCATGGTCAAAATACCAGAAGCACTGACAGGCTGTAATAACATCAAAGCTTTCAACCGGAAAATTTAGGTTTTCTGTAGCTTCTGCTTGAAATCTAATATTCATACCGGCAGCTTTAGCCAACTGTTCAGCCTGCTCAATCTGTTCCGGTGAAATATCTGTTCCCGTCCATGTTGCACCATAATAATACATATTTCGTGGAAGGACGCCTGTTCCTGTTCCGAGATCCAGCACGTTTTGACCTTTTATGCATAGTCCTCTGTCCACGATTTTTTGATAAAAAATGTCCGGATAAATGTCTCTGTACATCGCATAGTCTTTTGATGTTTTACCCCAATCAAAAGCTTTTCCGCCGTCTATCCTTTCGTCAATAATTTCCATTGATACACCTCAAATAGTATTTTATTAGGTTGTCCGAATCATTCTTTCTTCTCTTTTTTTATTCCCAGAACACACCACCTTATGAAAGGTATGCGGCTCATGATTTCATACAGAAAGTAGGAGCCTGCGAATGCTGCTATTGCAACCAACAGGTATACGATGACAGGGGCAAGGAACGGACATAATGTATGCAGATACCATCCGCTGACCGCTATCATCAGATAATGGAATACGTAGAGGCCCCATGATTTTCGGCACATCCACTTTGAGAAAGCATTCGTGAAATTCCCCCATTTTTTCATGAAGGCAAGTATACCCAGAGTTCCAAACCATGCGTATACATTACACATGATTGTATCCAGAACCACATGATCCGGATAAGACTGACCTATATATAAAATCACGAAAGCTATGCAGGATGCGAGGGCAATGACGCTCAATAACAGCCAGTTTTTGCCAAGTCGATCCATCACGACCTCATTGGACAGTACAAAGTAGCCGATCAAAAAACCCAATCCGTAGATACCGAATCTGTACACCACTATTATCGGTGTGTTAAGTATCTGCGCCGCTCCGAATACGGGTATAACAAGAAGTATAAGTATCAAAAGATTGGCTTTACCGCAGACATTATAGAATCTGTCTTTTTCAATCCTTCTGATCAGTACCAGCATCAGGCTAAAGAGCCATAGCATCTGTATGTACCACAGAGGGCCTGAGCCGCTGACTGCCATTATCAGGAAAAGGATTGGCCCCGGTACATTGCCCATGGAATCAAATGCACCGGAAATCAGCATATTGTAGTAACCAAGAACCCAGCCGAAAACCAGAAGACCGATTGTTGATGGCACAAGATATTTTCTCGTCCTTACTCTGATGAATTCCTTTTCTGTTCGTTTAATTAGTTCATAGCGGGCTGACATGCCGGATACCACAAACAGAAGTAACATGAACCAAGGATATACAATGTACTGATATGTATCCTGAGGCTGATGTTTACTGAAAGGTCCGATGATGCCATGTTGTGTTACACCGTTGAATATGTAAATTACATGATAGATGACTACCAGCACTACTGTTATCCAACGAATATTATCCAAGTATACCTTCCTCATATTTCCACCACCTTTGCAAATATTTTATCACTTTTTCTCAATCATAAAAAAGTAAGCTCCACTTGTCTACCAAGCGAAGCTTACATATTTTGCTATTTTTTGTTAAATTGGGTTGCGAGCGCATAGTTTTATATGATCATCTGGTTTTTACTGGGACAGAAGAGCTACAGTCTCAAGCTGATTTAAATTGTCCAAACCAAAAAGTGTCTCATTGTTGATCATTGGAATCTTAAACTTAATATCCTTAATCCACTTTCCATCTGGCTGTCTCTCTTCATAAACCTCAACCTTCTCTATAAGTTGGGTGATGAACTCTCTGCACTCTGCATCAGTCATATCAACAACGTACTTATCAAAATAAACCAATGCCTTGTATACATTATCAGCTGATACTTTATTTGCTATAATTGCCTGACGTTTTGCCTGAGCAGCTAATAGCAGTTCTTCTGTCCTATCAATCTTATCATAGATTTTATACAAACTACACTCGAGATCATTTTTGCGTCTTGAATAATGCTTATCCTCAACATCTAAAGAATCTATATCATTATTGATAGCCTCTTTTCTGTTGTAACACTTTCTGAGCTGGGCTTTTAATTCTTTTATTTCTTTATCCAATTCAGTAGTATCAACCTCCGCCTTTATCTTTCTTTTTATTTCCTGGGCGAATTTTCTGCTTTGTGTCATTCGAATTATAGACTCAATAACTGCTGCATCAAGTAATTCTTCATTTATCTGCTTTCTATATGTGCATACATGACCTCTATCCTTTTTTCTGTGCTTGCAAGAATAATAATAGAAATCCTTGTAGAATGTTCCATCGGCTTTTTTCTTAGTTGCCTTGTTAGCGTACAATCCTGTTCCACATATCGGGCATTTCACTATTCCTGTAAGAAGATGCGTTCTTTCTTCTTTTGGCTTATTAACACGACTATATTTATGAGAACGCTTTTTCATCTTGGCATTGGCAGCCTCCCACAAATCTTCAGAAACAATAGCTTCATGTGCTCCATCAGCAGTAATATAATCATCAGAATTAACTATCTGATATTCATTACGAGTACCTTTAACTTTTTGAGTTTTTCTTCTACCAAATGCAATCTTTCCAATGTAAACAGGATTTTGTAGAATAAGACGAATTGTATGTTCGCTGAAGTATTCGTTTTCCCAATCACGCCTTTTTACCTTCTTTATTCCATGATTTGAAAGATACTTTGCTACACCTGAAGGTCCATGTGTTGTATTGACATATACTTCAAAAATCTGTCTAATAACTTCCGCTTCTTCCTCATTAATAACTAGATTTCCATCCACTAGCTTGTAACCATATGGAGCCATTCCTCCATTCCATTTTCCTTCTCTAGCCTTTTGCATTCTACCTTCCATTGTTTGAGCTCTAATGTTTTCACGCTCAATTTCAGCTACAGCTGATAAAACAGATATCATTAGTTTACCTGCATCTTTTGATGAATCTATTCCATCCTCTACACATATAAGGTCAACGCCAAAGTCTTGCATTACTTGAAGTGTAGACAGAACATCCGCAGCATTTCTACCAAATCTTGAAAGTTTAAATACAAGAACAAACCTCACATCATCCTTTCCTGCTTTTATATCTTCAATCATTTTATTAAAAGCCAGGCGATCCACAGTGGATTTGCCTGACTTTCCTGCATCCTCATATTCCCCAGCAATCTCGTACTCATTGTAAGCACAGAAGCCTTTCATTCTGGTCTTCTGTGCCTCTAATGAATAGCCATCTATCTGCATTGCTGTTGAAACACGAGTGTAAATATAAACTTTTGTCTTTTCTTTTGTCATAATACCTCCCAAGCTATTTGTCTTCATTAACCGAAGCTCCAGGTAAACGCTTAAGCCCCTCGTTATTTACATATTCCAATGTTTGCATTTGTTTAACTACAAGCTGTCTAAGGAGAACCAGTCTTTCTGATTGAGGCTTCCCCTGCTCAATTAAAATAGCGTTATAGCTTTCCATATTTGCAAGTACGAGCAATTGATTAAGGCTTGCAAAATCTCGCATGTTGCCCTTTTTATCTTTATTGGAATCTCTCCATTGTTTCGCTGTCATACCAAATAATGCAACATTAAGAAGATCTGCTTCACTAGCATATTTAAATGAAATCTGCTCCGGTGTAAGTTCTGGTGGGATTAGGTTATCTTTTATTGCGTCTGTATGTATGCGATAGTTAATCCTTGCAATTTCACGATTTAAATTCCAGTTAAGAGATAATTTGCTATTTTCATCTTTCTTTATACGTTTGTAATCTTTTATAATATACAGTTTAAATTCAGCGGAAATCCATGATGCAAATTCAAGCGCAATGTCTGAATGTGCGTATGTTCCACCATATCGACCAGCCTTTGAAACTATACCTATAGCATTTACACCTTGTATCCACTTTGTTGGTGACATTGTAAAAGCATGCAGTCCTGCCTCACCTCTAAACCCCTCGAATTCGAGGGGTTTAAAATCAGTATTATGCAACCGCTCCCACAATCCCAAGAATTCAATTGTTTCTCGAGTTCTCATCCAATTACATATCGTAGCATTTGCATCATCACTTTTATATTTAGCTATATCAGTAAGTGAAATAAAATCATTCTCAAAATCCATTGTGTACATGCGAATTTCCTTACCATTTGCATGTATTGTATCTTTCATCATTTTTCCCATGTTAAATCCTCCATTTTCGTCAGTTCACCCAGCTTCTTCGCATAGGTCAACAGTCTCTTCTGGGCATCCTCATTTAAACCTTCATATTCCATTAAAAGCTGCTTTTCCTTATAATCCACCTTAGTCTCCTTAACCTCAGTCTCATCTATACCTTTACCAGTAAGAAGAGCCTCCGGTGATACTTCTAATACTCTGCATATATCCATAATCTTATCAGCGGAAGGATTATGCCCTTTTCTCTTCCAATCACTGATTGTGCTAGGTGCTATTCCCGCAGCTTTGCCAAATGCATTCTGACTTAAACCACGCTCTTTTATAAGAAAAAAAATTCTTTCAGTTATTGTCACAACAACTGTCCGCCTTTCCGAATTCTATCATTTTCGTTTACACGAACATATTATCATGTAAACAAAACGTATTCAATATCAAACAAATCTTTTTCTTCGTTACGTTTCTCTGCCGAAAGCTTAATAAACTTTCTTATGTCCTGCATAAGAAAAAGAACTTCTGGATCAGGCAAGCTGTCCAAATCAACCTTATCGCTATACTTTAAAATCATTGAATACATAAAATCTGCAAGTATCTGCATATCATCCTTAATTTCAATCTCAGTTACCATCGTTAATCCTCCAATAAAAAAACTGCTTTCAAACCATGGAAACAAAGTCTGGAAACAGATTAAAAACTTTTCTATTCTCATTAAGTTACAAAAAATCAAACCCTCAAAAGCCCAGTAAATAGGCTAATCAAAAGGTATTTCCATCTGAGTGCCATCCACTGGAATAAAAGTTTCCTCTTTGTTTCCAGAGTTTGTTTCCACTCGCATCCATCCACGTTGTTTTCCATATTTAGGAATGTTTCGCGGATTTGGATAAGGCTTCCATCCGGTGATTGTTCCATTCATTATCAGGCCTATCTCACGTGCCACACTATTTCTAGGCTTTCCAAATTCATTCAAGGCCTCGTTGTATATCTGCTGCACGCAAACCAAGTCATTATTGGTATGTTCAAGCCATTCCTGAATCAAGCCTGTCCATGTGTCCTCTTGCATAAATGGGCGCTGGTACTCTGCCAAATCCTTTTCAATTTCCTTAGGAAGCTTCAGCTTATCTTTTCCTTCCCTATAGAGCACCATCGCCTCAGCCCACATTTGTTCAATGTAATGACGCGATTCTTTCTCATCCTCTAAGATATGAACCTCAGCTTTCGCTGCATCACACATAACAGGCAGGAAACGTCTGTTACCACTTCTATCTAATGGTAAGAAGTTGATTACATTTGATGTTCCTACAAACACACACTGCCTTGGTCTATCCTCGGCTCTTACTCCATAAGGCACACGATAGTTGTCAAACTGCTTACTTAGGAATGCTTTGGTGGACTCAATAAAACGAGTATTTAAAATAGGAATCATCTCCGCCATCTCACAAATCCAATGCCCTACCAAATGCTCATAAACCTTTTCATCATCTAGCCTCTTTAAATCATCTGAAAACCACATATCTTTTGATGCAAGAAATCTAGCAAAAGTAGATTTACCAGCCCCCTGTCCTCCAACAAGACAAAGCATGTATTCGAACTTGCAGCCTGGTCTAAAGACTCTATTTATAGCACCAAGTAAGAACAACTTTAAGCATTCATAATGATAATCAGAAATCTCGGCACCTAAGAAATGATTCAATGCATAACGAATTCTTGGCGTACCATCCCAGTACAGATTATTTAAGTAATCTCTTACTGGATGATACTGATTCTCAGTGGCCACAATCTGTAATGCCTCTCTAATCCTTTTCTCACTATTGTAATGATAGAACATTTCAATGTAGTATCTGATGTGAATCTCATCCTTGTCCGTTACATCTATGCCAGTTCTGTTCCATGGCATATCCCCTTTAAGCTCTATTCTCTCTCGGAACATATTCTCACGAATATTGTCTTTGAATAGTGAATCCTCTCGCAAAATGATTGCTGCATTATCAATAGTGCTAACTGGCCATCCCTTCTCCGTTTTTTCCAGCATTTCTTGTATCTCTTCCGTTAATTTGGTTGTCATAATCTCGTTCAATCTTTTCTACCTCCTGAAGTAAGCTATCTATTTCATCTTTTAGTTGTGAGTCCATAACCTCGAACATTGCATAATCATATAGATAAGAAACGTATTCATATTTATTTACTGCAAAAGAAAAAACAGGACTCCATGTAGAATCCTGTTCCTCTCTGGGACGATATGAAGTTTTTAAAATCTGAAGCTGCTCCATCAAATGCGAAAGTGATTGCATAAGCTTTCTCTTTTTTTCTGAATAAAGCTGTTGCTCAGATTTCTGTCTTCTATACTCCTTTACTTTAGAAGAATCCTCTTCCATAGATAATCCAAAATCCGCCGCAATCTTTTCAGCTGCATCCTTAGGTCCCAGACCATAAAGCTTTCCAACAAAATCAATCACATCTCCTTTTTCACCACAGGAAAAACAATAAAACCTTTTATCGACCTTCATACTTGGATGCCTATCATTATGGAAAGGACAACAAATCAGCTTGTTTCTAGATGGATTTAATCCTTCAGCAACTGCCACATCATAAACAGTTACATTTGCTTTTACTAATTCAAATACACTCATCGACTTTCCTCCCTTTTTACTGATCTTTCTTTGGGATTAATTGTTTTTCTTTCAATAGAATCAATCTCAGCCTGTCTCTTTTTGAGCTTCTCAACTATGCTAGGTCGAGCTGCATTAACAACCTGATTAGCCAACTCTTTTTTCTTTTCTATTGATTTAAGAGATGTCTTAATCCTATCAACAACCTTATCCCTCATCCTTATAAGCAAATTATTTACTCCCTCAAGATGCTTTATGATTAATGGCTTAGCTTTACTTGGCACTTTGCATTTTTCCGAAGATATCCAGCGTTTGTATTTCTCGATTTCATCATTTTCCTCAGTTCGAACTCTATCTACAATTTCATCTACGATAGTCTCACATGCCTTATCGTATGCAATATCAGACACTTCCTTTACAAGGCTCTCCATATCTTCAATTTTAATTTCAAGCTTTTCATTGATTGCTGTAAGCTTCTCATTCTCTGCAATAACATCATTGTACATAGCATCCATTTTCTGGAACTTTTCCTGAAGTTCTTTATAATTTGCGTTAAGCTTCTCAATAATGAATTCTTTCTTTTCAAGATACTGCTTACCACCATAAATAGGTTCTTCCTCTATCTGAAGCCCATGTTTATGGCAGATTTCAAGAAACAGCTTTCGACATTCTGCATCATAGGACATCTTTCTATTATTAAACTTTCCCTGCTTTTTGCTTGGGTCGGGTAGTTCAAATCCCATTTCCTTTAATGCCTGTTCCTGCTTAGGCTGTCTCTCACCATACTTGTTTATAACATCAAAAACATGACGCTCATGAATGTGTGGAGTGGACTCATCAAGATGAAGCGACCAGTTCAAAATATGAACATGATCTCCGTAACGTTCTTGAATAGTGTTAAAAAACTCTGCTGCAACTTCCAATAAAACTCCATACTCTACAGTGCCATCGATGTTACCAATTTGATAAACCGTTTCTTCTGGACATGTCATTTTATTTGTTCTAAGATCATCCATTATTCTACATCTTTCCTTATGTCGGCTTGCTATATGTCTAGCATTTTGACCTTCCAGGTAATCCTTATAAAGTAAAGCGTAGAAGCCTTTTTCAACTTCAGTAAATGAATGCCAATGCTCATCTCTGTCTTTGTGCTGAATAGGAATTCTATCAATACAATTCCAATATACATTGTAAGGAGTCATTTCTTCATTGATATCTTCTGACAAATCTACATTGAACTCTCTATCATTATGCTTAGGATTATAAGAACCATTCTTTCCAGCTCGACCATTATGCCTTGAAGCTCTCATAACGTTTTTCCTCCTTTGTTTAAAAACCATTTTTTTAATTTGCTGCTGCGAGGGTCCATCCCGTTCAAAGCCAGTAGTGGCTATGTGCGACAAAGAATACCCAGTACTATATGTCGCTAGCGTACATATAACTGGGCTGGGGTTAACCGCCCCAGACCCCGCAAAGAAATCTCAAATTCTCCATCTTTGCCCTGAATGGAGTCTTTGAAATTTCTTTATGTTCCAAAATCTCGCGCTCAGATTTTGGAAGTAATGGGCAAATCAAAAGCCGCCAGTTCATTCTGACGGCCAATCATTTGCTCATTACAAAAAGCAAAAACCTTAAAATCTTTTCTCTCGTCATCTCCCCAAACCAGTTCCTGACAGGCAACCTCCGCTGGCGCTGTGTCGTATTCTATCCTTGGTCCGCTCATCATCTTTTCATCGCTTGACTTCCCCGAAATAGTATCTATTTGGAATGCTCATTCAGTTTTCATGATGTGAGTATGCCATTTTAGAAAGCCCTCTCCCGTATATCCGAAATGTAGGATTATTTTTCATATTAATATTTATTCCGAGATTTCGGACTCAACGTTTCTACTATAGTTTTAACTATGGCTTCAAACTGCTATACTTTGATTAAGATGTTCTTAAGGGGGAATACAAATTGAAAACACATGTGACTCTTCAAGAAAGATTGAAAGATTTAAGAGAAGAAAGAAATCTATATTTAGTTGACGTAGAAAAAGCAACTGGAATTCCACACTCCACTCTCAGTGAATATGAAAATGATGATACTAAAGGAATTCCACATTTAGCCTTAGTCCAACTTGCTGATTTCTACAATGTTTCTCTGGATTATTTATTTGATAGAAGTAGTTCCAGAACCAACGCTACAAAAGATGTATCTGAATTAGACTTAGATGACAGGACTCTTGAAATTCTAAAGAATAAGGAATTGAATAACAGACTTCTGTGTGAACTTATTTCTCATCCTGGGTTTAAGGATGTGCTTGCTGACATAGAAATCTATATTGATGGAATAGCTGGACAGGATTTTCAGGCTATTCAGGCTGTAATGAATGCCCATCATGAAAAGATAGTTAAAAAGCTAAAACCTGACAGAGATGATATTTTTGCTGCATTGTTAGAAGCAAACCATGTAGAAGAAAAAAACTACTTTATAAACAGAATCAACACTGAGCTTTCTCCTATCTTGGACGACCTTAGAGAAGCTCATAAAAAAGATTCTGAAACTGCCACCGACACTACTTTGAAAGATTTGATTCTTGGAAATATCCCTGTGCCACAAATCACAGAGGAAGACCCTGACGAGGATGTTGCTAAAATTTTCTTCAACTCCTTCTGTTCTACTAGCGGAATTAATCCAAATGCTGTTACTCCAGAAGAATACAACATTTTCAAAAAGCTTATGCACAGATCAAAGAAATATAAAGATATGCTCAAATCAAAAAAGAACAACCGCAAAGTTAAGCGACTAAAGGAGCGTAAAGAGAAAAATAGCGAGAGCTAAATGCCCTCGCCATTCTTTTTCTATAATTCCTTATTGGTATTTTTACTTACAATACCTATTAACAATTTCTAACAACTCATCAATATACTGCTCTGCATCAACTATTTCATCTGCTACCGCAAATTTAACTGCATATTGATCAATAAAGGAAGCATATTGATCATCAGTTTCATTTAAGTCTTTTGCATATATATACGAAATCACTAACTTGGCAGCATCAATTGGGCTAGATTCAAAAATATCAGCATTCACTAAACGTGACACCCCGCCACGGTCACATTTGTATAACTTTCTAACTATTTGCTCTAATTCTATAGCTTGATTATGATTTATCATAACAATACATCCTCCTCTATTTTTTTTAATACTCTTTTCCCTTATTTGCCTCAATAAAATCTAGATAATATGGGTTTGTCCATTTTGTACCATCTGTTGTTTCGTAAGATACGACTATAGCTCTAGCTTTAGCTGGATGTATGTCAGAATCTAACTCAAATCCGGAATCCTCTCCGTATGTACTTCCTGGTGTCATATTTATGTTAGAGTAATTAACTTCTTTTATATAAGTAGCATCGTTAATATCAACACTACCTTTTAGTTTTAATGGAAGATTGTTACTATCCCATGCCGCAAAAGCAATAACAGCCTCAGAAATATTTAAATTTGAATTATTCTTAATAACTGCAGATATCATATCGCCTGAAGCTAAATATAAATCTTCTTTTTTAGTTATAGAAGTACTTGTCACATATAAATCCTGATTCTTAAGTTCTTGCTCCAATTCATCGTTAGACAGCATCGATTCACCATTTTTGGTTCTCTCAGCTTTTGATGAATACATTTCATACAATGATTCATATTGAGAATCATCTAAATAATTCACTTCATCTACCGTATACTTACCATCATTTGGGGTAACATAGGCCTCGTAATAGTTACTTACCATAACTCCAAATGAATTTTTTCCTTCGACAGAACCCAGCACATAATATGTACCATTTTCGTCAATAATTAAAACATCGTTAATCGATGCAAATTTAGCAGATTTTTCATCTTTTAAATTTCCCTTAATTTCTTCTTTTACGGCATTATATACCTTTGTGTTCTGCCCACCACATGCAACAAATGACAATATACATATCATCATTATTAGAATAATTGAAATATTCTTTTTCATTAATATCTTTCTCCTTTCGCTTTTAAATCTGCATGTTCTTGAATCCCGTCTTTTAAGTCCTCATCTAACCTCCATTCCTCACCATCTGTATAATGAATTTTTATAATATACGGTATAAAAATACTTGCATTTTCATACCCATAAGTATCCCAATAATAATCGTTACCATCTAAAAAACCATTTTCAGAAATTGTGTTTTGACAACTAACATGAAGTACATTATCTTTATTAATACTTTTCTTTACTGGTTCCCCAAACTTATCATAACAGTATATTTCTGCATCAAATTCATCTATAGTTTTGGCAGCCTTGTTAGAGCAGCTTAATGATACTTGTGTTCTTCCAATCATATTTTCTGAAAGAATTACTTTATTTATTACTAGAGGGCAATCATTAATTGCTTCTCTAACCGTAGTTCTATATTTTTCATCCTCTTCTTTAAGAGTTTTTTCTCGGATTTGAGTTCGAGTATCTATAATACGATTCCTAAATGAAACAACATCTTCATGATTATCGCCCTTATAATTTCCATCAATGGCAGAAACAATATCATATACTTTTTCTAACTCAGAACTGCTTATATCGCCATCACCATATTTCATTTTGGCGGAACTATATTTTAATAAAACATTTACATTCCGATAAGAAGAATCTTGGTTATATACAATCTGTAATAACTTTTCACTTAGGCCATAGTTCTCATTTTCAATTGCTATTATTCCCACAGAATATAGTATCAAATTGTGAAGTACCAAAATTAACACAAGAATTGCTAATACCGGTATTATGACTTTCTTTTTCATTTGTTAATTTTCTCTTTACTTATCCCCTCATAATTGTCTATATAAGTATATTTTACTTATACAAGTGATTCTATCATCAAAAAGATGTCTTTACAATCACTATATAAAATACTTATATAGGCAAGAGGTGTTATATTGTTAACAGAAATAAACTATGAAGAATTAGGAAAAAAAATAAAGAACTTGCGCATAGAAAAAGGCTTAACACAAGAAAACCTAGCCGATTACGTAGGCTGTAATACTTCGCACATCAGTAACATAGAGAATTCCTATACCAAACTTTCATTGAATGTATTATTAGCTATTGCAAATGCACTCAACGTATCAGTAGACTATCTACTTGCTGACCAACTAAACTCAACCTCTACTATAATAAGTCAAGAAATAATAAACAAACTAAGTAAATGTAATGATAGTGACAAAGAGAAAATAATCCAGATTATAGATATCTTTGCACAATAAAAGGAAGTGATGAAATAATATCACTTCCTCTTATTTTTTATATCATCTGAAAATACTTCAGAGCCTCTTCAATGGCCTTCCACTTTTCTTCTGGGCAGCCTGGCTGTCTACTGTCTTCAGATTTTGGTTCATTATAGCATTCGCGCTCTATTATTCCATTAGCGCGCTTTACTTGGGCTATGTTCAGAGATGAAACAGTTAAGCCACACTCTTTTTGAACCCAATCTTTTATCTGTTGATATGTCGCTTTACTTTCTGCTGTTGTAGTCTCCAACTCATCACCTGAAACGTTGAATTCTACGTGGTTTTCTGCACCAGAAAGTTTGGACAAAAGTACGCACGTCTCCACATGATAAGTTCCAGGGAACATATCTACACATGCAAGACGTGTTACTTTGTAGCCGCGGGCCAAGAATACCTCAAGGTCACGGGCAAGGCTTGTAGGCTTGCATGAGATGTAGACTAGTGAATCTACACCGTAGTCGATGATTTTATCGAGAGCCTTTGGATGGATACCATCACGAGGTGGATCCAGGATGATGTAGTCTGGCTTTTCTGTGATGTCATCAAGGACCTTAAGTACATCGCCTGCGATGAAATCACAGTTTTCAAGGCCATTGAGCTTGGCGTTTTCCTTTGCTGCCTCAACTGCCTCTGCGATAATTTCTACACCAGTTACATGCTTAGCTGCAGGTGCGATAACCTGAGCGATGGTGCCTGTACCTGAATAAAGATCATAAACCTCTGCTCCATCAGCGCCTGTAGATATAAAATCACGAGCTGTGCTGTAAAGCACCTCTGCTCCCAGTGAATTTGTCTGGAAGAATGAAAATGGTGTGATGGTAAATGAAAGTCCAAGTAACTCCTCCTTGAACCAGCTCTGGCCATAAAGGATTTCCGTGCCTTCATCTGCAACTACATCTGCTTCTCTATCATTCTTTGTGTGAAGGATTCCAGCAATTTTGCCGTCCCACTCAGTGCAACTTACAAGAGCGTCCTTCCAGCCTGCTAAAAGAGCAATCTCGTAGAGAGATGATATCTGTGTGCTTGTAACTAAGTCTATGAGGATTTCGCCTGTTTTGGCTGCCTTACGGACAAGCAAATGACGAAGATAACCCTCATGTGTATTCTTGCGGTAGTATGGCTGTCCTGCCTTTGTAAAATACTCAAGAGTCATTGTAAGGACGCGACGCATATCAGCATCGATAATCTGACATCCATCTACAGTGACAACATCATAGAAGCTGCCCTTTTTATGCATACCAAGGGTAAGTGGACCATCCTTTACCTCGTCTCCAAATGAGAACTCCATTTTGTTGCGGTATTCAAACTGCTTTGGGCTGGATTTGATGCCTTCGTAAGTGGCTGTCCAAACATCCTCACCAATAACTGGTGCCATCAAATCGTGAATCATGCCCTCTTTAATTGAAAGCTGATTTTCATATGAAAGTGACTGATAGGTACAGCCGCCACACTTTCCAAAGTGAACACATGCTGGTGTGTCCATTTCAAGTGGTGATGGTGCATCCACTGAAAGAAGATTTCCCTGTGCCTTTTCCTTTGAAGATTTCTTTACACGAACTGACACAGTCTGGCCAGGCAACACGCCCTTCACTCTGAGCTTGTCGCCTTCTGCGGTCTCCATTATTCCTTTGTTTGGAAAAGATACTTTTACAACTTTTCCCTGTACTATTTCTCCACGTTTCATACTTTCTTTAATTTTGCAAAGGATGCAAACATTTTCTTGATGCCTACGCCATCGAAGTCCACTGTAACCTCGTAGTCACGGCCTTCATCGATGATATCCTTTACTGTACCTTCCTTAAATTTGATATGGCTTACTCTATCGCCTATGCCATAATCCAATGTAGTCTTTTCGATTTTAGTGCCATTTTTATTGGCAACAGCTGTGGTAGAGCTTCCTACCGTATATACGTTAGAACTGTATGTATTTCTAACTGATTCGTTTCTAGAGCCGTAGCTTGTGGCTATAGTAGGTCCCTTGCCTGTAGGACGCTGATATACTGAATACTCTCCGATTGGAGTGCTAGAGTAGTCATCCATTGGCTTTGGCTCCCACAGATTGCCCTTAACAAGTTCATCAGGGATTTCCTTAACAAATCTGGAAATCTTATGGAACTGGGTCTCGCCACGAATCATACGCATGCGAGCGCTTGTCATAGTGAGGTGCTGCTTAGCACGTGTGATACCTACGTATGCCAAACGGCGCTCTTCCTCAAGCTCAGAATCGGCTCCGCCACCGTCAAAAATAGCTGCCTGCCCTGGGAATAAACCATCCTCCATGCCGGCCATGTATACGTATGGGAACTCCAATCCCTTTGCACCATGAAGAGTCATAAGTACAACGTAGTTGTCGCTCTCCTCGTAGCTATCTATATCTGCAACAAGTGCAACATCCTCCAAGAATCCAGAAAGTGAAGGCTCCTCGCCATCATCCCTGGCATCCTTTTCGTAAGCAACTGCCTTTGTAAGTAACTCGTCGATATTTTCAATACGAGCCTTTGCCTCGTCTGTACCCTCTGCCTTAAGCTCTGCAACATAGTCTGTCTGATCAAGGATTTCCTCTACCAATGCAGATACTGATTCCTCAACAGCGATTCTTTTAAGCTTTTCAATAAGGTCTGTGAAGCCCATTATTTTGCTGGCAGCCTTTCCAATAGATGGAATATCGTTTGCATGTAAAAGTGCTTCGTAGAAATTCAAACCATGCTCCCTAGCATAATCTGAAACCTTTGTAATAGTGGTAGCGCCGATTCCACGTTTTGGAATATTGATAATACGCTGAACTGCAATATCGTCATTACCATTATCAACTGTCTTTAAGTAAGCGAGAACATCCTTGATTTCCTTACGGCTGTAGAAGTTTACACCACCAACGATTTTGTATGGGATGCCCTCGTAAATCATTTTTTCTTCTATAAGACGTGACTGGGCATTGGTACGATAAAGCACGGCACAATCACGATAATCAGCCTCACCTCTGCGTACAACTGAGCCAATATTGCTAGCGATATAGCTGGCTTCCTCGTATGCACTGTCAAACTGCTGAAACTGGATTTTGTCTCCATCCTCAGCCTCTGTCCAAAGGGCCTTTTCCTTTCGGCCTTCATTATTAGCAATGACGGCATTGGCAGCGTTTAGAATATTTCCAGTGCTTCGATAGTTTTGCTCAAGCTTGATAACATGAGCGCTTGGGAAGTGCTGCTCAAAGTTCAAAATATTGTAAATATCTGCACCACGGAACTTGTAGATAGACTGGTCGTCATCACCAACTACACAAAGATTCTGCTGGCCGCCGATAAGAAGACGGACCAACTCGAATTGGGCTGCGTTGGTATCCTGATACTCGTCTACCATGATGTATTTGAATTTGTCATTATAATATGCACGAACATCCCCATCCAAACGGAGAAGCTCTACTGTCTTCATAATCAAATCGTCGAAATCGAATGCATTGTTTTGACGAAGACGAGCCTGATACTCACGATATACTGTGGCCTGACGGGACATATTGAAATCTCCCATGGCGCGGTTAGTGAATTCTTCTGGAGTGATAAGCTTGTTTTTAGCATCGGAAATTACATTTAAAAATGTGCGTTCCTTAAACTGCTTTGTATCAATCTGAAGATACTTGCAAACTTCCTTCATCAAAGTCTTGCAATCGTCTGTATCGTAAATTGTGAAATTGCTAGTGTATCCCTGGCCAAGATTCTCGCAGAACCTGCGGAGGATACGAACACAGCTGGCATGGAAAGTGGCAACCCACACACCGTCTGAACCGAAGCCAACGATATTATCAATACGCTCCCTCATCTCCCTTGCAGCTTTGTTAGTGAAGGTGATAGCCATGATATTGTATGGCATCACACCCTGCTCTATTAAATAAGCAACGCGGTGTGTAAGCACTCTTGTCTTGCCTGAACCAGCGCCAGCCAAGATAAGAACGGGACCATTGATAGTCTCAACGCCCTCACGCTGCTTGTCGTTTAACATACTTAAATCCATAACATAAAATATCCTTTATTGCATGATATATTTTCGAAAATTTGTTCTGATTTATTCTATCACATCAGAACTATTCTAGCTATAAAATCCCAAAGATTACATTGGATTTTCTTGAGAACTTTCTTCCTTTGTCTGTGGCTTGTCCTCTCTTTGAGCCAAGTACTGCTCTATCATCATCTTCTTGACAAACACATCGAAAGCAAGCTCACAAATGAAAGTGAACTCCTGTAATTCTGCACGAGATTCTTCGTCCTGATCAGCAAAGGCCTGTTTACTGATGTTGTATTTGCGGATAATATCCTTTGTAACATCGGAAGCAACCTTGCTTTCGTAGCCTACCATAGCTGAATAAATATCGTAGAAACCAAGCCCTTCCTTTGAGCCAAAATAGCGAGTGTTGATAGGGTCCAGGATGTTCTTAATCTCCTTCATAGATAGAAAGTTTTTAAGATAATAAATGAAAATCAGATTCAGCATGTGATCCCTTGAATACTTCTTTTTCTCCGGGGAAGGCAAAATCTGATTCTTGGTATAGTTGTTAATCATGGTTTTAGTCATAGCCTTGTCTTCTGTTGCCTCGCGAACAGTACCAAGCTCCTGATCCAGGAAAGTAAGCACCTGATCCATGTATAAATCTATATTAGGTATATCCTCTGGATGAACATAATCGATTTCTGCCAGCTGATGTAATATTTCGTTAAGTCTTTTTCTAGAATTGTCCATTTCCAATACTCCTATATTTTTCATCACATAGTTTCAAAAACTACATAATATAATACCATAGTTGCAACACAAAAAAAATGAGCTAGGAATAAATCCTAGCTCATCTAATAAATAACTCTACTGACCAATTCTTTTAAGTACTAAATCATATCCGTCATTACCATAATTAAGCGCACGATTAACACGGCTGATAGTTGCAGAACTAGCACCCGTTTCGTCAGCGATATCCTGATATGTTCTTTCCTCTCTGAGCATCTTAGCAACCTCGAAGCGCTGCTTCATTGCTACCATCTCATTTACAGTACATAAATCTTCAAAAAATTCGTATGCTTCTTCAACTGTCTCTAGGCTAAGTATAGCACGAAGAAGCTCATCCATTTCTGCTGTTTCAAGTTTTTTATTCATTTTTATAACTACTCCTGTAAAATCCCCGCCTATAAAACTAAAATTATTACACTATTACTGTAGCACACTAAAGTCTTAAAGTAAAGGGTTACATAAAAAATATTATTTTCGCAAAAAATCGGCCCCCATTACCTGAGAGCCGAAGTATATTCTACGATATTTTTTTGTAAATGTAAAGGATTTTGTTTGCCACGGAAAGACACTCTTGAGAAAATTTCCGTCTACAGAATAACAACACCCTTGTCACTAGCATATTTTACGTCCTCTTCAGGCCAGAATGAACACTGTACCTCGCCGATGTGACACTTGCGTAAGAAGAACATACAGATACGGCTCTGGCCGATACCACCACCGATTGTATATGGAAGCTTCTTCTCTAAAATTGCCTTCTGGAATGGAAGACTTGCTCTGTCTGTGCAACCAGACTTTTCAAGCTGACTCTTAAGACTATCTTCATCTACTCTGATTCCCATTGATGAAAGCTCAAGTGAAATGTCATCAACTGGATAGTAAACGATAATATCTCCGTTAAGCTGCCAATCATCGTAATCAGGAGCACGACCGTCGTGCTTCTCCCCCGACTTAAGTAAATCACCAATCTTCATAAGGAAGATTGCACCGTATTCCTTGGCTGCTTCGTACTCACGCTGGCTAGGAGTAAGATTTGGCCATCTATCCTCTAGCTCCTGAGTAGTGATAAAATGAATCTCCTCAGGCAAGATGCACTGAACATAATCATAAGAATTAGCAATGTATTTCTCAGTCACACGAAGAGCTGCATATACGCTCTTAACATATTTCTTAAGAGTCTCTTCAGTACGAGCAGATTTCTCTATGATGCACTCCCAATCCCACTGGTCTACATAAATAGAGTGAATGTTGTCAGTATCTTCATCCCTGCGGATAGCATTCATATCAGTGTAAAGGCCTTCACCGACATTAAAGCCGTATCTACCAAGTGCCATTCTCTTCCATTTAGCAAGTGAATGAACAACTTCAACTTCTTTGTCTCCCTGCTCCTTTACGCCGAAAGCAACCGGGCGCTCAACGCCATTAAGATTATCGTTAAGTCCTGACTCAGGCTCAACAAAAAGTGGAGCTGTTACACGATGTAAATTAAGCTCTGCTGTAAGCTGTGCCTGGAAAAAATCCTTCACCTTCTTAATAGCTATCTGTGTCTCTTTTAAATCAAGTGCCGAAGCATACCCATCTGGGATGTAAATCTTGCTCATATTCTCCTCCTAGTCTAGTGAAAATTAAAGGTCACAATTACCTACGGTACGTGGGAATGGGATAACGTCGCGGATGTTACCCATGCCTGTGAGATACATTACGCAGCGCTCGAAGCCGAGTCCGAAGCCGGCGTGGCGAGAGCTACCGTATTTACGAAGGTCAAGGTAGAACTGGTAATCTTCTTCCTTGAGGCCACATTCCTGCATTCTCTTAAGAAGTACATCGTAGTCGTCCTCACGCTGAGAACCACCGATGATTTCTCCGATACCTGGAACGAGGCAATCCATAGCTGCAACTGTCTTGCCGTCTTCGTTGAGCTTCATATAGAAAGCCTTGATTTCCTTTGGATAATCTGTAACGAATACTGGCTTGCCAAAAATCTTTTCTGTGAGGTATCTCTCGTGCTCTGTCTGTAAGTCACAGCCCCAAGATACCTTGTAATCGAATTCATCGTTGTGCTTCTCAAGCTCTGCAACTGCATCTGTGTATGTGATGCGGCCGAAATCAGAATTGGCAACGTGATGAAGTCTATCAAGAAGTCCCTTGTCGATGAAGTTGTTGAAGAACTCCATCTCCTCTGGAGCATGCTCAAGAACGTAGTTGATAACGTACTTTAACATATCCTCTGCAAGGATCATGTCATCCTCAAGATCTGCAAATGAAATCTCTGGCTCAATCATCCAAAACTCTGCTGCATGACGAGTTGTGTTTGAGTTCTCTGCACGGAATGTAGGTCCAAATGTGTAGATGTTCTTGAATGCCTGAGCATATGTCTCACCATTTAACTGACCTGAAACTGTAAGGTTTGTAGCGTGGCCAAAGAAATCCTGTGAGAAATCTACCTTGCCATCCTCTGTCTTAGGGATGTTGTTAAGGTCCATTGTTGTAACCTGGAACATCTCACCAGCGCCCTCGCAGTCAGAACCTGTGATAAGTGGTGTGTGTACATATACGAAATCACGCTCCTGGAAGAACTTGTGAATAGCATATGCGCAAAGAGAACGAACTCTGAATACAGCCTGGAATGTGTTTGTACGTGGACGAAGATGTGTCTGTGTACGAAGGTATTCCATTGTGTGTCTCTTTGGCTGAATTGGATAATCTGGTGTAGACTTTCCTTCGATATCAACCTTTGTTGCCTGAATCTCAAATGGCTGCTTTGCCTCTGGTGTAACAACTACAGTACCTGTAACGTATACTGCTGCACCAACATTTAAATGACAAACCTCATCGAAGTTGTCGATTTTGTCCTGATTAAATACAACCTGTACTGGGTTGAAGAATGTACCATCAGCAAGTACTAAGAAACCGAATGTCTTTGAGTCACGCATGTTGCGTACCCATCCAGCTACTGTAACTTCCTTGCCATCGTAGTCTTTAAAATTTCTTGAAAGTGTTCTTACGTCTGTTGTTTTAACGCTCATATTCTTTCTCCTTAAAACTTAATACTTTTTGGCATTAAATAAGCCCCATCAAACTTGCGCTTGATGAGGCTGTCTAATTCTTACTTATTGAAACAATCTTCAAATCTCATCAACACAATAAAATTAAATCCCCTGATTATTATTCACGGAATTATTATTGTTATTATTATTGTTGTTGATTACAAATGAACGTGACATAATTGTTCCCCTTTATTGTGTTAAAGTATAGTTATTTGACAATTCAATGTCAACCCCTATATGGCAAAAGGTACTTCAAATCAAAAACGTCAAGTCTTGCTATCTAATTTTTTGAAACATATAATAGAGTCGTTACATTAAAGACAGGAGTTAGAGTTAAATGAATAAAAAAGAAGTAAATGAAATAAAGCGCCGTTTTAAGAAGGATGCATGTAACTTCGATAAAATGGTTGGTTGCTATGTAGATGCAAACAAAGAAATGGTTCTTACCTTCAAGGAGACATTCCTTAATCTTGAGGATGAGGAGTTTCATAAGTACCTTGAAATTGCCAACAAAGCAATGTCTGGTACAATCGGAAACAATCTTTTAGAGCTTCCATTTGATCCAGAATCAGAAATCGAAGGAAGCGGTCACGATTTACTTATGAGACTTCGTGAATCACGTCTTCAGGATGAGAAGCTTCTCATTGAATACTACAATCGCATCATTGAATCATACGATTTTGTTGGAAACTTCTTAATCCTTTTATATCACGACACGTACGATATTCCTGTAAAGACATCAGACGATTTAAAGCTTGATGAATCAGAGGAAGTTTATGACTATATCATCTGCGCTATCTGTCCTGTTCAGCTTTCTAAGCCAGGCCTTGGATATCGTGAGCAGGAAAACCGCATCGGTGCAAGAGACCGAGACTGGGTTGTTGGTCCTGTTGATACAGCATTTACATTCCCATGCTTTACAGAGCGTACTACTGACTTACATGCATGCTTAGCATACACAAAGAACACAAAGGAGCCTCACGTAGAGTTCTGGGAAAACTGCATCGGCTGTGGCACCAAAAAAACTTCTACTCAGAAGAAGAACGCATTCGACAATATGCTTAACCAGGTTCTTGGTGAGGAAACAGAAGATACAATCGAGACAAAGCTTGATATTCAGCAGAATCTTTCTGATTTCATCACTGTTGAAACAGAGCGTCTCGGCCCTGAAGAGCCAATCATTCTTGAGGCACAGGACGTTGCAAACATCCTCACAGATTCTGGTCTTTCAGATATGAAGGTTGAAAAGGTTCAGGCTAATTTCGAGAACTATTTTGAGGAGGCTCTTCCACTTGCAGAAGAAATCCTTGATGAAAAAGCTCTTAAGAATAACGAGCTTCGTGTAGAAAAAAATGTTCTTAAGGAAAGAGTTGTAGATCTTACAAAGCAGCTTAAAGAAGTTAGCGGCGTAACAGCAGATGGTAAAGAAGCTGATATCGTTGTTAAGGTTTCAGAAACAAAGGCTGCTGATGTTACAACAGCCTATGTAGATGGCAAAAAATGTCTTTGCGTACCTATTGATCCTGAAGACCTTTTAATGCTCAATGGCGAACAGCTTTAATTAAGCATTAGATTTTCTAAAAAAAGTTTTTCGAATCCAGGGTTGTCATTTAATATGACTACCTTGGATTTTTCTTTTATCTCGTTAAGAATATCTTCATCCCCGTTAAGGATATATTCTATTCCACCAAGCAATGCAGTATTTCCCACAGATTCATATTTGGATGCCAATTCCCTTGGAATCAATCCAATATCTGCAGCCGACCATACACTTGCAGATGCACCAAGGCCTCCTGCCACATATAAATGGTCGATATCCTCCATGGTCAAACCAGCCTCCTGCACTAAAAGTTGAATAGCTGAATGAACTGCTGATTTGGCAAGCAGCACCTGCTGAATATCCTCTCCAGTAATTGACACACCATCAGCCACCGGATATCCGCTTTCGCAGTACTCATCCAACAGTAAACCACCATCGTCTATTATCTTATTTCGATGAAGCTCGTGAACAAGGTCGATAATACCGCTTCCGCAAATTCCTATAGGCTGCTCTCCGCCTATGGTCGTGTATGTGCATTTACCTTTATTGATACTCAAATGATTAATTGCTCCTCGAACAGAAGCCACTCCACAGCTAAGGGATGCACCTTCTAAAGCAGGACCGGCGGACGCGGATGAGCACCAATAGTTTTCTCCATCAAACAATACAAGCTCAGCATTTGTTCCCAAATCTACAAGTAGGAATTTATCCTGTGCTTTATTATTCTTCTTTGCTTGCATTGCCAAATAAAACAATCCTGAAACAATATCTCCACCAACGAAGGCACTTATCGACGGCATAAAGAAAATATTGCGACCTTTTTCCACAAAACTAACACTATCAAGTGTGTATGGAATAAATGGATACTGGGCCAGGCCATCAACAGTGTATCCCAGGAGCAAATGTGTCATAACGGTATTTCCACAGAAAACAACCTTGTGCATAAGGAAATCTTCGCCAAGGATTTTGTTTCCTAAATCGGTCAAATCCTTGCGAATACAATTCTTTAAATCTTCTCCATGACCTTCCATGGCCGCCTTTACTCTGCTCATAACATCAGCACCAAATTTAGCCTGAGAATTAGTACAGTTACGCTGACGCAGAATTTTACCTGTGGATAAGTCAATGATAGCTGTAGCAAGAGTAGTTGTGCCTACATCCACTGCAATACCAATATTGTTCTTATCAATAGCTTCATCTTCTGCAACTTCGTCTGCAAGAACTGATGTAATTTCACCTGCCAATGATGCTGGGACCTGAATTTTGCAGTCCTTTGTGATAACGCACTTACAGCCAACTCTCCAGCCGGCTCTCATATCTGAAAAATCTAGAGCCTTTTCATCTGCAGAGGTCATCTGTGGTGCGCCATAAAGAAATTGAATGTTGCAACTCAGACATTTGCCTATTCCACCGCATGGGCGATAAAAGCTCAGTCCAAGCTGCTCCATTGCGTCTACGAACTTGATTGGTTCGTCTGACATCAAGATATGCTCTTTTTGTGGAGTTTCTCCATCAATGATAATCTTAATTTCCATGTGTTCTATCGTATTCCTCTAATGAATGTAAGTTCATAGTAAACTCACCATCATTATCCACCATAATTGTCATATAAGTGTGTTCACGACTATTTTGTCTTGGGAATGCAATACTGCCAGGATTTGCTATAATCAAATCCTCGTAATGGTCGATTGTTGGTACATGGGTATGGCCATAAAGTACTACATCACAGCCCTTATTTCTGGCAGCCTCAGCTATTCTTTCGTAGCCATAATTTACACCGTAATAATGTCCATGAGTAAGCATAATCACATGCTTTCCTACCTCAAGTACAACTTCATTTGGGAGATTTGTCCCCCAATCACAATTTCCACAGACACATTCTGCAGGAGCTTCCGACATCATCCAAAGATTATCCTCCACCCCCTGCCCATCACCCAGGTGATAGATTCTGTCTGGATTTTCTATGTGAATGGCATCACGAAGATTTTCCGATCTGCCATGTGTATCACTAACAACTAATATTTTCATGCTTATAAATAACTTCCTTTATCATTCTAAGAGCCTGGCCTCTGTGGCTTATAGCATTTTTATCCTCTGGTGAAAGGCTTGCTGTACTAACATCCTTGTCCCACAGATAAAAAATAGGATCGTAGCCAAAGCCGTTTGTGCCCATTGGCTCCCAACCGATGTAGCCCTCGATTGTGCCACGAACAACTGCATCCTCTCCATCAGGGAAAACTGCTGAAACTGCGCACACGAATCTAGCGCTTCTATCCTGTTTTTCAACTCCGTCCAGGCGCTCTATAAGATTTGCATTCTTAATATCGTAAGATGTATCCTCGCCCATATATCTAGCAGAATAAATACCTGGCTCCTTGTTAAGCGCATCGATTTCCAGCCCGCTATCATCAGCAAGCACAATTGCATCCTTTGCTACTGCTGCAATTGCTCTAGATTTGATTAAGGAATTTTCCTCAAATGTGGCACCGTCCTCCACGATATCAATATCAATGCCAGCTTCCTTCATTGAAAGAATCTCGAAATCCTCCTCTCCAAGAATCTCGCGAATCTCTCGCATTTTGTTGGCATTGCCAGTTGCAAAAATCACTTTTCTTTTCACTACAATTATTCCCTTCTACTAATTAATATAAATATTCAATTACTGCATCGTACAAAGCCTTTGCAGCCTTTGCCTGATATTCAGAATCCTGCAGCAAATCCAACTCCTTTTGATTTGTCATAAAGCCTACCTCTACAAGTGCAACTGGTGGCTCTGACATTCTAATAATATATACCTCATCGCCCACTACCGTGCCCTTTGACTTTGAGCCCAGCTCATTTAAAAGGTGCACAAGGCAAAGTGTTGAAAATGATTTTGATTCCCCGGTGGTATCTCCACCCTCGTACATAACTTCTGTACCGTTGATAGAAGACATTCTACCAGATGCAGTTGAATTGTTATGTACAGACAGGAATAAATCTGCCTCTGAATCGTTGGCCAATCCAACTCTGTTTTCAAAGGAAGGATTGGAGTCGTCAGTACGTGTGTAATAAACGCCTATATTTTTATCAGTTCTATCAAATAATTTCTTTAGCTCCAGCACTATGTCCAGATTCAAATCCTTTTCATATACGCCCTGCTTTGTGGCACCTGGAACATTTCCACCATGACCGGCATCCACTACCACTACATAATCGTAAATCTCATGTGGATCTACAAAATCAAAGTAAATATATTCATCCTCGGAAGTCATCTGAACTTCCAAAACATCATCCATAGTTATTTCAATTACACCTACCAGATTTTCACTGTCGTAGGTTACATCAACGATGTTATTTGACGCACCTCGCATAGGATAATTGCTGAAATAATCTTTTCCAATACCATCTATCGTAATTGCGATAGTTTTATCTACGTGGATGTTATCAATGCTCACACTGGCACTGGTAACGTTTTGTGGCAAAGTTAATCTGATTTGGTGCCCCTTCAAAACAGAATCTCTTGTAGCCGCACTTTCCTCTTGCAAAGCTTCCTCGCTGGAGCGCAGCATATCCATAACAGATATTCTTCCCCCTGAAAGCTTCTCATCCTCCACTTGTAAAGCGATTATGTGCATGTTCGGCACATAAATCAGCAGGCAACTCATCAAAATGGTGATTGCCAAAATAACAGCCGTAAAGGCTCCCATCACTTTTTGTTCCATATTATTCGAACACTTCCACAACATTATTTGCGTAGGCCTTGATGCAAAGATTTGCCTGCACCACGTCCTCCACGTTCTCCCAATCTAAACCATTGTTACTGATAAATCCCTTGCCATCAGTAATATCCACTGCCTGAGTCATAGAATCAGTTACGTACTCAACTGCCAAAGGACGAACAGTATCAGGTGTATTCACATATAAAACTACTGCAAAGCTTTCCCCCTCTGCTACAGTCTTTGGGGAATTAAACTTGATAGTATAATATCCCTTCTGTGAAACTGTGCCTGATGCAACCAGCTCCTTCTCCGAAAGCGAGCTTGTGTTTTCGTAGTTGGTAACAAAATAAACCTGATAGCTAGTGTCAGTTCCAAGGGCATAAAAGCCTGCTGCCTCAATCTGCTGATCTGCGTCAGCCACGAATGTGTTGGCACCATAAGCCCACTGCTTGCTATAGCCAATCTGTCCAACCCAACCACACAAATCACTTTGGTAAATATAGTTGTATGTATTGTTGGTATCTATTTTGACATAAGATACCGCCTGGTTACCAATATTTGAATCATAGTAAGAAATATAGAAAACACCATCATCACCGAAGCCTGTGCCCCAGCTGTTTTGGCAAATAAACGCGCCGTTTGCAGGAACATCCTCACTGAAATTTGATGCTGGATAATCGTCGTCCCAGCCAATTATAACCACATCGTGATTTGGCTTTGCATTTCCTGTGTAGCAGTATGAATTGGTTCTGCGATTGTAGCTGCTAGAACCTGTCAGATTTGATGTAGATACACTGGCATAAATGGATGTAGAAACGCCACCGTACTGATATACTGCCCACTTTATCTCGTCCAGATTTTCTGCATCATAAAAATGAGCCTCCTGAAGGTGAATCTGGTTTTCCTGAGTCTCACCAGTCAAGCTGGAAATAATTGCAGGTGTAGTATCACTCTCCTCTGTCTGCTCCTCCACTGGTCCCTGCCATGAAAGCAAGTATGCAAGGGCCATAGTGTATTTGCCGCCTGCCGACTGATCAAGGTCAAAACTGTTTTCATTTATCATTGAATCTACTGAGAAAAGATGCTGATGAACTGGTAGCAATGAAGACTCCAATGCCTCCAATGAAGCACATGCCCAACATGTAGAAGTCGAGCCTTGATTTCTGATTGTGCTGACGCGATTAACATCTCTAAGATCGTAATCTCTAGGCAATGATGGAACTTTGTCATACTGAATGCTGACAGTGTATGTAGCCTTATCGTATTCATATGCGTAGCCAAATGCCTTGCACAAGTCCTCAATGCCAATATAGAGCTCCCCTAAATGCATGGAAGGAGCAATAGAAAGGTCTATTTCATCGCCATTTTCTGTGGCGGTTGTATTGTCTAAAATGTATTCGTATACATTATCTGTTATCTGAACTAAAGCAGCAGACTCATCCTCCATGAAGGCTGAGCCTTTCAGCACAGAACGAATAAACTCTAAGGATCCAACTGGATTCAAAGAGTCATCCAAAATGGCATAGCTCTGTGTGTTAGAGTATTCCTGTCCGTTGATGAAAATCTTAAGCTGATTTGAATCGTTAAGATTTTTGGACATAAGAGGATACAGCACATCCTCATTCAGTGCTGCTCCACGGAAAGTTTCTACTGCTGCGTATCTGTCATTCCAATTATTTAATTTCCAAAATAAAGTGATTGCCAATATCAAGGCAAACGCTAAAAATCTCTTGGAAAGTTTCATTTATTTAGTCCTTCTTCTTTGGCTTAGGTCCTAAAAACTGGTAGAAGTATGTCTTGATCATTCCGTTGTAGATTTTACGGTTCTTATCTGCCTTCTTGCCAATGGACTTTGGTGCATCCTCATAGCTGGTGATAACGTACATAGACCAGCTATCAAGTGCCTTAAATGCATCTCCAAGCTTGCCGTAGATTTCAGGCAAATCCTTTTTGTCTTCCAAACGCTCACCGTATGGTGGATTTGTAAGAATAAAGCCATACTTTTTAGGATGGCGAAGATTTGCAACATCTCTGGCCTGGAAATGAATCAAGTGATCAACTCCTGCTTGCTTTGCATTCAAGCGGGCTATCTTTACCATTTCAGGATCTATATCAAAACCTTGTAGGTCGCATTCGATATCTGTATTTACCTCTGCTCTGGCTTCATCAAAGCAATCCTTCCAAATCTGTGAATCAATAAGATTTGTCCAGTCCATAGAAGTGAAGTCTCTGTTGAGACCAGGTGCAATATTTGCAGCCATCATAGCCGCTTCTATCAAAAATGTACCTGAGCCGCAGAATGGATCCACAAGGATTCGGTCTGCACGCCATGGTGTAAGCTCAATTAAAGCTGCCGCCATAGTCTCCGAAAGTGGAGCCTTGCTAGTATATGTTCTGTAGCCTCTCTTGTGAAGAGGAACACCAGTAGAATCCAAAGTAACTACAACATCGTCCTTTAATAAGAAGATTCTTACTGGATATTCAGCGCCATCCTCATCAAACCAGTTGATATCGTAATATGATT
The DNA here is from genome assembly GCF_900115355.1 of Pseudobutyrivibrio sp. JW11. NCBI lineage: Bacteria > Bacillati > Bacillota > Clostridia > Lachnospirales > Lachnospiraceae > Pseudobutyrivibrio > Pseudobutyrivibrio sp. JW11. The sequence goes on along the minus strand of NZ_FOWB01000003.1, from coordinate 58,303 downwards.
TCATACGCTCAACCATGGCCTTTTTAGCAATGGACTGAATGTCTGTCAAAGAGAAAAGCTTACTTTTAACTGAAGTAGCTTTTGTAACCCAGAATTTGCCGTCCTTTGGAATATATTCTTCCCATGGAAGAGATTTAATTCCCTGGAAAAGCTCCTCAAATGTGGTGGCATGAAAACGGCCAACTTCAACTAGCACACGCTCAGCACAGCGCAAGTGAATATTTGCACGGCAAATAGCCTCCGCATCGCCTGTGAAGGTCACTCTTCCGTCGGTAACTTCTGTGATGTCGTATCCTAAATCGTATATTTCTCTTTTAAGTGGTGTCTCAAGTCCAAAATGACATGGGCAACTAATTGTAAAAATCTTCGTTTTCAAATAATTTATAACACTCTTTCTTAATTGATTTTTCAAGGAAAACCTAGATAAAAATATCTTAAGCTACAGCCCATAACAAGTCAATGCAATAAAAATTTTTTAAATATTCTATTGCATTGGTACACCTGTTATATTATAATCTGAAGCGTAACTAGGAGTTTCCTAGTTGCACCCTTATTAATTATTTATACTCCCCTCAAAAAGACCGAGTTCTCGGTCTTTTTACTTATCCATTATTTTATATAACAAAATCAAGTAATTTGTTGCGTGCAATTAGTTTCCATTGTGCACAATATAAGTTTGCTATTTTTGCAAAATAAAAGGACCGCTCTGCAGTCCTTTTAAGCCATATTCAGTTCTACTTGAAATGTGCTAATGCCTCTGCAAATCGAACTTCATCAAAAGGTTTAATAACAAAGTCCTTGGCTCCTGCTTCAATAGCTTCTATAACGTAACACTTTTGACCCATGGCACTTACCACAAGAATCTTGGCGTCTGGATCAAATTCGATAATCTGCTTAATAGCATCTATGCCATTTGAACTTCGACCAATGGTATGTCCATCAACAGTCATTGTGATATCCATCGTCACTATATCAGGCTTTAACTCCTTGTATTTTTCAACCGCTGCATCACTGCAATCGGCCTCAGCTACAACAGTACAGCCATTTCTTTCAACTTCGCCTTTGACAACTGCTCTCATAAACTTCGAGTCATCAACAACCAGTACAGTTTTTCCCAAATGGCATCCTCCTCATTCATTCAACAAACGTATTTGGATGTGTAGGTATATTATAGCACAAGATACCCCAACCTAATTATGAAATAAATGTTAAATATTAACGTCCTACTGGAGTTTGTAGGAGTTAACATATTCTAGGAAGTCCTTCACCTTGCAAAATATCAAGAAAACGTCTACCGCCTATTTCTGTTTTCATTATAAGCGCACCTACCTCATTTTCGTTTTCAGGTGTATTAACCGCTCCAATCATACATGCATTTTCGCCATATTTACATCCACGGATGATTTCCACAGCCTGAGCAGCGTACTCCTTTGGAACTATGGCAACCATCTTACCTTCATTTCCCATGTATAGTGGATCAAGCCCAAGCAATCCACAGAAAGATTTTACCTGTGCTGACACAGGAAGCTTTTCCTGGAGAATCTCAAATCTAAGGCCACTTGCTAAGGCAAGTTCCTTTAAGACTGTAGCAAGACCGCCTCTTGTGACATCTCTCAGCACATGAACCGGAATTTTGTTAGCAATAAGCTTTCCTACCATCTCCTGGAGTGGAGCGTTATCGCTTTCGATTGTGTTTTTGATGCCCATTCTCTGGCTGAGAACCGTAGCATGATGGTCCCCAACATTTCCTGAGACAATAATCACATCATCATCCTGGGCGTTTTTTGCCTTGATGTCCACACCCTTTGGAACAAATCCAACACCTGCAGTGTTGATATAAATTCCTCCATTGCCTTCGATAACCTTTGTGTCTCCAGCAACGATTTTCACGCCTGCTTCCTTTGCTGTAGCGGCCATGGATTTTACAAGGCGTCTAAGCTGCTCTATATCGCACCCTTCTTCCAGAATGAAACCGCATGTGATGTATTTAGGCACAGCCCCGCGCATGCAAAGGTCATTAACCGTGCCGCAAATGCAAAGGCGACCTATATCTCCACCAGGAAACTCTAGAGGCGTAACCACAAAACTGTCTGTCGTCATGGCGATAGTGGCATCACCAGGCACTACAGCAGCATCCTCCATCTCTGAAAGAACGTCACTATCAAATTGTGCTTCAAATATTTCTTTTATTAATTCTCCAGTTGCACGGCCACCTGAGCCATGCTCCATTATAATCTTATCCATAACTTATCCATCCTCTATCTTCGAACCAAGTAAGCATTAAAGCATGAGCCTTCTTCAGACACCATACACGCCCCCTCCGGCGACATAGGTGTACACACCTTTCCAAATAATGGACAATCCTTTGGTGTAGCCTTGCCCATCAGGATATCGCCGCATCGGCATGCCTTGTTTCGCTTGTTATCTTCATCAAGGCCATTGCTTCCTGCATCAAAGTTTGCATATTCATCTCTCAGCAAAAGGCCGGAGCCTGGGATGATTCCCATGCCTCGCCATACCACATCTGCAGGCCTAAAATACTTATTGAGTTGAGAAACGATTATATCGTTCTGGCCCTGTTCAACCACTGATGTGTAATAGTTTTTGACCTGCGGCTGATTGTTTATAACCATTTGAACCAAGCCATATATGCCTATAACTAGCTCCTTGGCACCAAAACCTGATACTGCAAAAGGTATGCTATACTTAGCGGCCAATTCATTAAAATAATCAGCTCCTGTAACGGCGCTAACATGGCCTGGAGCAATAAAACCGTCTATCTGTGCACCGTTGTCGCAAAGATATGAAATAGCTCCTGGCATTGTTTTTAAAGCAGTAAGAATCTTTATATTAGATAGCCCCTGAGCAATTGCATTATCTAAAAGCAATGTATAGACAGGAGCAGTTGTTTCAAAACCTACTGCTGCAAAAACGTATTGTCTGTCCGGATGGTCCTTTGCCAGTGCAAGAACATCCATTGGAGAATAAACCATCTCCACCGAGCCGCCCCGGCCCTTTGCTTCATTCAAGCTTTCTTTGGAGCCTGGCACACGAAGCAAATCGCCAAATGTGGCGACTGTAGTATTGGGCTCTAGACAAATATCTATTAGCTTGTCGATATAGGCTGTGGGTGTGACACACACAGGGCATCCTGGCCCTGACAAAAGCTGAATCTTGTCAGAAAGAATATCCCTGATGCCATGAGTTGCTATGGCATGAGTATGGCTTCCGCACACCTCCATCAGCCTGATTGGCTTGCCATCATAGTTTCTTAAAAAATCTACAATCTCAGAGAATTCCATTAGCCTTCTAGGCCTCCCATCAGCTCAATGATTTCCTCTGCTTCATCCTTTTTTAAAGTCTGGATAACGCACCCTGCATGAACCAGCGCGTAATCCCCCTCTTTAACATTTACAAGGCCTGCATATGCTTCAACTTCGTTTCCATTAAAATCAACAGTGACCTTGCCATCCTTTAATTTTTTTACTAAACCTGGTATTGCTACACACATTGTTCTACCCCTTTTATACCTTTTCGAATTGTGATAAAAAAGCCTGCCCTAAACAGATTCCACCATCTCCAGGTGGCAGCTGATTAGCCGTGTATACTTTGAAGCCTAGAGCTTCTAGCTTACCGACAGTACTTTCCATAAGAATTCGATTTAGGAATGTTCCTCCAGATAATACTACTTGCTTATTCTTATCCAGATTATTCTCATATTCCTTTGAAATATCAACTATATAATCTGAAACCGCCTCTATAAATCCTCTGGCAATTTCAGCTTTATCAACCCCATTTGATATCGCATATACGATATCACGAAACAGCGTTTTTGTACAACCGTCTGTTTCTAAATGAAGTTTGTATGCCTTATTTGTTGTGGCTGCAGCGTTTTCCAGCTCGATTGGCGCCTGGCCCTCATAGGAATTGTAGTGACATATATCAAGCAGTGCCGACACAGCATCAAATAATCGCCCCATCGATGAGGATGTGACAGTGTTTATATTTTTATCTAACGCAGCCATAATCAACTGGGTGTTCATGTTTATTTCTGTTGGCTGAAGGCCATTTCCATGGAGCATTGCTGTGAGAATGGTGTCGCAGTTTTTTGCCCCTTCATCTCCACCAATAAGTTTTACTGGCTTCAGGTGGGCCACACGGGTCATCTGATTATCTTTCCATAAGAAGGTCTCGCCACCCCATATGGTTTTGTCGTCACCATAGCCTGTGCCATCAAAGGCAAAGCCTAGGACTGTTCCATTTAGACCGTGCTCTGCAATTACTGAAGCCACATGGGCTTTGTGATGCTGGATTTCTATATCAAATGCAGAATTATTTCTACTGAAATATCCGGGATGCTTATCCACAACATTATTCTTTGGAGTAAAGCCAAATATTGTTTCCATGGCTTTCTTTTCCTTTTTATAGAACTCCTGGCAACTAACTGATTCCATATCCCCCAGATATTGGCTTACATATGCCAGTCCATTTTTCACATAACAAAAGCTAGACTTTAGATCTCCACCGGCAGTGAAAATCTCTCCAGGGATATCCACAGGAATTGGCGCTGGCACATGGCCTCGACCTCGTCTGATGAATTGCTGCTGGCCTGCCACTACCTTCATTACTGAGTCATCCATTGGTCGTAGGATTCGTCTATTGTGAGATAGAATTGCTATTGGTACTTCGTTCATTTCATCTGATTGAGCTCGCTGGCGTAGCCACTGTTCCATCCTATCATCATCTGTTTCAAGCACATCCCCACTGGCATTTCCACTTGTCATGATAAGTGGCCCCAGGGCTTTTGTAAGAAGTATCTGCACTGGGTTGCATGGAAGCATAGCTCCTATATCTGGGCTTGTGAGACATACGTTGTCTGCAAGCTTCTGATTCAATTCGTATTTACGTTTTAATAACACGATTGGCCGAGCGGGGCTTTCTAGGAGCTTGGCTTCGTTTTCATTGATAATGCAGTAATCTTTTGCCTGATCTAAATCATAAAACATCACCGCAAAAGCCTTTGCTTCGCGATGTTTTAGTAGCCTTAGATTTGCCACCGTTTTCTCGTTAAATGGGTCGCACACCAAATGATATCCACCGATATCTTTTACAGCTAGAATTCCGCCATTTAGTATATGGACAATTGTGTCATTTAGAGGCGCAAAATCCTCATTAGAATTGTCTAAAAATTCACTTGTGAACTTTCTGTGAACTGTATTTTTTGCAGGATATCCTGCATTTTCCAAGCTATCCACATTATTTTGGCCCGAAATGGCTGTAAATGAAAGTTTTGGCCCACATTTTTTGCAAGCTATAGTCTGAGCATGACGTCTAATATCAAGCTTGCCTGTGTACTCCTTCTGGCACTCTGGGCACATTTCAAAGTCCCCCATAGTGATTGTATCTCTATCATAGGGTAACCGCTCCAGTATAGAGTACCTAGGGCCACAAACAGTACAGCTAATAAAAGGATGCAAGTATCTTCTGTTGGTTGGGTCCAGCAGCTCCTTCTTGCAGTTCTCACAGGTTGCAATGTCCGCTGGGATGAGGGGCAGATTCGCCTGGATATCCTGGTCGGATTCAACTATTGTGAAGCCTTTGCCTTCCAGTTCCGATGTTTCGTCAGCATCAATCTCTTCCACCTCAACAGATGTTACAAAGCCGCCAGTTGGCACTTCCACTGTCAATCGGCTTTGCAATTCTTCCAGTTTCTCCTCGTCTCCTGATGCACACACCGTCACAATTCCTCCGGTATTTCGCACCCATCCATCTATATTCAATTCATCTGCCAGCTTAGCCACAAAAGGACGATACCCTATTCCTTGGACCAAGCCCTTGACTATGAATTTTATAATCATATAAATATCCTACGTTATTTTAATTGTTATTATTCTTAACCAGCAAACGCCCCTAGCCTCAGCCAGGAGCGTTTAAATAATCGTGTTTGATAACAGATAACAAAACAAGGCACTATGCCTCTGGCTTTCCCCCGCCAGCAGGAGCTGCAGCCGCAGCTGGCTTAGCAGCAGGCTTTGGTGGCTCGTAAGGTACCTCTACAGAATATGTATACTTTTCTGGGCCTGGCTCCTGGTAGCCTGGTGTAATAGATAAACATTTCTTTGGGCACTTCTCTGTGCAGTAGCCACACTGGATACAATCAAATCGATTGATAGTCCAGGTCTTTCCAGCTCTATCAACTGTGATTGCCCCTGGTGGGCAGCTACGCATGCACATACCGCAAAGAATACACTGATCTTTATTAATGTCTACATGACCTCTTGTGCGCTCTGGATACTCTCTTTGTACAAAAGGATACTGAGTAGTAGCAGGCTCAGAAAAGAGGTTCTTTAACACTTGTTTAGTAAAAGGCAATATCTGTCCCATAATCCTCCTCCAATTGAACTCTCGCTGATTCCCCCGAATACTCCAGTCTGTTACGCCCACAAGCCTTATGATTTCTCCGCTCAACTACATGTTTCGCTTGAGAAATATAAGAGCTTGTTTGCTACAGACAAATTAGAATATCAAGAATCAGCTATTTTCTCTCTTCTAATCAACGTTCTGTACAACTTATACAAGGGTCAATAGTGAGCACCAGCAACGGTACATCGCCATACTGACATCCCTGAAGTGTTTGAGTAAGAGCTGGGATGTTGGCGAAGGTAGGAGTGCGGACTCTGAAGCGGTCAAGGAACTTTGTTCCGTTGGCACGTACATGGTAGAACGCCTCTCCACGTGGCTGCTCAACACGGATGAATGACTCACCGTTTGGCATGCCTGTAACCTTTGTATTGATTTCTGTATCTGGAATCTTTGCAACGCACTGTCTGATGATATCGATTGACTGGAAGAGCTCTCCAATACGCACTTCACAGCGAGCATATGAATCACACTTGTTTGATGTGATTACTTCAAAATCAATATCATTGTAAGCTGCATATCCGTTCTTTCTCATATCAACGTTGATTCCGGAAGCTCTCATCATAGGGCCAACTGCACCACGACGAATAGCGTCCTCGCCTGTGATAATACCCACATCTACAAGACGGCTCTTTACTGTGTAGTCGTCAAGGAAGATGCTTGTTGTCTCGCGGATTTCCTTTTCCATTTCATCCAGCTGATGAACGAAATCCTTTAGCATATCATTTGGCATATCCTTCAGCACACCGCCGATTGTGTTTACTGAGAAAATAACACGTCCACCTGTTGATGCCTCAAACATATCAAGAATCTTCTCACGAAGTCTCCATGAGTGCATGAACAATGACTCAAATCCAAAGCCATCAGCAAGAAGTCCCAGCCAAAGCAAGTGGCTGTGAAGGCGGCTCATCTCTGCCCAGATTGTACGTAAGTAATCTGCACGACGAGGAACCTCTACGTTCATGATATCCTCAAGTGCCATGCAGTAGCCCATGCCATGCATGAATGAACAGATACCACAGATTCGCTCTGCCACATATACCATCTCATTGAAATCCTTCTTGCTTGTAAGGCTTTCAAGTCCTCTGTGGATAAATCCAATAGAAGGAATTGCTGCCAAAACCTTCTCGTCTTCCAAAACTAAATCAAGATGGATTGGCTCAGGAAGGACAGGATGCTGTGGGCCGTAAGGTACTATACTTCTGTTTCCCATACTACTTATCCTCCTTTTCAATAAATGGTGTCTCTACATCGATGCGGTAAAGCTTGTCGTGGAAATCCACCTTGATATTCTCAACATTGAGTCCCCAAAGCTCGTGCATTTCATTCTCATAATAAATAGCTGATTTGTATACACGAGAGATTGATGGAACCTCCTCATCACGCTCAGCGATGAGTCTATAGTTTGCAAAATCGTATCCGTTTGCAAATGAATATGTTACTTCATAATGATTTTCTGCTTTTGGGAATGAACAGCAAATCTGGCAAAGTCTCCAAAGAGCATTCTTCTTTTCCATGATTACCTGGAGGAGCTCAGCCTTGTCGATTAAATATAAATCCTTTTTTAGTTCTTGCATGATTTCCTCCTACTAATTAGCCTTCTGCTGTGCCTTAAGAGCCTCTGCCTTTTCTTTAAACAGGCCGATGCCTTTTACAACACCATCTATGATTGACTCTGGACGGGCAGCACATCCTGGAACGTAGATGTCTACAGGAATAACTGTGTCGGCACCGCCTTTGATGTTGTAGCACTCTTTAAAAATTCCGCCTGTACAAGCACATGTGCCTACAGCGATTACAACCTTTGGCTGTGGCATCTGCTCGTATATCTGCTTTACAACAGCTTCATTCTGAGAATTGATACCACCAGTAATGAGGAAAATATCAGCATGCATTGGGTTACCTGTGTTGATAACGCCAAATCTTTCTACATCGTAAACAGGTGTAGTACAAGCTAAAACCTCTATATCACATCCATTACAGCTACTTCCATCATAGTGAAGGAGCCATGGTGATTTATGTATTGTACTCATTTCTTATCCTCCTAAACTCCAAACATTAACCCATGATAATCTCTAGCAAGAAGAGATTCATACCAGCTGCTACGATTGTTACGCCCCAGGCAAGCTTGAGCATAAGCTGCCATTTTACTCTTGCTGATGTGTTGTCGATGAGAATCTCAAGGAACCACACAACAAGAATTGCAACGATAGCACCAATCACTGAAAGTGGGTTGCTGTTAAGGAAGAATAATCCAACTATGCCAAGAAGGATTGCATTTTCATACCACTCAGCAAGTGTAACCATTCCGTACTCCTTACCTACCATCTCGGATGTTACGCCCTTGATGACCTCCTGGTGGGCATGATGAGATGTAGAAATATCGAATGGCGACTTTCTAAATTTGATTGTAAGGATAAATACAAAGCCTACAAAAAATCCTGGCAAATAAATGATGTTGGAATATGTTGAATTCATCACTATTTCATTTACATTAAATGTTTTTGTAGCCAGATAAAATCCAACTGCCACCAACAGTTCCATTGGTTCGCATGACATGATTTGAACCAGCTCTCTGTGAGTTCCCTGAGAAGAGAATGGTGAGTGAGTTGATGTAGATGCCAAAATCAAAAACATTGCTGCTGTTGAAAGTGAAAATACAACAAGCAATAAATCAAAGCCAGCGAAAAAAATTACTCCTGATAGCACAATGAAAAATACGTATGAGTAAATCATAAACAGCTGCTGTTTGTTTGCTGTTAAAAATTCTTTTTCGAAAAGCTTTTTGATATCGAAGAAAGGCTGTAGCACTGATGGACCACGTCTTCCCTGCATACGTGCAGAAATCTTTCTGTCAAAACCATCTAAAAGTCCGATAACAAAAGGTGCTAAAAGTACATAAAGTACTGCAATTATAATTCGAGTCGTAGTCATTAGAACGCACCTCCTATCACGATAATCATATAAACAATAATGATGAATGCAGAAATCATTATCGCAGGAGTGAACAGCTTCTTCTCACCCATAATGTCTTCCATGTAGAAGTTTGCAATGTGCATCTCCTTTGGATCACCTGTGGCTGATACGAAGTTGAAGTTGTCACCTGCATTGGCACCACCCATGTATGTGATAACCTGCTTTGCCTTCTGTCCCTTTGTCAGCACAAAGTTTACAAATGGAACTACAAAGATGCCTACCAACAGCACAATCATGATTATCATATTTTGATATGAGATAACCTGTGTTGCAGTGCCAAACATATCATTTGAAAGTGGCTTTAACACATGCTTTGAAAGCCATGGGAATCCAAGGATAAGTGCAACCATCATAAATGCATGGAAGAACATTGAGATGTACTCGTTCTTCTTTGTGAGGTCGCGTGACTTCTCACGTGGTGAAGCCCCAAGTATCTTTGACATCCACTTTGTCCAGTAGAACATTGTTGTAGCTGAGCCAAAGCAAATGAAAAGTACCATAAGTGTTGATACATAAACTGATGTTGTATCGATGAATGCCTTCAGTGCAGCCCACTTAGAAATAAGCATACCAAATGGTGCAAGGAACATGCCTGCGATACCAATCATAAGGATTACTGCAAGCTTAGGGAAAATAGCAATCAATCCCTGCATATCCTCCACGTCACGGCTGCCAGTTGTGTTTTCGATAGCACCAACGCACTGGAAAAGCATTGACTTTGAAACAGCGTGGAAAATTACAAGGAATACCGCTGCCCAAATTGTCTCCTCATAGCCACAGCCAGTACATGCAACTATAAGGCCCAGGTTTGAAATTGTAGAATAAGCAAGCACCTTCTTGCCATCAGAAACTGATATAGCAAGGCAAGATGCAGCCAGGAATGTGAAGCCGCCAATAAGGGCTACCATATTTCCCACATAGTTATCTGCCATTGCAACAGAGATTCTGATCAGCAGGTACACGCCAGCCTTTACCATTGTTGCACTATGAAGAAGTGCAGATGATGGTGTAGGCGCAACCATGGCACCAAGTAGCCATCCTGAGAATGGGAACTGCGCCGATTTTGTAAGTGCCGCAAAAGCCAGGCATGCTATTGGAAGCATGTTTCTGATGTTGGTAGGATCTGCCTGAACTAAATCAATATAGTCAAACAGATTTACAGTTCCATACCATAAATATCCAACTGAGATTGCCACTGCCAATCCACATCCACCAAGCAAGTTCATCCATAAAGCCTTAAATGAATTGTTTATAGCCTCATCAGTTCTTGTGTATCCAATCAACAGGAATGATGTTACAGATGTGATTTCCCAGAAGAAATACAGACTACATAGATTTGCTGAAAATACCAAACCAAACATAGCACCAAAAAATACAAAAATCATGGCCAGGAAAAAGCTTCTTCTATCCTTTAGCTCTTTGTGATGATGAATGTGATAGCCATGCATATATCCCACTGCATATACACCAATCAGTGTACCAACGATTCCAATAATCAAAACCATAATCATTGTGAGATAGTCAAATCTCATTGTGTAATTGTTTGGAATCTTTGGCCCTGCCAGCTCCAAAACGGTTGGTACCACAGTGGATACAATGGTTAGCAAAGATATAATTGTTTTCTTGTACTTTGCACAAAGATAAATGATGAAAAACATTAAAAGAATATCGCCTACAAGGAAAACATGACCGAATGTTTCCTGGTATGGTAATGAGAAATTCAGTGTCTGGCCCCCAGCCATAAACCACTGAACCGCTGTAATGATGGATAGAATCATTACAATTGCGCATCCTAGATAGACGAAAAAAGCCCTGCATTTTGAATGATGAATCAATGCAGGAAAAATCGCCCACAGAAATGGCAGACAGATCAACGCTGTTACTAGCATTTCCATATGAAATTACCCTCCCTAGTATTACATTATATCTTCTGATATATTTTTAACACATTAGCTATACTATACCACAAATTTACTAACATAGCGTTGATTTTTTTATCTTTTTATGGTTATTTTTTCACAAAAATACACCCTGTCAGAAAACTCTCCGACAGGGTGTAAAAATTATAATTTATTCCATATGTCCGTCTCTATACATTGAGAACTTGTCCATTGGGTAATTCTCGAGATTTTCAAGAATCTTACGTCCATCAGCCTTGCCGATAAGACCATTTCTAGCCTTGAGGATTTCTCTCTCAGCCTTATGCTTAGAAGGTCCGCCTACGCAACCTCCCTCACAAATCATACCTTCGATGAAGTCTACATCAAGCTTGCCGCTCTTAAGAAGCATAAGTGCCTTCTTACATTCAGCACCACCTGCGCACTGCATAAGCTTGATATCATCTGTGTTCTGTCCGCGCTCCTGCATGCACTCGATAACAGCCTTTGCAACACCGCCTGAAGAAGCGAAGTGCTTACCAAATGTAGATGACTCCTGGTAGTTCTCCTCTACTGGCTCGAACTCAACACCCTTTGAACGCATAAGTGCACGAAGCTCACCAAATGTGATAACGTAATCTGCATTACCTGGAACTGACTCGTCAGCAGCCTCAGATTTCTTTGCGATACATGGTCCAACGAATACTGTAACAACGTCATCTCCCTGTGTAGCCTTAAGAAGACGTGAGATAGCGCACATAGGTGAAATTGTTGAAGACATGTTGTTCTCGAACTGCTCTGGGAAGTGCTTTCTAAGCATGTTGATGAAAGCTGGGCAGCAAGATGTTGTCATCTTACGTCCTTCTTCCTTAGCCTCGTACCACTCAGCTGACTCGTAAGCAGCTGTCATATCTCCACCGAGACCTACTTCTACCATGTCTGTAAAGCCGATCTTCTTGCAAGCTTCCTTAACAGCTGCCATAGAGATGTCCTCACCGAACTGTCCTTCTGTAGCAGGTGCACACATAGCGTAAACCTTCTTGCCTTCAAGGATAGCCTTGATGATATGTACAAGATATGTCTTAGAACCGATAGCACCGAATGGACAGCTGTGGATACAGTGACCACATGAGATGCACTTCTCATCATCGATTACGCAGTGACCATACTCATCGTAAGAAATAGCACCAACTGGGCAAGCCTTCTTACATGGTCTCTCAAGGTGAACGATTGCACCATAAGGACATTCCTTAGCACACATACCACACTCCTTGCACTTTGAAGGATCGATGTGCATTCTTCTCTCACCTGGAGCAATAGCGCCAAACTTACAAGAGTTAAGACATGCCTTTCCAAGACAGAAACGGCAGTTATCTGTAACTGAGTAAGAAGCGATTGAACAGTCATCACATGCAGGCTGAATAACCTGTACTACGTTCTTAGAATCTGGGTTAGTAGGAAGATTCTCTGCGCATGAAAGGATAACACGCTGTCTTACAATTTCGCGCTCCTTGTAGACGCAACAACGATATGTTGGTCTTGGGCCAGGAATGATTTCGTAACAAACCTGTTCCTTGTGAGAAGCATCGAGCTCACCCTTCCAAGCAAGCTTACACACTTCTTCCATGATGTTGTGCTTTAAACGCACAATACTTTGATCTGAAGTTACCATATTTTTCTCCTTTTACATTGTTTGCCAGTTTAATTTAAAACCTCTAGACTTCTGTCTAATATTCCATTGAAATGGGCAATGGCCATTCCATAGTTTACTATTGGAACCCCCTGCTCCACGCAATGCTTAGTTCGACTTTGCATCTCGCTAGCATTAATCATGCAGCCCCCGCAATGAACTACTAATTTATATTTTGATAAATCTTCTGGGAATTCATTTCCTGAAGAAAATTCAAAATCAACATCCTTACCAGTGTGCTTTCTAATCCAACCAGGTAATTTAACTGTACCGATGTCGTTGCACTGTCTGTGATGTGTGCAGGCTTCGGCAATCAAAACCTTATCATTGTCCTGCAGATTTTTAAGTGCAGCCACGCCCTTTAGCTGGGTATTAAGGCTTCCTCTGTATCTTGCCATCAATATGCTAAATGATGTCAAAAGTATATTTTCAGGTACCATCTTTGATACTGTTTCAAATGCTTGTGAATCAGTAATAACAAGTGATACCGATTTATCTTCATTAAGTACCTCTGTAAGCTCTTCTGGCTGACAGCAGATGGCTTTGCATCTGTGGTCCAGCAAATCCCTGAGAACCATTTGCTGAGGCAAGATGATTCGTCCCTTTGGCGCCGATTCGTCAATTGGAATAACAAGCACTACTGTGCTCTTTTCTGGTACTAAATCAGCAACAAGTGGTGGCTCTGTAATCTTTGGTGCAAGCTGAAGAAGTGCCTGCTTTACAGTTGCCATATCATCTGTTGTGGCATCCACATAAAGAAGCTTTTCCTCTGATGACAATTCCTCAAAAGGATGACCTGCCACCTCATCCACGTGATTTTCAATGATGATATATGGGAGCTTACGTTCCTTAACCATCTTTAGGAAATCAACCTCTTCTTCTGTGAGGTGGTCTGCTCTGGCATCAAGTACCAAAACAACGATATCCATCTCATCAAGGATGCGATATGTTCTTTCTTTTCTAAGCTCACCTAGCTCTCCCTCATCATCGAAACCAGCTGTATCAATGATGACAACTGGTCCCAATGGAAGAAGCTCCATAGTCTTTCTGACTGGATCAGTAGTGGTACCCTTGTGTGCAGACACAAGTGATACCGCCTGATTTGTAAGCTTATTTACAATGCTTGATTTTCCTGCATTTCTAATTCCAAAAAAGCCAATGTGAACACGCTGGCCACTAGGTGTATTATTCAAGGACATTTTATTCTCCCTTTACTAAAAACTTAGACATCGTAATTATACAAAATAACTTTGTCTAATTTATTAAAAAACTGAGAACTTAGAAACGGAAATCACGTCTGTCTGAGTTCTTAATAGCTTCGATGTTTTCAAGAGCTATCTTTCTAACATTTTCCTTAGGAATCTTCTTGAGCTCGTCTTCAATCATCTTGAAACCAACTTCTCTTGTCTCCTCTGAAGCGTAGTCAACAAGGTACTCAGTAAGAGTCATAAGTGCGTTTGGATGGCAGCAATTGAGGATTTGTCCGCTCTTGCAAAGTGCCATAAATCTATCACCAGTACGTCCTGCACGGTAGCATGCTGTACAGAATGAAGGAATGTGACCTGTCTCCATAAGCCAACGAACAACCTCATCAAGTGTACGCTGATCTGAAACATCAAACTGCTCTGTATCGTGTGGTCTCTCCTCTTCTGTGTAGCCACCTACTGATGTACGGCTTCCACCTGAAACCTGTGAAATACCAACCTGAAGCATCTTGCGACGAACTTCCTCTGATTCACGAGTAGAAATAATCATACCTGTGTAAGGAACTGCGATTCTGATACAAGCTGCAATCTTTGTGAACATCTCATCTGGGATTGAGTTGTCGAATGCCTCTGGATCGATGTCGTCAGCGTGCTTTACACGTGGAACTGAGATTGTGTGAGGGCCTACGCCGTGAACAGCCTCAAGGTGCTCGGCGTGCATAAGAAGTCCTGCGAACTCGTACTTGTAGCTTTCAAGACCGAAGAGAACTCCAAGTCCTACATCGTCGATTCCACCTTCCATAGCACGGTCCATAGCCTCTGTATGGTATGCGTAATCGTGCTTTGGTCCTGTTGGGTGAAGCTCCTCATAGCTCTTTTTGTTGTATGTCTCCTGGAAGAGGATGTATGTACCGATTCCTGCTTCCTTGAGCTTGCGATAGTTTTCAACTGTTGTAGCAGCGATATTTACATTAACACGACGGATATCGCCATTTTTGTGATGAATGCTGTAGATTGTGTTGATGCACTCGAGGATGTACTCGATAGGGTTGTTTACAGGATCCTCACCAGCTTCGATGGCAAGTCTCTTGTGTCCCATATCCTGAAGTGCGATAACCTCAGCCTTAACCTCTTCCTGTGTAAGCTTCTTACGGCCGATGTGCTTGTTCTTTGCGTGATATGGACAGTAAACACAGCCATTTACACAGTAGTTTGAAAGATAAAGTGGTGCAAAGAGAACGATACGGTTGCCATAGAAAGCATCCTTGATTTCCTGTGCTACCTCATACATCTTTTCGATGTATTTAGGCTCCTCGCATGCAAGTAAAACTGATGCCTCACGATGAGTAAGTCCCTTGCATGTGCAGCCTTCTGCTGTCTTTACTGGACGAGCCTTTTCTAGTAATTCTTCGATTAATTCGAAGTTATTCTTATTTGCCTCTGCATACTCGATAGTATCTAAGATTTCCTGATTGTCGATAAACTCTTCTGCTTTTAAAGATTTTACATTGTACATTTTTATACCTCACTTGACTGTTTTAAATCTATAAACCAGCTCTGTTTCCAGGGTCAGTAACAATTTTATACCCAATACTCTCCATGCGCTGGCCTAAGCAGCCTAAGCACTCGGCAGCTTCCTCGCCTGTGCAAATCTTATTATCGTATAAAGCGTATTTCTTTCTAACACCGGTAGGTGAAAGATTTGGCATGACTACATTTGCGCCAGCCTTTATTCCCATTTCCCTGCCCTTTGGATGAATTGTGCCAAGGGCTGTGGTGGCTGGAAGTAGTACCTGTGGATAAATCATCCTTAGTAATGAAAGACAAAACAGTGTTGTCTCCAATGTGCCACTAGGGCTATTTGCAAATGGTGTTTCCTTATGGCTAATGAATGGACCTATGCCACACATATCTGGCTTGAATTCTTCAACGAATTTCAAATCCATAGCTAAGTCATAAGTGGTCTGGCCAGGTGATTCCACCATGAAGCCTGCACCAACCTGATAACCAATCTCTTTAAGATTCTTTAAGCATTCCATGCGATTGTCCCATGAAAGCTCTGCCGGATGAAGCTTTGCATAAAGCTCTGGGTTGGCAGTTTCATGCCTGAGCAAGTAGCGTCTGGCACCTGCCTCGTAGTACTTTTGATAACTTTCCTTTGAGCGTTCCCCGATGGAAAGTGTAACAACCATATCCTCATGGGAAGCTTTTATTCTGCGAATGATATCGCATATATCATCATCGCTGTATGAGAAATCCTCACCGCCCTGTAGGACGATAGTTCTGAAACCGAGTGCATAGCCTTCATCGGCGCACTGAACAATGGTATCAGCCGAAAGACGGTATCTCTCACAGTTGTAATTATCTCTTCTGATTCCGCAGTACAAGCAATTGTTTCTGCAGAAATTTGTGAACTCCACCAGACCTCTGATGAATACTTTGTTGCCATAGTGCTGTTGCTGATACTTGCGAGCATACTCTGCTGCAAGGTCCATCAGCTCCTGATTGCGATGATCAAGTAAATACTGGTACTCTTCGGTCTGAAGTGAATGTTCTGTATTTAATTTATCTAATAACTGTCTTGCTTTTGTATCCATAAATTAATTGATAAAAAATATCGTTTATTTTTTCACAATCAATACTATACCACAAAACTACGTAGCTTTTTTGTTTATTCTTTCATTTTGCTGTTCTTTTTTGTATACAAAAATTTACTAGAAAAAAGAGAGCTGGCAACCGCTGCCAACTCTCTCTTTTTTCGTAGGATAATTATTGTTGTTTACTCAATTGGAGCTTCTTTAACTGCTTTCTGGTTTTGTGATTCTCCAACATCGTCTTTATCATCCTCACTTTCAGAATTAGAACCTTCATAACCTCTTTGACCTCACCCTTCAACATTTATTTAAGTAATTGTCGCAGTTAAAACCCAATTACTTAACTTTCTTAGCATCAGCCTTCTTCTTAGCATATGCTGTAGTTCCTGTAAGGACTGCAATGATAAGGAGTAACCATCCCCACCATGTTCTTGCGAAGAATCCCTTCTGAGCTTCTCCTGCAAGTGGTACTAAATCTTCTTCAACTGTTGTTGTATCTTCTGTATCCTCAACTACTGCATCATCTGCATCGCCACCTGCAAGTGGTGTCTCAGCCTCGTCGATTGTAGTTGTGTTATCGTTTGCTGCAACTGTTCTAGCTCTACGAGCTCTTCTTGCCTGGCCTGCTGCAGGTACTGCATCATCAGGAATAACAAGCTCTTCGTCTGCTGCAACTGCTGCTGTAGTAGCTGTAGCGTAAACTACTGGAGCTGCTCCGCCTGTTGTAGTTGTAGCACCACCGCCTGTTGTAGGAACGATTGTTGGATACTTATCACTGTATGCCTGAGTTGCTGTGTTAAGAGCAGCCTTTGCATCATCAAGTGTAGCCTTTGCATCATCGTATGCCTGCTGAGCATTAGCAAGCGCAATGTTCCACTCAGAAACCTGAGCTGATAAGATTAAGCCGTCCTTGTTAAGAGCATTAATCTTAGTCTGAATATCTTTTACCTTTTTCTGAGCTGCATCTACTGCTGCCTTTGCGTCTTTAAGCTGCTGAAGAAGTGCAGTGTAGTTAGATAATGTTGTGTTAGTGCCGTTGATTTGGTCTGTGTAACGCTGCTCTGTGCTAACAAATAAGCCCTTATTATTCTTTTTATAAGCTGTTACATTTGAGTGTGCATACTTATCATATGTATCTTTAGCATCTTTTGTTAATGTTGCTGAGTATGATACCTCTCTTGTAATGTTCTCATCAGCTGCCACTTTACTGTTAGCTGCATCGTAAGAACCAGAAGAATTTGCTTGAGCTGTTGCCTTATCAATAGCTTGCTGCTTTGTTGTACCAGTCTCATTGATAGCTGTTGACTCTACAACATATAAGTCGATTGTACCGTACACTGTTGAATTCCAAATATCTGGCAATTTCAAATCCAAATGTAAGTCGTAATTATCAACTGTTGATACTTTACAATTGTATTCTTGTTCATATGCTGTAGCTATCTTTTGTTTAACTGTTTCTTTATTTTCGTTTCTAACGGTATTTACAAATTGAGTCCAATTATCTTTAAACAAATCTTTTAAGCTATATGATGCAGGATTAACTTTTGTAACTTTGTCGTATGAAACTGTGTAGTTATCTGTTACTTCCCAGGTAGGTGTTTTAAATCCCAATGCTGCAGGATTATGTCTTTTACCCTCTGTCACATTTACAGAATGGCTATCATCTGTCGTTGCAAAATACTCGTGTTTATCATAATACTTTTCAGTTGCGCTTTCTTTAGCCCACTCTTCAGCATCATCTCTCTCCGAAATAAATGGAACCTGAAAATACCACGAATCTGCCTTGCCCGATTCCGTATATCTAGGAATATAGAAACCAGTTACTGTCCATGAATCACTTAAACCAGTAAATTCCTTAATTGTTTGACCTTCATCCAGCTTAATGTCCGCACGCGCAATTTCCTCAGCTGTCTTATTATCTAAAGAATTGTCCCTTTTATTAGTTTTTTCATCTAACTTACGTACATCTTTCAATACATTATTAACATATTTGTAAGTTGTAAGTTTACTAAAGTTCTGAATCTGCTTTACATAATTACCATCCGCATCGAAATATGTAATTGTGAAGTTTTCCTTATCATTCTCAGAAACAGTTTCTACCTGATTTGCTTTACCATCAGCATTTGTAGTATTTGTAACAGTTGTTTGATCGATTGTAGCTTCGCTCCAATCTCCAAGGAGAACATAGCTAAGAGTATACTTAGCCTTCTCCTCATCTTTTAATGAGTCATACTTAGTAGCTGTGATATATGGTGTAGCATTTTCATCATCGCGTTTAAGGCCATATCTCTTTACTACCTTACCTTCTGTCTCTAAATCATTTAATTCTTTTTCTGTAATTGATACTTTTACGTCTTCATTCTGATCATTCTTGTATGTATATTCGTATCTCTCTTCATAGATAGAAACTACACCATCTTCATTAACAGAATAACCAATCTTGAAATTCTTTTCTTCCTTAACAACTTTACCATCTTGATCTTTAATCTTGTATGTAACATTCAAGAAGTTAGATGTGTTTTCAACAGGGTTTACTGTAATATCAGTTAACTCTTGTCCTTCTGCAAGCTCTACGTTGTTTACTAAGTAAAAATTCTCGATTACTGCTGCAATATACTTGTTTGTATCTGCTGCTGTCTTTCCGCTCTTAGCATATTCCTCATCTGCTTTAACAAGAACACCTGCAGCTGACTCAGCAAGTGCATTTTTTGCATTCTCTACAGCCTTCTCGAGCTCATCAACCTTTGCCTGCAATGTTGCTAAGTCTGTTTCTGCGTCTGCCAAGTCACCAGTCGCATCGTCCTTAGCAGCCTGATATCTATCAGCCGCATCATTAAGATCCTCTATTGCATCCTCATATGCACTCTTTGCATCTGCAAGGTCCTGTGCCTTTTCATCGTATGTCTGCTGTGCATCTGCTACTGACTGCTGTGCTGTAGCAATAAGTGTAGCAGCATTTTCCTGTGAATCAGTTGCAACTGCAACTACTGCTGCATTTGCATCCTGCTGTGCCTTATTAACTGCTGAAGTAACATCAGAAGCTGCTGATTCAGCATTACCTACTGCTGTGTTAGCATCTGCTGCTGCAGCATCCATATCTTTTGCTGCCTGCAAAATGTCTTTTGTATCATCCTCTGCAGCGTCAATCGCGTCTCCCGCTCTCTTTGCAACTTCCTCTACAGTCTTTTCTTCTGTCTTTATTTTACCATTTTCGTAAACAGCATTACCGAATTCATCTCTAGCTTCGACATCTACCTTGTATGAAAATGTGTCGTCATCTTTAAATGTATCTTTTGTAGTATTAACAGCATCCTGAACTTTATCGAGTGTAGACTTTTCTTCGTTTGTTGTCTGTGTTTCACCTTCTGTACTAGGCTCACCTTCTACTGGTGTTTGTGACTGATTACCATTGTAGCTTTTATTCAGCGCTTCTGTATCATCTACAACAGTCTGCTCTGCTACATTAGTCTCTACCTCTTGAGAAGCTGTGCTTGGTTCCGCTGGCTGTCCCCCTTCTGTTGACTCCTCTGCAAATACAGGCACGCTCAGTGAGCTTGCAATTGTGATTGCTGATAAGCCAACTGACATTGCTTTTACTACATTCTTCTTCATACGTATAAATTCCTTTCCCTAAACCGTACATTACGCATTGTTAACATTTCTTGAATGGAATGTGAACGTTGCGTGAACATCTGTTATAAAATATAACACCGAAAATCGTTACGTACAATAACATTGGCAAAATGTGACATTTTTTGGCAAGATATTTGCCCATAAAAAAACTAGCCAGCATTCGCTGACTAGTTGATAACAATTACTGATTCAATTTATCGATGAGCTTTATAGCTGCTCGGCGCTTTGCTTCAAGGACTCCAACGCCAACTCCTGCAGTTGAAACACCTGCAAGTCCGACGAACCATTTGCCTCTTTCCATAAGGCCTGCCAGGGTGATTCCTGTAGGCGACTGTTCCTCTTCGATTGTGACTGTCTCCTCTGGTGCAGGTTCTTCAGGTTGATCCTGCGGAATCTCTGCCTCGCCGCCGCCATATCCACCGGCATTGCCGCTTGGGGAAGTGATGATATGAATCTCTTCTTCTACCTCTTCTTCCTCTTCTTCAATCTCTTCTTCCTCTAGCTCTTCCTCTTCGATTTCCTCTGCGTACTGGATAACCTCTTCGGAATCTATTTGCGCTATTTCTATAGAAGAAACTGTATTGAATCTGGCGTCGTATGTTGACTGTGCATTTGCTAAAGCTTCCTTTGCATCTGCCAGATTTGATTTTGCTATGTCGTAATCGGCTTGAGCTTTTTCAAGCTCACCCTGAAGCCTTGCAAGCTCCATTCCTGTATTAATATCGCTAGCTGCATCTAAATCTGCAATCTGCTGCTTCAAGCTAGATACTGTCTGCTTGGCTGATTCAAAATCCTCCTTTGCTGAGCTGACAGCCTCTGAAAGAGCTTTGTAAGCATTATATTTTTCAGTGATCTCTGATATATATGAAGCGTAATCCTTGGATGCGCTTGTAAATACCTGATTATTATTTACTTCGTAACTATAAACCTCAGCAGTTGTTTTATGCTCTGTTATGTTTAATAGCTTGCTTTTGTCGAAAGCAACACCTGTAGCTTTGTTTTGCTTCTTTGCATCATCAACTATTGCATTTTTAAGGTCGCCCTCTGATGTGTATTTTGAGTTCTTAACAGTGGATGAAACGCTGGTGCCTTGGTAATACTTGAAATAACCATCTTTTCTATAGTATTCTTCAGGTGTGCTTGTAACAACCATGCCATAATAAGCATAAAGCTTTACCAAGTTTTCATACGAATATATCCAATGTTCGTCCTTGTAAAGTCTAACTACACCTTCATGCACCCTACCATCATAGCTAGGAATATAAAATCCTGTGGCAGTCCAGTAAGAATACTCAATCACGCCATCCTTGAGCTGCTCAGCCTCTTCCTTTGTAAGAGAGACTGTGTTGCCGTTGATGTCCTGGTATTCGTAAACCATGTCTCTATCGTAAATACGAACCTCACCGGATTTGTAATCTACCGTATATCCGTAATTAGCACTTACGTTACGTACAACATTGCCATCGGCATCCACAATATCATATGAAATACCAATAACATTTCCTTTGTAAGGTGTGACTGTAAAGTTTGAAACAGACTGTCCATCAGCAAGCTCTGTGTTTGGTGCGTAATAGTGCTTTACCACAGTGGCGATGTATGATGTAACATCTGATTTATCTGCGTCTGCTGCAATAAGTGCATCGGCGCCAGCTGCTGCAAGGTCCTGGCCTGCTGCCTCAAGCTGTGCTTCTAATGAAGCAAGCTTGTCCTGGGCGTCTGTAAGTGAAGCCTCTGCATCTGATAAATCTGATGTAGCCTGTGATTTTTTATTGTTATATTCTTCAGCTGCAGCTTCATATTCTGCTTTAGCTGTTTCGTATTCTGAAAGCTTGTTGTTGTAAGTTTCTTCTGCTGATGCAAACTGCTTTTCTGCTTCCTCAACAGTGGCGGTAGCATCTGCGATAATAGCTGCGGCACTTTCCTGATTAGTCCCCTCATCTGCCACTGCAACCACTGCTGCATTTGCAACTTCGCTAGCTTGGCCTGTGACCTGCGCTGCGCCTGAAGCAGTATCATTTGCTGAAGCAAGGCTTTCATCGGCTGCTGAAATGCTTGAATCCATGGAATCCTTTGCATCTGCCACACCTGAAACTGCTGTAGCTGCATCAGCAACCTGAGTGTTTGCATCGGTGATGTCCTGTGTGATTGCCTGTGAGGAGGATTCGGCACTTTCTTCTACCACTCCTGCGCTCACCGCATCAGAAACCTCTGTAGAAACATCTGCATCTGCAAGTGTCTCTGCAACCGATTCAGTTGCGCTAGCGCTGCTTTCTACTGCAGCTTCCTCTGGCGAAACAACCTGCTGCTCTTTAGTATCTGAAGGCACAACAACAGAGCCTTCAGAATTCTCCGAAGCCTCTGCCTGTATCGGAAATACGATACTACTAGCTATTGTAATTGTAGATAATCCAGCTGCTAAAGCCTTTGCTGAACCTCTCCTCATAACTTTCTGTGCCCTTTCAATTTAAAAAAGTCCAAATTTCCTGCTTATAGCGTAACATAAAAAAAGTTAGACGCAACGCCCTTGGCAAGATTGATTAAAATCTGGCAAAAGTATTACGGCTAACTTAAAATATTTTATCTATTACTAAATTGATAATCCTTTATCTGTTGAGAAATTTCCGATACTTTACGAGCTGAAATCGGGAATATGCTCTTATCATCCATGTAAATATCGCCACCCTCAAGGTGATGAATAAAGTCCATATTAATAATTATGCCGCGATTTACCATGATGAATCTTTTGTCTGCACCAGCCAAATCCAAAAATTCGCCTGATGTAAGTCTGACTCTGCTGGTTGTGCCATCATCTTTGTTGATTTCCAGGTAATGGCCATCTGTTGTTACTGAGATAATATCCTTTAAATATACCTTTTCATCTATCGGTCCAGCTGATAGTTTGATAAAGGCTGCATCCATAGGTGTATGCTCGATTATCTCTGTCAGAACCTGATCTATTCGTTCTATTGTAAATGGTTTTGTGACGTAGTCAAATGCATGTAACGAAAATGCATCTGGATAATGACCTTCCGACGCTGTCATGAATATAAGGAAGGTTCTCTCCGTCATCTCTCTAAGCTTTTTTGCTGCTTCTATGCCATCCATGTCCGGCATGAAGATGTCCATGAATACGATGTCGAATCTTCTTTCTGATAAAACAGAGATAAAATCTGGTCCGCTGGAGAATTCCTCAACCTCTAAAGGTATCTCCTTACTTGCAGAAAGTTTTTCTACCATCATTTTCAATTGCATCCTAAATATACTTTCGTCATCTATTACTGCAACTCTCATATTTGCCCCCTATATCTTTGTATAAGAAAATGATACCACAATTTTCTCAAGTTGATAATGAAAATCAGAAAATTATTTTATATAATGAATTTATGGAACTTTTAATTAACAATATTACATACATTAACATATTAATTTTGCTGGCTGGAGCCACATCGCTGCACCTTGGTGCAAGTTTTTTAAAAAGGGAGAAACACACTAAAGGATTTTTCAAATATTCGGTGTTCATGCTAGCCTTAGGAAATGGTCTATGCTGTATGGGATACTCTATCATGTCCCTCAGCCCAGACCTTAGATTTGCATACTATTTTAGAGTGCTCGGGCTTATCGGAATCGATATTTATCTTATGGCTGAAATCCTTCTTGTAACCAGCTGTTTAAATTTCAGCCGATTCGCAGAATATTTCATTATAGGATTATCAGGTCTTGCTTCGTTGTTTGATATAGTGATTTTCGGAAGCAAGGAGTCTGATACTTTCGTACGCTACGCAAACTATACTGCGTATGTGCGTCTTGATCCATATCGCCATCTTTTCCATTATACGTTCTTAACTATAATGGGTATTTCTATGTTCATAATCGCCTGCGTTTGGGCAGTCAGTGTGCGTTTCAAAAGAGAGAAACGTCTCGTATTTTTCGCATATGTTTCTAACTTGATTCTGGCTGCATCATGCATTCCAGATTTCCGTATATACGATAGTGATTTTAATCTCACTCACGTATTTTACACTGTTGGTATGTTCTTCGCCTTTGTTGTTTTCTTTGTTGCATCCAACAACTACATGATGTTCAACATCACTGTTAATAGTATCAGTAAAGACATCTTTTCTACATTAGGAACAGGTCTGCTGGTGTTTGATACAAACTATCACCTCAATTTATCCAATGAATATGCTGACAAGCTTTTGGGTCTCGACCATGAGCCACATCGTATTCGTTTAAAAGAGATTTTTGAGTTAAATTCAGGCGAACCACTAAAGATGTTTGAAAAAGCCACCACAGGAGATGTAATTGACTATCGATTGACGTCAAAGTTGACAAACAAGGTTATCCTCGTCAATTTCTCCTGCAAATTCGATAGAAGCAACCAGCCAATGTGCTATATCCTTGTTGCTACTGATCTTACTGAAGAAAACCGACTTATCGATGAAGCTCAGGCAGCTAATAAAGCAAAGTCCGAATTCATCAGCAATATTTCCCACGAAATCCGTACTCCTATTAATATTATTTCCGGTATGGATGAGCTGATTCGCCGCGAATGCAAGGATGAAACCATTTTAAAGTATGCAGAAAATATCAACGTTGCTTCGAAAAACCTTACTTCTTTAATTAATGACGTACTTGATTTCTCAAAGATTGAATCCGGCAAGCTTGAGGTTGTCGCCGGCGAATACAACATTCAGCATCTTTTAATAGAGTGTTATCACATGTTTACAAGCCTTTCTTCCCAGAAGAATCAGATGCTTTCATTTACCTGTGACCCAAATCTTCCAACTGGGCTGATAGGTGATGATATCCGAATTAAGCAGATTCTATCTAATCTTCTATCTAATGCTGTAAAATACACTCCTGAGGGCGGAAACATACAATTTAGCGCCACTTACAAAGAAAGAAATGCTAACTTCCTTGCACTCGTTATTCAGGTCAAGGACAACGGTATCGGTATAAAAGAGGAAGACTTACCTCATATTTTTGAGAACTTTCAAAGATTTGAACTTTCTAGAAACAGAACCATCCAGGGTACTGGTCTGGGATTAACTATCACCCAAAACCTTGTATCCTTATTGCATGGTGTTATCAACGTAGAAAGTACTTACCAGCATGGCTCTACATTCACCGTTGAAATACCTCAGCAAATAAGCAACCCTGAGCCAATCGGTGAGTTAACTGATTTGGATATGCGTAAAAAGCTTACTTATACAAATAGCTTTATTGCGCCAAAAGCTCGAATACTTGCAGTAGACGATGTGCAAATGAACCTGGATGTATTTGTTGGTCTATTAAAGAAAACACAGATACAGATTGATACAGCTTTAAATGGCCATGACGCTCTCGCCCTAGCACATAAACGTAAATACGATATCATCTTCCTTGATCACATGATGCCAGAGATGGACGGTATCGAAGTGCTTAAGCGCATTCGCGCAAATGGTGCCAGTGCAAACCTTGAAACACCTGTTGTTATGCTTACCGCTAATGCAATGATGGGTGCTGATAAGAAATATCTGGAAAACGGATTTACGGATTATCTTTCAAAACCTATTAAGCCAGATGCTTTGGATGAAATGGTATTGAAGCATTTACCAGAAGATTTGATTCAAGCTGCTGAGGAGCCTGAAGCTGATTCTAATCAGGAGCCAGAAGAAAGTGAATTCATCAAATCACTTAGCTTTATAGATGCCAAAGCTGGCCTGGAATTTGCTGCAGGAGATGAAGACTTTTATCGACAGATTGTCACTACATTTGTTAACGAGGACAAACGTGAAGCATTGAACAGCCTCCTTCAGAAAGAGGACTGGGCTAATTATCAAATCATTGCTCACTCCCTAAAGGGCACTGCTCTTACCATCGGTGCCGAGGAACTTTCCAGTGCCGCAAAGAACCTTGAATTCGCAGCAAAAGAAAACAAAATTGACTATATAAAAAGCCATCACGACGACGTCATCGACCAGTATGGAAAGTTGCTAGAAAAACTAAAAAACGCATTGCAATTATCAATCTAATTTAGTATACTAGTCTGCGGACGCCGGCTTGTCGGAATTGGCAGACGAGGCAGACTCAAAATCTGTTGATGGCAACATCGTGCGGGTTCAAGTCCCGCAGCCGGCATAATATTTTTTAATGATTAGAGCTTGAGAATGTTGAATTCTCAAGCTTTTTTCTTTTTGGTTGATTCGAAGTCAATTATATTTTGGGGCAACTTAGGGGCAACCTTGCCATTTAGCCTATCTATTATTTCTTGATCAACCCCAATTCTTGCGTATGAATAATGCTTTATATTGGTTTCAACACTGTGGCCGAGCAATCTTGCTCTATCTGTTACAGGAATGCCGTTTGGAATAAAAACATTAGAATTAAGACTCATTCTGAATGCGTGATTATTCGTGACTGGTAAGTTTATACTTTTCATGAACTCACGAAGCCAAGCATGATATGAGCCAATTTTTATCCAATCGCCATTGAGTTTGCAAAACACGTAATCAGAAATAATATTTTTCTCAAGCTGATTTTTTTTCAAATCATCTAAAATAGCTGCAATATCATCTGTGATTGGAAATTGTCTTCCACCACGTGAAATACCCTTTTCATCCTTTGTCCAATCTACATAGAAATTTGCTGTATTTCCCTTACCTCGACCTGTTAACTGCTGTGCATGGATATGAATATAATTATCGTCAATATCAGTCCATTTCAAAGCACATAGCTCACCCGCACGCATACCTGTCGCAATAGCCATACGAACCATATAACCATAATAAAAATAGCCCTGATAGCGTGGAAGATTATTTCGTCTATTGATTTCTGAATAAATAGTTTCAATATCATGCAGCGAAAGAATTTTCTCACTGCTCTGTGGCTTTGAATTATCACACTGCATCAAGAACTTCTTGTTATTGATAGATTTAACAGGATTGTTTTGAATGTAATTGTTCTCTTCTGCATAGTCGAAGATTAGATTCAACACCCCTTTATAGCTTAAGAATGCTTTTTTCTTAGGATGAAGTCGTGCAGTCATTAATTTGCTGTATGACTGTAATGAATCGTTATCAACCTTTCTGATATCTTTTTCCCTAAATTCTTCAGAGATAAAACGGTTATACGAATCCTTATAACGTTGAATTGTAAGTGGACTGCATATATCGATATCCTCTTTGTGCTTAAGAGCCAAAGTGAATATATGGTCGATAGTATATGACATTAAATGGCAATCATAGTATTCTAATATCTTATCTAATAATGCCTCTTCGGTTCGAGCATGAATTCTGATGTCGCCAGAAATCTTTGTTATCCATAAGTCTCTGACTGCGTCATATCTAATGCTTTTAGGCAGTCCATTTTTCTTCACATGAACCTGTGAAACAAGCGTACGCTTTAATTTAATCTCCTTTTTATTGATCATGTCTAATTCTTTTAGCATGTCGGCAAGACTAATAATATCACACTTGTATTCGTCCTCCAAAGTCTTTTTGCGGCCAATTTGAATGTCTAATAATTTGGTTATTTCGTTTGCAAATAATAATATTTCCTTAGTTGTTTTCACTTATAATTCCTTTCTCTAAATCTTATTTAAATACATTTTTCCTTTTCTTTGCTTGTTTATTGGTTATCCAGAGAAGCTGAGCCGTCAAGGATGACACATGTCACTTGCGAAGTCCTTGATGGCGAAGATTCTCTGGATATAATTTCAAGCAGCAAAGAATAAGTATTTATACTGAAAATAGGTCATAGTCTTTTAGAAGATAGTTGCTGAGCTTACGCAATTCGTTAAGCCTTGTTTTTCTAATACTTCTTCTATTATTTTTTAAATACTCTGTTAGTTTTATAAGAAATCTATTTGATTTTTCTAGTTCTGAAATAAAATTCTCAATAACATCTTTCTCTAATGCGTTAATACTTTTTAGATTGTGTAAATACATATAGATTGATGTATAAATAGGTTCAACAACTGAATATACAAAGTCATAATCATCATCTTCGATTTTTATAGAAAGAACATTTTCTCCTTGAAGTGCCCTACGAGAAACAAATCTAGATAAAGGCTCATTCATAGCCATGTGTCTAAGTGCCATCATCTCATTATCGGTAAAGTAAGCTTTAACGCATTGACTCTTTGAACCTATCGCATAATTCACCTCAGCGCTTGGTATAAATATCACAGGCTTACTCTGTTTAGGCTTTTGGGAGCATATTAAGCTTTTTACATATGCAGTAGGCTTCATATTGTGTTGAGCCGCTAAAGCACAAACTATTGCTTTTTCTTCTGGATTTAGTGATACACATAAATTGTAATTTTTCATTTTTTACCTCTTTCTTAAATATATTATTTTTTTGTGCGCAGCCTTTGAGATTCTTTAATCTCAAGGGTTTGGGCATGCCCAATATTCTTATGGAAATTTATTTCCATGAAAAATGGGACATTTTTCTATGCTTGCAAAAAACAAACGGAATCTTTTTTCCCACCTCTACGTCTATAAAAGGGACCAAAATTCGAGAAATGGTCTACTTGTTAATGTTTTTATTTAAATACAATTTCGAAAGTTTCCATTATTCATAGTTAATGGAGCGTTAATGGGAATAATGGAAAAAAAGGATGCAGCTTTAGGAAAAAATATTTTCCAATAATTTGGATTATCGTTACGTTAATTACTATTATTGGAAATTTGAACTGTTCACAACAAAAAAAATGCGTTTCACACAATAGGCAAGGTATATATATCGTAAAATCAGTTATAATATTCGTATATACGGTGGGGGTGGAAATGAAAATTGCAATATGTGATGATGAAAAATATATAAGAGATTTCATAGCAAAAAGCATTTCTGATGAGATTACAGATGCCATCGTTAAATGCTATGAATCTGCTGAGGATTTATTGGAAGCAGAATATAATCCTGACATTCTGTTTCTAGATATACAGATGCCTGGAATTGATGGCATGGAGCTCGCTAAGCAAGTCCGCGCTAATGGAAGTGATGCAGTGATTATCTTTGTTACTGCTTTGGAGGAATATGTTTTTAATGCCTTCGATGTGAGAGCTTTTAATTATCTTGTTAAACCCATTGATGAAAATAAGTTAAAAGAGGTGTTGCATGCAGCCGTTGAAGAAATAATACATAGACAAACTAGAGTATCGCCAGTAGTGCCTGATAATAAGTCATTTATAATCAAAGCCAATGGATTGAGCCGAAGTGTTTCTATATCAGGAATTGCATTTGCTGAGGTATTTAACCGTAGAATTGTGCTTCACATGAGGGATAATGATGAGATTGAATACTATGGACGAATGACAGATTTAGAGAATACTGTTGGAAATGATTTTTTTAGGGTTCATAGGGCATATCTGATTAATCTTTCAGCAATTCAATCTTATAATTCCAAAATTGTAAAAGTGGCTGGCGAAGAAATACCTGTTGCCCGAGGCAAGTATCAAGATTTGGTAAGAGCTTATTTATCATTTAATACAAGAGGATTGTGATGATGGTGTCTGATGCATTCTTTAATTATTTTATGAATACTGTAATCGAGATATATTGCATAATTACTTCTGTGTTATTTATATATTGGCTCAGGCCGTTTGTAAAAAATATGAAGTCCGTTTATTATGCAGTAGTTTTTGAATGGATTACAGACTGTATACTAAGGCATGTTGATGTCCAAAATGGAATAAAACTGACAATCTCGATTTTTTCATTGTTTTTTGTTGGCGTGATTCTTTTCTATTTAGATGAAAAAAGAAATCTTATGCAGAAAATATTTCTATGTGTTAGCTTTTTTATCATTAGATGGTTAAGCTTGGAAATATTCACCGAGCTTGGTTTTTATGAAAGGGATTTTGTTTTTAACTTTAAATTATTCAGAGAAAGCATCCCTGCAATAGTAGCTGAATATGTTGTATCAACGATTGTCGAGTATGGATTAGCTTTATTGCTACTCTTCTTCTCTATCAAGCTGCTTCTAAAAACATATAAAAATAAGCAAGAAGACCTATCTTGGAAGGAACTGATTATGTTATTAATTCCATGTATAAGCATCTTCCTTGCTACACGAATTATTTATTCGTACTATATGCTATGGTTTGATGGCATTGAAAACGGAAGCATCAAGGCTAATATTCCAGGCAATATGTATCGCATACTGTTTTGCATAATGGCTTATTTAACGCTTTGTGTTACACTTTACTTTTATCAGAGCATAAAGGCTAACAAGGAAATAGAATATGCTAATCGTGTGTTGGCTAAACAGATCGAAGATAGCAAAAAGTATGTAGGTCAAATTGAGACTGTATATCAACAGATGAGAGCCTTACGTCATGATACAGGCAATCATATGGCTGTAATGAAAGGTCTTTTGGAGACAGAAAAGTATCAGGAACTAAGGGATTACCTTGGTAATTGGGAAGAGACATATAAGAATATAGTTCCATCAGTTAAAACTGGAAATGCCGTAACTGATATTGCAATATCAGAGTTTGTAGATAGGTTTGCTGATAATGGCATAACGCTAAAGACATCCTTAAAATATCCAAGTAATGTAGCTGTTAATCCATTTGAAATGTGTGTGGTTCTTACAAATGCCATACAAAACGCCTACGAAGCCTCACTTAGAGTTAATGAGCCATATGTTGAAATAACATCAGTTGAACGAGAAAATGTATACATTATTAGCATTAAGAATAAGTCTGATAAAAAGGCTCAGATTGATGAAGAAGGTGTTCCTATTTCAATAAAGAATGATGATGGTCATGGATTTGGTGTACGTAACATAAGGGAAATCGCTAGAAAATACAATGGTGATATTGAAATTAAGCAATTCAGTGAAAATAATGGGTTATGGTTTGTGCTCAACATAATGTTTGTTGGATAAGAATACAGAATGGCGCCTGCTGCAGAAATGTAGCAGGCTTTTTTAGTGCTATTCACATCATATTAGATGCAGTCCACATCAAATGGGTTTAGATTGAAAAATTCATAGTCGATAGCGATTATAGAAAGCTACTACTATCTTTTTTATAAGAAAAGGATTTCGAATTTATACCAAGGAGGGTTAACGTATGGGGTCAGTTTATATGAATAGTATAAGTGAATTACATAAATCCAGAACAACATTTCAGATAAACCAGAATCAACAGATGGATTCATATAGTAAAAGCCTTCAAGAGCAGATAAATAATGCCAATGAACAGCTTCAATCTATTGGCGAAGATAAAGAGATGTCCATAGATGAAAAAATGAAAAAACGTCAAGAAATTCAAAAGCAAATAACTGATTTGCAAAATCAATTACGCCAACATCAAATTGAGCAGAAGAAAGAAAACAGACAGAGCAAAGGTTCGTCTATGGAGGATATGCTTGGAGGCAAACAAACAGCTAAATCATCTAAAGCAGCAAAAGGAATTTCTACAGCTAGTATGAAAGCTCTTATATCAGCAGATAGTGCTATAAATCAAGTTGAAGCAGGGGGCGCTGTTAAGGCCAATCTGAAAGGTGAAGCAGATATCCTGGAAACAGAAATCAAACTAGATTCTGCCAGAGGCAAAGATGTAGAAAAGAAACAGGAACAACTTGCTGATATTGAATCTAGAAATAGGGATATAGAATCAGCTCAGCTGGAAGTAATAAATCGAGCAGATAAAGAATTGGATAAAGCTGCGGAAAGCAATGATGATGCAATTGCAAACGAATCAACTAATTTTACTAAAGAACAGCGTAATGCTACTGCCGACAACTTAATTCCTGAAGGAGTTGAAATCAATCCAGATAATCCAATTGGTAACAATGTTGATGAAATACTTTGAATTTCTGTAGGGGGATTTGCCTATGAATATAAAGTTACAGGGCATAGATTTATTAGGTAATCTTGGATTAAAAAGTACGCAAGATAGATTAAATAGACAAGCAGAGAGGGACAATAAAATAGCATTCTTTGAGCAGCAAAAAGAAAATCTGAAAAATATGAAAGCGGACACAATTGATGAAATCGCCAAAAAGCTTGCTATGTTTCATGGATATGAGGATCAGATTGCGGCAGCAAAAATGGAATACAACAATGCTCAAATGTTTCATGTATTTGATGAGGCTCAGGAACTCGCAGAAAAGATTGCTGAAGCGGCTGAAAAGAATGACCCTAAGACGCCTGAAGAGCGTCGTGAAGATATGATTGAAGAAGCAACTGGCGTTGAGAATGACGGAATGCTTGACGAATTAATGGATAATCTTACAGATGCAGTTGAAGAAGTTAATGAGGAAATGGTTGAAGACTTACAGCAATCATCAGAAGAGATACTATCCGAGGATGAGTTGAATCAGATGATGCTGACTGAAGAAGAGTTAGAAAAACTTGAACAGGAAAAGAGGATTCCTGTGAATTATATACCATTTGATTATCGTATTTAAAAGGATTGGGTTATAGACAAGGAGGTCGATTATTATGGCAAGGATTAGCGATTATGTATCAAATCACAAGTATTTCGACGAGAACTACAACGTGAACAATCAAAACTATTCAAATGATTTCTTAGATGGGCTAAGTGCATCAGCTCCTAAAGTTTCCAGTGGATCATTTAGTCTATCCGACTATTCACTCATCAAAAGTGGAACTTACGGAAAGCTAATGAAGGCTTATTATGCACAGGACAAAGCCCAGAAAGCCAACGCTGGAAAAGACTCTTCGGCTAAGTTAACAGCAATGGCTGAAGCAGCAAGTGCTTTATCCAAATCTTCTGAAAGGCTCATGAGTGCATCCTTGTGGGAACAGAAAACAATTACAGAAAAAGATGAATTAACAGGAGAAGAAAAAAATAAATCAGATTATAACTGGACCGATATTGAGAAGGCTTTAAATGCATTTATTGAAGACTATAACAGTACTGTTGAAGCTGCAGGTAATTCCAACACTAAAAGCGTTTTACGAAATGGTGCGTGGATGACAAAAACAACTTCTGCACACCAGAAAACTCTTAACAAAGTAGGAATTTATATTGGAAAGGGAAATAAGCTTTCGTTAGATGTGGACCAGTTAAAAAAGGCTGATATAGGAGCACTTAAATCGCTATTCACTGGCCATAATTCATATGCTTCGCAGTTAATGAATAAGGGAAATTCCATTGCGAATGCTGCTGGTGTAGGAAGCTCTTATAACAAACAAGGACGCTATTCTACTTTTCTAAATGACTTAGTAAAAAGTAAGTATGACTTCAAAGAATAGTTTTGTATGGAGGTATTTATTATGGGTATGGATATAAATGGAATTTCAAATGTAACACCTACAGCGTTAACTTCAAATGAACCTAGTAATATTGAGAATACAGAAACACCAGTAAGAATAAACAGTATAAATAAAAAATCCAATGACGAAGGTGT
The DNA here is from genome assembly GCF_900115355.1 of Pseudobutyrivibrio sp. JW11. Taxonomy (NCBI): domain Bacteria; kingdom Bacillati; phylum Bacillota; class Clostridia; order Lachnospirales; family Lachnospiraceae; genus Pseudobutyrivibrio; species Pseudobutyrivibrio sp. JW11. The sequence goes on along the minus strand of NZ_FOWB01000003.1, from coordinate 24,537 downwards.
AACATACGAAAAGGGTGAAAAAACTGAAACGGGTTCATACAAAATCAATAAGATGAGCAAAGAGGACCGCGCTGCCCTAGTACAGCAATTAAAGGACAATATGGAAAAACAGAAGCAGCAAATGCTTGAATTAGTTAATAAGACTATTTCAGGACAAGTTGGAACATTTGGAAAAGCAAATGATGACAGCTTTTGGCGAATGTTAGCTGGCGGCAATTTCAAAGTTGATGCTGCCACAAAGGCCAAAGCTCAGGCTGATATTGGAGAAGATGGTTATTGGGGCGTAAAACAAACTTCTCAGAGACTTTTTGATTTTGCTAGCGCATTAGCTGGTGATGATGTAGAAAAAATGCATGAAATGCAAAAGGCAATGCATAAAGGATTTGGTTTAGCAGGTAAGTCTTGGGGAAGAAAACTACCTTCTATTTGCCAACAAACCATGGATGCTGCGGATTCACTATTTGACAATTATTATAAGTCAAAGGAAAGTGAATCAAAGGAAGTGATTAGCGAGGCGACGGTTAAGGGATAGTCTTTCATTTACGCTATTCAATACAATTTTAGTGCATTTCATTACACGGAGATTATTTGTCTTAGAGGATTTGTCGAAACATCAAATAGAAAAAGTTATAGGAGGCGAATTAGATGAGTTCAATAAACAATTCTTATGAATACTATCAGTGTAATCAGAGCCTGCTTTCTATGCTCAACAAAAGTAAATCGGGAAATCCTCTAATAAATCAGCTAATTTCAAACAATGAGATTAAATATCAGCAGAAAATGGAATCATTAGGTATTGGCACCACGAAAAATAATACAAAATACAAAAATGTGGATAATGCGACCAATAATCTTTTGGATGCACTAGAGAAGCTTGATGATAAAGATTTATATACCGCTGAAAGTGGTAAAGAATATGATAAATCTAAGTTCATTAAAGGAGTAACTAATTTTGTCGCAGCCTACAATAGCACTATTTCTAATTTGGATAGTTGCGGTGGTGCATTAAATAAGAACTTTAAGACTGAATTCACTGATACATTCAAGGAAAATGCAGCTTCTTTTGAAAAGATTGGCATTACAATTAACGCTGATAAAAAGCTCTCAGTTGATCAAGAAAAATTGAACGCAGCTAATCAGGAAGATATAAAAGCACTATTAGGTAACGGTTCATCATACAGAAGAGAACTTATCAGTAGTGCCAATTCGATGAATTCAATCATAAATAAAGCTTTAGCAATGCGTTCTGGGACATATAATGCTAATGGATTTATGATGTATTAAGTCTATTCATTACAAATAACTTACCACTGGTTACATATCTATAAAAGTGTTACTCTACTCTCACGATAAATTTAATAGCAAGGAAGTTTAAGCATTGTTTCAATGGAATGAAAGTTTTGTTGAGACAATGCTTTCTTTTATGAGAGGAGTGTTTTCATGAGTATTAGTTTTGATCCTAACATTTCAGCAAGTGTTTATAAGGCTCTTTATAATTATGACAACAAACAGAAGTCCGGCAAGGTTGATAAAAGTAAGCTGTCTAGTAATATGGCCTATTTAGAGAAAATGAAAAGTGCTGCTAATAAAACTGATGAGCTTAGCTCGACTGCAGAGACTAAAAATGTTGGCTCAACAAGAAGTTCAGTTGCAACCAGCAGCGTTGATGAATCATTAAAAAAACATCCAGAATGGAAGGAAAGCGTGAATAGCATGGTAGATTCTGGAATAAAGGCTAGGGAAATGTATGGTGCTAAGAATGTAGATGTTGATTCTATGACAATGGATGAATATAAAAGTTATATTTCAGATATCATTGGCAAAATTCCATTTGATGCATCGCATCCCTATGATGAAGAAACAGTTTATATTTCAGAAGAAGGCTGGGAACAGATGAAAAAAGATCCTAAATATGAAGCCTGGGTGCTAGGATATACTGTCGAAAATAGAGCTGTAAAAAATCCATTTTTTGGCATGGGTGATAAAGGAGCATATTGCATAGAGACTTTTGGTGCATCAATAGAGGAACACAAAGGCGCTGGATATTCTAAAGTTTATACAGGCTCAGCAAGAACCGCTCGCTCTATGTATGAAACAGCTTCATCAGGTTCAGGTGCTATTAAAACAAAAGCACCTCAAGCAGATTTACAACCTGACCCAGATTGGACTTTAGAAGAACAACTTAATAAGAATAGAAAGAATAAAGAATATTGGGATGAAGTATATGAAGCAAGGTTGTATCAAAGCAAGAAGCTTCAACAAGATTTAAATAATAAATATTACGAAAAAATGAGAATTAGCCAGATTGAGATGATGTCGAGTTTTAATAATAACTGGAGTAATCTACTATTCTAGGAGGAAAATGCTATGTATGGAATGTCAGTACAGCATGCTCTTTTAAGTTACACTAATACTTTTATAACTGGAATGAGGAGCTATACAAAATTGAATGAAGCATCTAGCTTTTCAGAAACATTGTCAAAAGTCGAAGCAGCAAAAACGTCTGGCAAGAAAAGAATACAACCTGAACAGAGTACAGTGGATAAATATATTTCTAAGCATCCAGATAGAAAAGCTGATGTTGAGAAAATGGTTACTGCTGGAAACAATGTAATCAAACAATATCTTGGTGAAAACTATAATCCAGATGACTTAACCTTGGAGGAATACAAAGAACTAATAAATGATGTTATTTCAAAAATTCCTTATGATTCCAGCCAGTTAAATGATGTAGAGTACTTGAATATAACCGAGGACGGCTATAAGCAAATGAAGTCAGATCCGAAGTATGAAGCCTGGGTACTTGGATATTTTAAGATTGATAGATCTGTGCATTTTCCATTTGGTGCTCAAGGAAATTATCACAGTGAGCATTTCGGGGCATCAATAGAGGAACATCATGGTGAAAGTTATCCTATGAATTATGGCGATGGAAAAGATGATGATAGCTGGTGGGAAAAACGTCAAAAGCGTCATGATATGTTGATGGAGCAAATGGCAAAATACTACGAGAAGCGATATAATGAGCGCGAAGCTGCCATGAAGAAAAATGCCGGTAGAATTACAGTAACTGATACAGCTGCAATTTTTGGTTCTAAAGGTGCAAATAATACCTTAGACGACAGTAGTTATTTAGGTGGCGAAATCAGTGCTGCAGCAGAATTTTTTATGATGATTGCTAATGGTGGTGGCGCTACTGGAGATGGAGCTGGAAATTAATATTGTTTATTATGAGAGGGCGTAATGTCCTCTCATTACATTTTTTTGACCTTTCATTACATATGGCGTAATAATATTGTCAAAGAGATTTATACTGATTTAAAAGATTTTAGGGTGGGAAACAGATGAAGATTGTAATATGTGATGATTCAAAAACAGCTTGTGATAGGCTTGAAGCCATGACAAAAAGCATACTGCCAGATGTTGAAATTAAATGTTTTCAGGACATTATCACATTGCAGGCTTATATAAAGACTCATGCAGTCGACTTGCTATTTATGGATATAGACCTTGGCAAAGAGACAGACGGAATGCATTTTATAAAGGAAATGCGCCAAGAAACTTTAGCAGAAGGCAATGGGCATAATTCTTTGCCATTAATAGTATTTGTTACTGCTCTCGCTGAAAGAATGCCTGAAGCCTTTTCTGTCAGAGCATTTTGGTACCTAGTTAAGCCTCTTAAATCAAATGTTCTCAAAGAAGTTTTATTCCAAGCACAGACAGAAGTTGAAGCACAGGGAAAGACAGCTTCAACTTGTAAGCTGGAACTAAAGATAAATGGCAACACAAATTTAGTTAGTCTCTCAGATATTTTGTACATTGAAAGCATTGGAAGAAAGATTAGAGTTGTAACAGGTAGTGGCGAATATGAATCCTATGCAAAGATTGGTGAGCTTGAAGAAAGACTGCCAGAGAGCTTCTTTAAAATTCATCGTAGTTATATAGTTAATCTTCAGCATATTAGAAATTATTCTTCTAGCACAGTGGAAATGTCTGGTGGGGTCAGTATTCCAATTTCAAAGTATAAGTATAAAGAATTCGTAAATACGTTTTTGGATTATCAGTCGGGGAATATATTATGATTAAACAATTATTAAGTATATTTGGATATCTTGGTGTTTTTGCCAAGGTCACGGTATTCTTATATTTATTTTATTTGTTCATTCCAGTAGAACTATTTATCAAGAAAGCACACAATCGTTGCAACTATATTAATCAAGATGTCTTAGTAAAGAAAGAAGATTTCCTTAGCCTTGCGATTATAGTAACAATAGTGCAACTTCTTTTATGGCAGATACCGGCAACTACATTTCCAATAAGTGCATTAGGTATAATCGGTGTTGCTGTCCCATATACCTTGGTACGATTTAAAGGCTACATCACTGAAACTATTTATGTTATAAGTCTGTGGTGGTGCCTAAGGTCTGTATCATTTTTCTTGATAAATTCCCTTACGGACTGGTTCTCTGACTATTTGCTAAAGGATATTTTGACAGTTTCGAATATCGAAGAATATGTAGAAGTCAGAACAGGTATCCTCCAGATTTCAGTTGAAATAATGTATGTCTGCATTATCGTTCTGGCCCTTATACCCATCAGAAAAATTATTAAAACCTATGAGCCTATCGATTGGAATGATTTAACATACCTGCTGGTACCGAATGTACTAGGAATTCTGATAACTTGGATAATGATAAGCATAATTATAATTGTTGTGGATGGAACGCCTTTTATCTTGATGGAGCAAAAGCCAGAGCTATTATTTATACTGCCAGTTCTTGCAGCGTTGATATATCTTGGTGAGATAGCAGCACTTTTACGCTTTAAAAAGAGTCAGGAAGCGAAACGTGCACAGCAATTATATTTCACAGAGCATTTGGAAAAGGAAGCAATCGAAAATCGACTTCAAGAAACGACCCGTGTCAATGAGCAGGTTCGTAGTGTAAAGCATGAAATAGTTAATCATTTTGCAAATATAAAAGGGCTTGTTGATGAAGGTAAGTACGATGCTCTTGCGGAATATATAGACAGGCTTGATATAGATATCACTTCAATTGATACTACAAGCTACACAGGTAATGTAATCATCGATGTTATATTAAATGACAAGGTTGCAAGGGCGAAAGATTTGGATGTTGCTATAAATTTGTCCGTTGGTTTTGATGATGCTTGGGGAATACAGGCCTACGATATTGGAATTGTTATATCTAATCTGCTTGATAATGCAATAAAAGCCACGGCTGCTTATCATGATGATAGTAGAACAATAGCCTTTTCTATTGTTGAAAAGGCTCCTGTTATTATAATTACATGTGAAAATCCTTATTATACTCACGATGTCAAATTGGAAAAGCCTGAATTGTGGCACGGACTTGGCTTGAAAAATGTTGAGGCGATAGCAACTAGATACAATGGCACAATGAAGGTGGAGCAGAATGATGGTAGGTTTATAAATAGAGTCATGCTGAAGAAAACCATTTAGAAGAATGTGACGAGTTGGCGGTTATGTCCAGATAATATAAGCCATCAAGGACTTCGCAAGTGACTAAAGTCATCCTTGATGGCCCCAAGGAACAAAACCCAAAATAGATGGGAATGGAATTTCTGCAACAGACTGCTGCAGTTTTTCAGTTTGACTAGGTTCACTAATTACTGCAGCAACTTGTTGCAGTTTTTGACTACTAATATCAATTGATTTCAAAAATACATAATTACAAGTAATTAATTCTGTCGTACATTTCTTTCCAGTTATCGGGAAGTATCCCTATTTTATATACATCAATTTTAGATTTGCTAATCAATTTACTCAATTCATCCCCCAGTGCATCCGCATCTTTCTGAGGTAAAAGTTTTTTCAGTGCATATATACGCGAATACAAATCAGTGTCTGTTGGTAATACATCTTGAGGATCTCTTTTATCAGGGATAACTACTGAAGATGTCATACCTATAACCATGGAATGATGAGCGCAATAATTCCTTAAGTTTCGTATAGCATCTAACCATGTATCAATTTGTTTTGTCACTTCTTTTTTGTAGTTGCGTCCAGGATATGCATAATCTAAAACTGCTTTTCTCAAGTCACCTCTAAGATAAGAGTACATCATAGTTATTGTACCCATTTCAAAATATGTAAAAGCGGCCCATACTGGAAGGAGATTTTTATGACGACTACCACCTTTTCTATATTCCTTCAATTCAGGATGCTTAACTACATCTTTTCGAAGCTGTTCTTCTTTGTCACGCAAACTAGGATAAAATTTCTTTCCAAAAAAACGTGTATTTTTCTCTCTTGTAACTTTAAAACGCTCACCTTTAGAAGGGGTATAATATTGCTTATCAAGATAAAAAGCGGCATCTCCTGTTTTCAAAGACAATGCATTACTTACATTACTTTTAAAGAAAATCTCTACTTTTGTGCAATATTTAAATAGCAACTGTCTTAGTTGAACATCAAAGTCGTAAGTTGAAAAGAATAGTTTTGAGTCAGCTTTAAAACCTAAAGTCTCTACTTTTGTGAGCAGAAATTTACCATAACGACTAGCTCTAAAATAACCTGTATATGTTAAAAAATCTCTAAATTTTTTCTTTTGACGAAAACTCACATATCTTTTCATCAAGGACACTTGTTGTTCAAGGTCTATTGGAAGCTCTGTATTAAGCATAAAATCCTCCATAAGATAAAAAAAAAGAATGGATATACCATTCTTAATCCCGCCGATGGAATATTTGGATTCGGGCATTACCCATGCCTTCCTGCGGTCTAATTAAAAGATACCATCATCAGCGAAGATTATCAATAGTTTTTTCTAAATAATATTTATTATTTACGTTGATTATTCTGCTCTGTTTTTATCATTCTAACAGCATAAAAATAAAAGGGCAACCAAAAGGGCAACGAGACTTCCGACATGCTTTTCCTCCTTGATTTTATAGTATTTGTGAACCCTGTTTAAGGTTCAAGTCCCGCAGCCGGCATATGGAAATGAAAAAGACCTAGGTACATACCTAGGTCTTTTTCGTTTCCCACGACGCACCCATCGCGAAGCGATTTTCCAATGGGTGCTGTCTTCTCGTTATTGCTATAAAATTAAAATAACTCTGTATTTTCCTCCCCAACATTGTTATACTATCCATTAAAAATACAAGGGAGGAACACCATGATTATTAAACACGACATACCAATACTTGAATACGACGACCACTCAGCTGAAGTAATAGCTCCAGCATATGAATGGAATAATGTAGCCCTTCCAAAGAAATGTCTTTTTGCATTCCTAGGTGATGTAGTTGAAAAATACGCCCTGGAGCACAATGCCAGAAAAGTGGAAGAATTCAAAACCTTTTCCCATATTGTAAATATTTATGTTTTGCAGAATGGCGATGAAGATATCTGCCTGGTGCAGCCAATAATCGGTGCTCCTGCCGCTGCTTCACTTTTGGATTCTTTGATAGCATGTGGGTGTGAAAAGATAATCGCAGTTGGTTCCTGCGGTGTACTTGCTGATTTACCTGAAAACGCTTTTATCGTTCCTACAAAAGCCCTCAGAGCCGAAGGCACTTCATATCACTACCTTCCTGCTTCTCCCTTTATCGAGCTTGATACAGAGCCTGTAGAGGCCATTGAAAGCTGTTTCAAAGCTCATAATCTTCCATTTGTAACCTGCACCACCTGGACTACAGATGCATTTTTCAGAGAGACAAAAGATATGGTTAAACATAGATTAGATGAGGGATGTTCTGTTGTGGAAATGGAATGCTCTGCTCTTGCTGCTGTTAGTAAAAAGCGCGGTGCCAAGTTCGGTCAGTTCCTCTTCACCGGAGATTCTTTGGCAAATGTTCATGATTACGATGCCAGAGATTTCGGAAAGGACTCTCACGAAAAAGCTTTATTGCTAGGACTTGATGTGTTAAAACATTACAACTAAAACCTCAAATAAAACAAAAAGACAAGGCCCATTAAGCCTTGTCTTTTTAATATAATCAGCTCTATTTATTTTACATAGTTGATAAGAAGCTTGAATGTGTTTTCAACACCCTTTTTGTGAGAGCGTTCGTATCCGTGGCTTGCATAAACACCAGCACCTATAAGTCCATGCTTTACATCGTAGCCCGCGTTAAGAGCCGCATCAGCGTCCGAACCATAGTGAGGGTAAACATCTACCGCAAAATCGATATCATTCTCTCTAGCGGCCTTTATCAAAGCAGAAACCACATCATAGTTGTAAGGGCCACCGCTATCCTTCGCACAGATACTTACCTGTGTCTCCTTGCAATCAAGTCCCTCGCCAATGCATCCCATATCTACTGAAAGAATCTCTGTAACGCCATCAGGAACAGTACCGCATGCGCCATGTCCAACCTCTTCGTAAACAGTGATGTGATGGTATACCTTTCTCTCTGGTGTAATTTTGTTGTCTGCTAAATATTTTGCCTGGCCAAGAAGAATTCCAACAGAAAGCTTATCATCAAGGAAACGACTCTTGATATAGCCTGACTCTGTAACTCGTGTACGTGGCTCGAAAGCAACAATATCACCAATCATGATGCCAAGTTCCTTTGTATCATCTGCAGATGAAACCTCCTCATCAACAACCACTTCCATTCCCTTAAACTCACGTGTCTTTGTAGAGTAATCTCCGTTAACGTGAACAGATGCGTCATTGAGCTGGAATGTTCCCTCGTAAACCTTGCCATCTCTGGTGTAGATGCGACAGTTCTCAGACTCACCATTGTTTGGATTGAATCCACCAAGTGGAGTAAGCTCAAGATTACCATTATCCTTAATCTTGCAAACCATTCCGCCAAGTGTATCCATGTGTGCTTCGATAAGAAGCGCATCATCCTCTGCCTTACCTCCCAAATCAACAAGGATACCTCCCTTAGTTGTCATCTGAGGCTTATAACCAAGCTTTTCATATTCTACCATAAGATGCTTAGCTGCAGTGGCTGTGAACCCTGTAGGGCTATCTATGCCCAGAATATCAACAGTTTGATTTACCATGTAGTCTACATATTTACTAGTTTCCATTTATATACCTCCTAAAATTATAATCAGTTGTGTAAAATCAGTTTACATTAGCACTTTATTATGTTAAAGTATTCCCAATCAGAGAAAAGAAGATAATAAAAAAGAGCTGGTGACGGGAATTGAACCCGTGACCCCTTCCTTACCAAGGAAGTGCTCTACCTCTGAGCCACACCAGCTTGCTTATTCAGCAAGAAAAAGCATATCAAAGTTGAGTATCATTGTCAAGGAGATGAATAGCTATGAAAACCCCATTTGTTACAAAAGAAAAGATTCAAGAAATTACACAAACAATCCCAACTCCTTTCAACATTTATGACGAAAAGGGAATCCGCGAAAATGCCCGTGCGGTAAACAAGGCATTTAGCTGGAATAAAGGTTTCAAAGAATATTTTGCTGTTAAGGCAAATCCAAATCCATTCATCCTAAAGATTCTTCAGGAAGAAGGTTGCGGCGTTGACTGTGCATCATATGTAGAGCTTGCATTATCTGACCAGATTGGTTTCAAAAAAGACGATATAATGTTTTCTTCTAATGATACTCCTGCTAGCGAATTCAAGTACGCTGATGATTTAGGAGTCATTGTAAATTTAGACGACTTTACACACATTGATTTCTACGAGAAATCCGTAGGACATTTTCCTAAGAAGATGTGTTGCAGATACAATCCGGGCGGCGTATATGAGCTTTCAAACGGCATCATGGACAACCCTGGGGATAGCAAATACGGAATGACTAAGGAGCAGATTTTCGAGGCATATCAGGTTCTCAGAGATAAGGGCGTTGAGGAATTTGGAATCCATGCATTCCTTGTTTCAAACACTGTTACAAATGATTACTACCCTGCCCTTGCAAAGACTTTATTTGAACTTATTGTTGAGCTTAAAGAAAAGACAGGTATTGCCATTTCATTTGTTAATCTTTCTGGCGGTGTTGGTATTGCATACCGCCCAGATCAAAAACCAAACGATATTGCAGTGATCGGCGAAGGCGTTCACAAGGCCTTTGATGAGATTCTTGTTCCTGCCGGCCTTGGAGATGTTGCTATCTTCACTGAAATGGGTCGTTTTATGATGGGACCTTATGGTGGACTTGTTACAACAGCTATCCACGAAAAGCACATTTACAAGGAGTACATCGGAGTGGATGCATGTGCTGTAGACCTTATGCGTCCAGCTGTATACGGTTCATATCATCATATAACAGTTCTTGGAAAGGAAAATGCTCCAGAGGATAAGGTATATGACATCACTGGTTCACTCTGTGAGAATTGCGATAAATTCGCTGTAGACCGTCAGCTTCCACAAATCGATATGGGAGACATCCTATTTATCCACGATACAGGTGCACACGGCTACTCAATGGGTTATAACTACAATGGAAAGCTTAAGAGCGCTGAAGTTCTTCTCAAGGAAGATGGTAGCTTCAAGCTTATCCGTCGTCCAGAAACAATCAAGGATTATCTTGCAACATTTGATGGACTTGGGGTTGTTGATAATCTATTAAAATAATCACTTATATGTGCATAAACAAAAAAGCTAGGAGCAATAACTCCTAGCTTTTCTTTATATACAAGCTCTAATGTACAAATCTGTACGCTCCTGCAAATCTACGAACGAACCGTCATCCAGCTGTATTAGTGGACTTGCTAAAGCGTTCTTTTTAACCATAGTGATAATTCCACGAGAATTATCCGAAAGAAGCACACCTGTCCCAATATAGGACTGGGCAATATTCTGTAGAAAGACATGTAATACATTTTGATCGTACTTGCTTGGCTCCACTCTTTGGAACTGAGCAATTACTTCAAATGGACAAATTCCAGCTCGATATACTCTATCAGCTGTCATAGCGTCATACACATCTGTAATAGCAATTATCTTTGAAAAAGGATTAATAAAGTCCTTTGTAAGACCATAAGGATAACCACTGCCATCATTACGCTCATGGTGCTGAAGAGCAGCAAGCTTTATGCGTCTATCTATTGGCAAATCACTAAGCAGATTATATCCGAGAAGTGGATGCTCGGCCATTCGACCATACTCTTCTGCATTAAGTGGACCTGGCTTTGTCAAAATACTGTGAGGCACAAGAGATTTTCCTATATCGTGATAAAGACCACACATAGTAAGAACATCAAGCTCTTTCTCATCTGTAATACCAAGCCATCCTCCACACACTCTGGAAATGATTGCCACATTCACAGAATGCCTGAATGTGCTACGGTCAATCTCCTGAATGTTTAGCATCATAGCCATAATGCCAAGACCTGTAGAATGCTTTTCAAACACCGAATGAATCTCCTGGATTAATTCGGTATCATCCAATGCCCCTTGTTTCTCAGCAAAATCACTGATAATCCCTTCAAGCCTATCGGAGCATTTTTCATATGCTCGCTTGAACTCTTTGAACTCCTCACTATTGAGAATTCGCCAAGACTGGGTCTCACCGATGAACTCATCAGGCGCATCGAATTGATATTTTTCAATCGCATCTTCCTCGTCCTGAATCTTTAGTTCCTTGATGCCATAATAGCTCATGTGCAAAAGCTGCTGAGCTGTTATGGCTGTACCTTCATCGGCAAGAACCTGTCCCTTAGGACTTATTATCTTTTCCGCCAGAATCATTCCCGGCTTCATTTCGTCTACGTTAATTATTTTCATATGACAATTTATCTAGCACCTTTATCGTATGGAATTCCTTCTGCCTTTGGTGCACGTGAATTCTGTGATGTAAATGCAAGAACGATAAGTGAAACAATGTAAGGGAACATGTTGTAAACAGTTCCTGAAATAGGTAATGCATGTAAGAATCCGATTGCTGTATATACGTTTGAAAGTGATCTAAATACAGCGAAGAGGATTGCTGACCACGCAATACGCTCTGGCTTCCACTGACCAAAAATCATAACTGCAAGAGCAAGGAAACCTGCTCCGGCAACACCGTAATCAAAATGCCATGTTGAGTTTGCAGCTGCGATGTAGATAATACCACCGATACCTGCAAGGAATCCTGAAATAAGAACACCTGCATATCTCATAGCGTATACATTGATACCTACTGAATCTGCTGCCTGTGGATGCTCACCACATGCTCTAAGTCTAAGAGCAAACTTTGTCTTGTAGAATACGACAATCGCTGCTACAAGAAGAACTAAACCAACAACCTCAAACCAGTTGAAGTCGATTTTGCTAGTGTGAATAATAAATGCTTTGTAACCTCTGTTGTAATCAAGCTTTGCAGAGAAATCTGAACCGTGAGAACGTGTTGTGTTGAAAGCCTTGATAATAACAGTCGCTGCTGCTGTTGCAAGCATGTTTACAGCTGTACCTACAAGGGTCTGATCTGCCTTGAAGTTGATGCAGGCAACTGCGATTAACAGTGATGAAAGCATACCTGCGATTGCTGCTGCACAAAGTGTGCAAACGATGATTGCTGCCTTTGGCCAATTTTCAGGAACAAGAACCATTACCATAGCACCTGCCATAGCTCCGAATACCATGATTCCTTCAAGACCAAGATTGATGATACCGCTTCGCTCTGAGAACATACCACCCAAAGCTACAAGAATCAGTACTGCTGATGAGATGAGGGTGTATTGAATAAGTAAAGCCATACTACACCTCCTTTTCTTCAGCCTTAGCTGACTTTGTTGCTGGCTCGGCATTGGCGTTAACCTTTACCTTAGCTGGTCTATTAACTAATGTCTTAAAGAACAATACGAAACCGCAAAGGTAAATGATAATAGCGATAACTAAATCAGCAACCTGTGGGTTGTAATAGTTTGTGTTGAGGTACTGACCACCAAGAGTGATGTACTCTACAAATAAGCCAGCGAAAATTGTTCCGATTGGATGTAAACCACCAAGGAACGCAACGGCGATTCCTGAGAATCCCATGCCTGGAACTGAAGCAGAAATTGTGTAGTGCTCCATTCCTGTAAGATAGAACTGAGAAGCTGCAAATCCTGAAATGGCACCTGAAATAACAAGTGTAAGGATGATATTGCGCTTTGCATTCATACCTGCATATTTAGCAGCCTCTTTGTTGTGACCTGTTGCCTTTAATTCATAACCAAATGTTGTCTTGTTAAGAACTACAAGGATTGCGATAGCAATAATAATTGTTGCTGGTATTGCGATTGTTGTGTATTTATTGCCACCGAAGAAATCCTGTATGAATCCAGGTAATATTGCTGAAGGATTAACTGATACAATATCAAATGTCTCAGACTTTGTCTGATTCATACATTTTTCGCCACCAATGATAATGTTGCAAAGATATAAGCCAATCCAGTTGAGCATGATACCTGCGATAACTTCGTTTACGTTGAAGTATGCCTTAAGGAGTCCTGCCATAAATCCCCAAAGAGCACCTGCAGCAATTGCTGCAACAACACATAAGAACCAGTTCCAACCAAGTGCCAATGAGCAATAAAGGCTGGCGATAATACCTACTGTGTACTGACCGGCAGCTCCGATATTGAACAATCCGGCTTTGTAAGCAAAAAGAATTGCTTCAGCACAAAGAATAAGTGGCATTGATTTTACAAGGAATGATCCCATGTATTTCATAAGAACTGTTGAGTTCCCGCTAAACTTGAAAAAGTTTGTAATGATTGCCTGCATACCTTCAGTCGCATGCTCAGCATTCATTGTAAGTAGAATGATATATCCGATGAATATACCTAAAACTGCACATAGAATTGACGCAATAATCGTCTGAACGGCAGGGCGTCTAAAAAAGCTAATCTTCTCTCCCATTAGTTAGCCTCCTTTCCGTTGTCTCGCTTTGCGCCTGACATATAAAGGCCGAGTTCCTGAAGTGTAGTCTGCTTTGGATCTACCTCTCCAACGATTTCACCTTCATACATGACAAGAATTCTATCAGATAGGTTCATAACCTCATCCAACTCTAAAGAAACAAGTAAGATTGCCTTACCGTTGTCTCTCTCTTTAACGATTTCCTCGTGGATATATTCGATAGCACCAACATCAAGACCTCTTGTAGGCTGAACTGCAACAAGAAGCTCATGGTCTCTATCCATCTCACGAGCAACGATAGCCTTCTGCTGGTTACCACCAGACATAGAACGGACAATTGTGCGAGCGCCCTGGCCAGAACGAACATCAAATGCACTTGCAAGTCTGTCAGAGTACTGTCTCATCTCTTTCTTTTTGATAAGTCCACACTTCTGGAAAGCTGGCTGGAAATATCTCTGAAGAATCATGTTTTCCTCGAGAGTATAGTCAAGAACAAGACCATGCTTATGTCTGTCTTCTGGGACATGACTCATACCATGTGTGTTCTTATATCTGATAGATTTCTTTGTGATATCCTCACCACAAAGAGTGATTTTACCACTTGAAATATCATCGAGACCTGTAAGAGCTCCAACGAACTCTGTCTGACCATTTCCGTCGATACCAGCGATACATACGATTTCACCGGCGCGAACATTGAATGAAACGTTGTGTACAGAATCATTTGAATGAATCTTACTCTTTACACAAACATTCTCTACCTTCAATACTTCTTTGCCAGGATTTGCTGGTGCCTTGTCTACTGCAAACTTTACATTACGTCCAACCATCATAGAAGAAAGCTCTTCCTTGGTAGTGTTTGCAACATCAACTGTACCGATGTATTTACCCTTTCTAAGGATTGAACATCTGTCAGCAACTTCCATGATTTCGTTGAGCTTGTGAGTGATGAAGAGAATTGACTTACCTTCTGCTGCAAGCTCCTTCATGATTTTCATAAGCTCATCTATTTCCTGAGGTGTAAGAACAGCTGTAGGCTCATCAAAGATAAGAACTTCGTTATCTCTGTAAAGCATCTTAAGGATTTCTACACGCTGCTGCATACCAACAGTGATATCCTCTACCATAGCATCAGGATCAACCTTAAGATTGTACTTTTCAGACAATCTAATAACCTTTGCTCTGGCTTCTTCCTTTGTGAGGAAACCAAACTTGCTTGGCTCTGATCCAAGAATGATGTTATCAAGTACCGAAAAGATATCTACCAACATGAAATGCTGATGAACCATTCCGATACCTAGGTCAGTAGCATCATTTGGATTACTAATTTTAACCTCTTTACCGTCTTTTTTAATTACTCCCTTTTCTGGAGTGTACAGTCCAAAAAGAACGCTCATAAGCGTGGACTTTCCAGCTCCATTTTCACCGAGAAGTGCATGAATTTCTCCGCGCTTAAGTTGCAAAGTGATGTCGTCATTTGCAATTATGCCTGGAAATTCTTTTGTAATATGCAGCATCTCAATTACATAATCTTCCATCGCAATACCTTTCTACAATAAAATTTTTGATTTACGCCTAGCCTGACTCAGCTAGCAAAACCATAAAAATCATTACACCTCATATAAGGATTTTTAAAGCCTTGCTATAATTCCAAAAAAAGGGAAGGACTAAGCCTTCCCTTTGTAATCTAGTTACGCCTTAGTGAATATTATCAAACTCTGTAACCTTGATTGTTGTTGTTGGCATAGCATCGATGCTTACGTCAACTGTGATTGTTCCATCATACATCTGAGAAACAAGTGTGTTGTAATCATCAACTGTGAAGTTTTGCATTGTCCATGTGTCTGTTGGAAGCTGAACATAGTTTAAAGAAGGATCTGTACCTGATACAAGACCAAGGTTCTCGATCTTTCCTGCATGAGCATCCCAATTTCCATCGACAACATCTGTAAGTGTAGCCTCTACTGTTGCAGCAAGACCCTTCATAGCAGATGTTACGCAAAGACCCTCAACATCATACTGATCGTGAATTACGCCTGACTGATCAACGTCGACACCAACAACGTGTCCGTCAGCCTTTACAGCAGCTTCGCAAGCTGATGTGTAGATACCACCACCACAAGCGAATACGATTTCAGTACCGTTTGAGTACCAAGAATCCATAGTAGCTGTGATAGCCTCATCACCCTGGAACTGACCACCATATACATAATTAACTTCAACCTCAGAAGAATTTCCAAGCTCCTCAGCAGCCTTATCAGCACCTGCTACGAAACCGTATCCATAACGGATAACAGCTGGAACAGCGATACCACCAAGGAAACCAAGCTTTGTATAGCCTTCTTTAACTACTGCATAACCTGCCATGTAACCAGCAAGCTCTTCCTGGTATGTGAATGCACATACGTTTGAAGGGATTTCTGTCATGCCTGCATCAGCGAAGTCGCCCTCACCACAGTCAAGTGCGATGATTGTAACATCTGGATAAGTGTCAGCAACTTCTGCGATCATAGCAGCGAAAAGATAACCTGGACAAACTACTACGTTGTAACCATCAGCTACTGCGTTCTCAAATGCAGCAACACGGTCATCGTCTGTGTTGTCTGCTGGCTTGTAGTACTGGAAATCAGCACCTGTCTCAGCAGAAAATGCCTGAATAGCCTCGTATGTTGTCTGGTTGAATGACTGATCTGTGATATCACCAGAGTCAGTAATCATTGCGATTCTGAAATCGCTTGCTGCCTCAGTATCTGCAGCCCCCTCAGTTGTTGTAGCCGATGTGCTGTCAGATGATGCAGATGATCCACATGCAACAAATGTTGATACAGCCATAGCAGCTACGAGAAGTACACTTAATAACTTCTTTTTCATTCTTCTATTCCTCCTATTTGCTTTGTTTCTTCTGATAAAGAAACACATAGTTAAATTATAATTTATTTTGCTATTTTTGCAACAAATATAGGACTTTTTGTGACTATTCTATATACAAGTTTTTAGGTCCAAACCCCAGTGGAAGTATCTCTTTTAAGGTTTTGTTTGTCATTTTAACATCATCCTCTGTAATGTTAGACAAATCATCTACATTTTTAACTTCTGCAAGAATAATTCTAAAGGTATCAGGATCACCAAATTCATTAAGAACCTGACGGCATACACCGCATGGTGCACAAAGAGGAAGATCCTTTAGATTATCCATTCCACCAACTACTGCAATGGCTTCGTATTCTTTGTAGCCCTCGCTTACTGCTTTGAACACTGCAGTTCTCTCAGCACAATTTGTAGGAGTGTATCCTGCGTTTTCTACATTGCATCCCTTGAAAACTGTGCCATCTTTGCATAAAAGAGCAGCGCCAACTTTATGATGAGAATATGGTGTGTACGCCATTTCTCTAGCTTCTAGAGCTAACTTTACTAATTCAAAATCTGTCATATTATTCACCTACTTCTGTAGCACTTAATTCTGTGTCATCAGCAGCAATGTAAACCTTTGCCTGCTTGCCCCATTTATTACTTGGGTAGAGCTCAACAACACGATTAAAGCATTCAAGTGCTAGTTCAGTTTCTCCTGTAAGTCTGTAGCAATCTCCAAGTAAAAATAGAGCTGCTCCGCTATTGTATGTCTCGTCTATTTCAACAACTGTCTTGAAATTTGTTATTGCGCTTTCGTAATTTTCTTCTGTGTAGAAGTTATTGCCATCATCGTAATACCCCTGGATAATTGTAGGTGACAAGCTAGCATATAGGTTGTCATATGCAGTCTGTCCCTGTTCTCCAAGCACATCCCTTGTAACAAGCTGAATGTAATCAGCTGCAGTAACACTATCACCCTCGTTGTAATAATTCTGAGCTGCGAATAGATTATCGTATGATGTAGCAATATCCTGCTTGTCGTCATAAGCGCTTAAGCTTGACTGTAAGCTTTCGATTTCTGATTGAAGAGATTCATTCTCTGTTTTTGCATCTGATAATTCTTCATTTAAAGCAAGGACAGTGTCAGTATTATCATCTGTCATATTGTCTCTAACAGTTGGCACAACAAGGAAGAAACAAATCAATAAACCGATAACCAATCCAAGCAAAATATTCATGAAGCTTGCTCGTGAGTTGTCCAACATGCTTCTAAATGAATTCTCAGACATGATAACTGTGTCGTTACCATCTGCGAAAGTAACTACATCGTTTTTCTTTCTTCTTCTGCCGGTATTCTGCTCCTTGAGACGTTCCTTCACCTCGTGGATATATCGTATTGTCGTAGTATTATTGCTATCGATTTTAGCTGCCTGACTCAGGAATTTCCTTGCGTCAGCATACTTCTTTTCCTGGATATAAAGAAGAGAAAGCAACTGCAAAGCCTTTACAAAATTTGGATTCTGGCTTACAACCTTTTTCAGCTGAATCATAGCCAAATCTCTACTACCAGCCTTGCAATATTCGATAGCCTGATTGTATTTTTTGATTGTGGAATTAGTTTTTGTTAATAATCCTGGATCACTCTCGATTTCTGCAAGATATCTGTCCGCATCAGGATTATCCTCTTCCTGCAGATTTTTTGAAAGGACCCATTCGTTTAGAGCTCTAACCATCTCTCCTGTCTGATAATAGCAGAGTCCAAGAAGGTTACGTGCTCTAGTATTATACTTGTAGTATTGAAGTGATGATTTCAGTGAATCAATTGCACCAGATAAGTCCTTGACTTTGGCCTTTTCCAAGCCCTGATTATAGAACACATAGGATGTGTATATGATTTGTTTGTATAACAAAATATCGGCACCGCAGTTGTAACAAACTTTGTCGTTACCAACTTCGGTACCACACATAAAACATTGCATTTATTATTCTCCGTAAAATATAAGCTTCAATTATTTCCCGTTATTCTGCTGAGTAGATAAGTTCATCAACAAATCTGTTAAATCTGTTAAGTCTCTGGCCTTAATATCTGCCTCGGCCTGCTCTACTTCTATGGCAGGTTCATATTTTTTTAATTCTTCTTCGAAATCTATCATGATTTACCTCTGTCTAGCCTCTTATTTTAACCAGTCTTATGCCTTCTTCGCTTTTTTCTATCTCGATTGCTTCATGAGTTTCGTTGATACTTGCATGATGATCATCTACAGAAAGATTGCTTCCTGCATATAGACGTCTATACACCTTGATAGTAGCGTCCTTGCCAGACATAATAACTTCTTTCATGTAATTAAGCTTTTTGGTTTCTTCCAAAACGATTGCCTCATCACGAATACGTACACGCAGAAGCTGCATACGTCTTGGATCTTCTTTAACATTGATACCTCGTTCTTCGCCTAGCTTGTCGAAGTCCTCGATACCTTTTTTTATCTTCTGAACATTGGCATTAAGAGCCATTATTTTCTTCGCTAACATCTCGTATTCAGCAGCACGCTCAACATCTACGCCTACTGATACATTTGTAATAGTTCCAAATGAGTTGCCAATATCATTGACCTCTACACCCTGAACTGCAGAAACATATCCTCCTATAATAGAAGCATTGTTTCCATTTAATTCTATGTGGCCATCACAGGAGATTTTACTCTTAAAGAAATAATCTGCTGTAATATTGCCCGAACATGTGATGATTGCATACTCTACGAACTGAGCTGTGATTGAGCCCTTGCAATCAATAATTGTTTTTTCATTTCCCTTTACGCCTGAAAGCAAGAATAAATCCTTGCCTGCGCGAATGTCACAATCCTCTATAAGCCCATGTATTATGACATTTCCTGCTGCATCAATAACGGCACCATCATGTACGCCGCCATGCACAATAACATCACCGTTAAACTTGATGTTACCTGTTTCTATGCCAACATCACCTTGCACTTCATGAACAGGAGAAACCAGAATCTTTCCCTGATTTACCTCTATTTTTCCATCAATCTTTGCTGTGTATGTAAGATTGTCACTCGATCTGTCAAAGCCTCTACCAATCAATGGTGGCAAATCTCTCACAGGCTTAGGCTCGAGAATCTGTCCACGAACAGACATACCTCTACTGCCTTGAACTGCTGGGTGATATGTAGCAATAACATCGCCCTTCTGCACTGTCTCTATTGTTTTAATACTCATATAGTCGGCAGTGCCATCTGGACGAATTGTTGGTTTTCTATTGAAGTTTGTATCAAAAAGATACTCATAATATCCCGGGGTACCTTGCTGCTGTGGTGTGCCCGTTGCAACCTTGATAGGCCTTCCGTAAATAGGACTATCGGCAAGCCTTGCCAACATCTCTTGGTCGATACCAAAGGAAACATTGGCATTACTCAAGAACCCAAGTAACTGTGCTGCAGTAAACTTAGGTACTTCATTTTTTCCATCAGGAATCTTGAAAGTCATAGTAGCTTCCAAACCGTCTGATGATACTTGTACTTTTGGTGCAAACGCGCTAACCGGCTGAGCCATAAGTCCCCCAAAACATTATGCTAGTAGTATTTTAAGTACATAATATCCATAGTACACGTACAGTACTATATTAAGATAATTATAGTTATTATTTCTAATTTTGTCATGAAATATTCTAATTTTACTAGAATTTTCATGAAAATTTCACAGCTGATTAGTATTTACCGTCGTTTGGAAGTCCTTTTACAGCTTTTACAACTCTACTTGTACCAAGTCTAGATGCTCCAAGGTCGATAAACTTCTGAGCATCCTCAAGCGATGCAATTCCGCCTGCGGCCTTGATAAGCTTGCCGTTTGTCATGTGATCTGCCATAAGCTTGATATCATCAAATGTAGCTCCGCCTGTAGAGAAGCCTGTTGATGTCTTGATGTAATCTGCATCTGACTTAGAAACAACTTCGCACATCTTAATCTTCTCTTCGTCTGTAAGAAGGCAGCACTCAATGATTACCTTTAAAAGCTTTCCATTGCAAGCAGCCTTGATTGCGTTAATCTCAGCAAGAACGTCATCATAACGGCCTTCCTTTACCCAGCCTACGTTGATAACCATATCTACTTCTTCTGCACCATTATTTACAGCATCTGTAGCCATGAAGCACTTAGAAGCTGTTGTTGCATAACCATTAGGGAAGCCAATTACTGTACAGATTGGAAGATGTCCACCCTGCTCCTTTACATAATCAGCAGCCTGCTTTACAAAGCTAGCTGGGATGCATACTGAAGCAGTCTCATACTTCATTCCATCATCAACAATCCCCTTAATGTCGTTCCATGTTGCATCCACACCAAGAAGTGTGTGATCGCATTTGCTTAAAATGTTCTTAATATCCATAATTTCCTCCTATTTCATAGATGCGAGGCGGGCCTCAACCTGTGCCATCATCGCCTCATATTTTGCGAGCTTTTCACGCTCTTCGGCAACCTTTGCCTCTGGAGCCTTGCTCATAAACTTTTCATTTGAAAGCATTCCGCGTGAACGAGCAAGCTCTTTCTCAAGCTTCTCTTTTTCCTTTGTAAGACGCTCTTTTTCCTTTTCAAAATCTACAAGATCCTCAAGTGGAACAAAGAGTGTTGCATCAGGAATAACTGCTGAAACAGCATCATCGCCAATGCCAAGCTTATCTGCCTGAACATATACTTCTGTTGCACCTGCAAGTGTCTTGAAGATTGGTGTAATCTCATCAAATGTAGCACGTACTTCAGCATTATCTGAAACGATGTGGATAGCTGCCTTCTTTGAAGGTGGAACATCCATATCTGTACGAAGCTGTCTCATGCCACGAACAACATCCTTTGCACGCTCAACCTTTGCCTCATCAACTGGGAAGTTCTTTGTCTCATCATACTCAGGCCAAGCTGAAAGCATGATTGTTTCTTCCTCGCTCTGAAGAGTGCAGAAGATTTCTTCTGTGATGAATGGCATGAATGGATGAAGAAGCTTAAGTGCATTTGTAAGTGCAAACTTAGCTGTCCAAAGTGCTGCATTCTTGCTTGCTGTATATTCCTCTGAGTACATACGTGGCTTTACAATTTCGATATACCAATCGCAGAACTCATCCCAAATGAAGTCATAAACTTTCTGAACTGCAATACCAAGCTCATACTTATCCATGTTTTCTGTAACATCTTTTGCAAGTGTGTTTACCTTAGAGATAATCCACTTATCTTCTGTTGCAAGGTCTGCTGTTGCTGGCTCAGTAACCTGATTGTCAGCAAGATTCATCATGATGAAACGTGAAGCATTCCATACCTTGTTTGCGAAGTTACGGCTGTTTTCAACACGCTCGTTGTAGAATCTCATATCATTTCCAGGTGCATTACCTGTGATAAGAGTAAGACGAAGTGCATCAGCGCCATACTTATCAATAATCTCAAGTGGATCAATACCATTTCCAAGTGACTTAGACATCTTACGTCCCTGTGAATCTCTAACAAGGCCGTGGATAAGTACTGTGTGGAATGGGCTCTTACCTGTGTGAGCGTATCCTGAGAATACCATTCTGATTACCCAGAAGAAGATGATATCGTATCCAGTAACAAGTACGTCTGTTGGATAGAAGTAATCAAGCTCTTCTGTGTTGTTTGGCCAACCAAGTGTTGAGAATGGCCAAAGAGCTGATGAGAACCATGTATCAAGTGTATCCTCATCCTGCTTCATATGAGTGTGTCCGCACTTAGGGCAAACTGTTGGAGCCTCTGAAGCTTTAGCAACAACTGTCTCACCACACTTCTCGCAGTAGTAAGCAGGGATTCTGTGGCCCCACCATAACTGACGTGAAATACACCAATCACGAATATTCTCAAGCCAGTGTAAATATGTCTTGTCATAATTCTTTGGAACGAACTGAAGCTCGCCAGTCTTGATAGCCTCGATAGCTGGCTTTGCAAGCTCTTCCATTGCAACGAACCACTGTGGCTTAACCATTGGTTCTACTGTTGTGTTACATCTATCATGTGTACCAACATTGTGTGTATGGTCTTCGATTTTTACAAGGAGACCCATCTCGTCCATCTTCTTAACGATGATTTCACGAGCTTCGTATCTATCCATTCCCTCAAACTCGCCACCGTTTGAATTGATAGTAGCATCATCATTGAGAACATTGATAACAGGAAGGTTATGTCTCTTTCCTACCTCAAAATCGTTAGGGTCATGTGCTGGAGTAATCTTAACAACACCTGTACCAAATTCCATATCTACATATTCATCTGCAACAACAGGAATCTCACGATTTACAAATGGAAGCATTACTGTCTTGCCAATGATATCCTGATATCTTTCATCCTTAGGGTTAACAGCTACAGCTGTATCACCAAGCATTGTCTCTGGACGTGTTGTAGCGAATGTTACGTAGCGACCTGGCTCTCCTACGATTTCGTACTTCATGTGCCAGAAATGTCCTGCCTGCTCCTCATGCTCTACTTCTGCATCTGAAATAGAAGTCTGGCAAACTGGACACCAGTTAATAATACGGTTGCCCTTGTAGATGTAGCCTTCGTTGTAAAGCTTAACAAAAACTTCTTCTACAGCCTTTGAGCAGCCTTCATCCATTGTGAATCTCTCACGCTCCCAATCAGCAGATGAACCCATCTTCTTAAGCTGGTTGATGATACGTGTTCCATACTCATCTTTCCAATCCCAGCACTTTTCAAGGAATCCCTCACGACCAAGGTCATCCTTTTCGATTCCCTGCTTCTTAAGGTGCTCGATAACCTTTACCTCTGTAGCGATAGCTGCATGGTCAGTACCTGGCTGCCAAAGAGCTGAGTATCCCTGCATTCTCTTGTATCTGATAAGAATATCCTGCATTGTGTTATCTAATGCATGTCCCATGTGAAGCTGTCCTGTAATATTTGGTGGTGGCATCACAATAGTGAATGGCTTCTTGCTGCGATCAACCTCAGCATGGAAATAGCCGTTCTCCTCCCACTTCTTATAGAGTCTGTCTTCCAGACCCTTAGGATCATAAGTTTTTGCTAATTCTTTCATTTTCTTTTCCTTTCTAGGCATTAAAAAAGCCCTATGCACGTATTACTACGTACACAGGGCGAAAATTCGCGTTACCACCTGCATTTATAACTCATCTTATTCCTTACGGGAACGACTCGGGTTGGCTTATCCACGACTTTTCCGGCCGCGCTTTGTTCACCACCTGCTCCGAAGCTACCTTCCACAATTCTATCCTAGGCCACCTTTCAGCCGGTGAGCGGCCCTCTCTACAGGACGAGGTCTGTGTACTCCTCTCCATCAACGCATTTAAACTTATCTAATAATAGAAAAATTTCCCTATTCTGTCAAGATGAGAGGGGCAATCTGAATCTGTATTTCAGTTGAGAATACGCTGGAAAGTATTGAGCAAATCCTTTTTTCTATTTTAATACTTCATTTAATACTTACAGCTCTGTTTTTTGTATGATGATGCCGGTCCTAAGTATTATATTCTTCTTTTTCTCTTGTTTAATACTTACATCTCTGGAGTTTCTTATGATGATACAGTCAAGTCCATATTTGTGTGTAAATTCATCTTTCAGTTAAAATAGTATTCCTCAGGCCACTCTCATTTTTATGAGCTCCTTTTGTATTTTATTGAGGTTATCGTAGTACTCCTGCATGTCAAAAAGCCTCTGAGCTACGCTCCAGTCATTGTGATCATCGTAGAGGATTGCTCCAATAAGTCGAATGATTGATTCGCTGTTAGGAAAGATTTGTATTACTTTTTCACGTCGTCTTATTTCTCTGTTTTCTCGTTCGATGATGTTACTTGTTCTTAAAGAGATACGATATTTTGAAGGCAATGCCATGATTGTTATACTATCCTCAAATCCTTC
>NZ_FOWB01000010.1:0-106306 GCF_900115355.1 Pseudobutyrivibrio sp. JW11 | reverse complement strand
TTTCCAATGCGTGTAGTTAAACTTCTGGTTCTTGTTCCATTTCGATAATCGGACCTTTCAGAAGTACGTTCATAGTTTTCGGCACCAAGTTGCTCGGATGATTCTGCTAAGAGAACTTGATTAAGTAAAGCTTCCATAAGCTTGCCAAATGCTTCATCCTTAGTTTCAGAGAAAAGTCCTACAAAAAAGTCATGATCCAATGTAAAATGTAATTGAGCCATAGTATTCATCCTTTCAATTATGTTTTGTGTGGTAACTTAATTTTAACTGAAAGATGAGCACTTGGCTCTTTTTATTAAATTTTTGAATTTACACCATTATATGGGCTTTATCCCAACTAGTAAATCTCGACTATATTTCCCAGCCTTAGTCAGCATATATAGTCCAACCAGTTAATATTGACTATATATCCCCGCTTTAGTCAGCATATATAGTCCAACATTCCTCTTTTACCAGACCAGCCAATCCCCAGCCCCAATCCGGCCACTTTAAACTGATTGCCAGCCCAATCAAATATCTATTTCTCTACCAATTTCACCACCTTTGCTATTGCCAACGCCAACTTCCCAAAAAGGCGTACCACAAGAAAGCCACTTATTTTTCGTTTCCCCTAAAAAAATAAAATGGAAATAATGCCCCGTTTGCACTCCAGGACATGAACCTGTGAACCAGGTTCAAAAGAATCGTGTTTCGATACGAAAGATATTAGCATGCTCCCCCACTAAAGTCTATGTGAAAAAGCAACAAAAAAGCTCACCACAACAGTGATGAGCCAAAAGCTATATAAACAATATGTGCCAAATACGGATTTAACTAACCCGATGGTTAGTTAAATCCTACTACCTTCTGGGCAATCTTGTATGCTGTGATAGAGATTGCGCGGCCGCCGTGGCCTGGAAGGTTTGTAGTTGCGCACATGAAGCCATAGCGAAGCTTTCTATATAAGTAGTAATCCTGCTCTTTGATGTATCTCCAAAGATCATGGCGCTTCTGCTGATGTTCCTTTGTGCCGCTCTTCATAAGAAGAACTGTAGAGATAACAGTAATCATCTCTAAGTAATTGAACATGTATTTCTTAACATGATTATCCTTAATATTCTTGTAGTCGTATGCTTCCATCATAAGCTTGTTGACTTTGATTTGCTGGTCGATACGAGAAATCATAACCTTTTCGTTGACTGACTGATCATCACGACCAATAAAGTAACGATAGAAGTCTACGTCCAGATAGTACATAGTCTTTACGTATGGAAGTGGGTAGAATACATAAAGGTTATCAACATAGAATGTATGCTTTGGAAGCTCCATTCCACAATCACGTAAAAGCTTTGTGCGATAGATAACTGAATGCATCAAAATGTACTGGCCCTTTTTGAAGTGGCCTGTCTCATCCCAAGAGAAGTACTTGTTCTTTGGAAGGTTTGAGTATGACATAACCTTCTTGTGATGAGCCCCTTCCTTTTCGTATACGTAGTTTGAAATGAGCATATCAAGCTGCTTGCCATTTTCAACTGAGCTACGTAATACCTTTAAGATTTTGTCGTATGCATCTGGGTCTACCCAGTCATCTGAGTCTACAACCTTGAAGAATAAGCCTGTGGCATTTTTAAGACCTGTGTTGACCGCCTGACCATGGCCACCGTTTTCCTGATGAACAGCTTTGATAATGGTAGGGTGTTCTGCTGCAAGTCTGTCAGCGATTTCTGCTGTGTTATCTTTTGTAGAACCATCGTCTACTATTATTATTTCTACATCTTCACCACCATGTAAAAGTGTCTCTACGCAATGCTCCATATAAGCTGCTGAGTTGTAACATGGTACTGCAAAACTTAGTAATTTCATAAATACTCTCCTAACTAATTTAACCTTTACAATTTTAACAAATCATACTGAATTCTTCAACGTCACATCATCCTATTTGAATCATCAATTATTGCCCAGTTTCCATAAACTACAAATTCTAAAAGACATAAAAGTTTTTCATACAACATTATAGTTTTCATTGTCAACACATTATTAAGGGTGTATAATAACATTGTTATCAACACAAAGAAATTTTTGCGTTTTAAAGGGACAGTAATGTATGATTAAAGATGTATATGGGTATGTCAGTGATCTACCGGCGGGTTGTATTACAGAAACTGACATCTATACTGATTCGGGGGCTCTTCTTTGCCCTAAAATGACAGTCATCGACCAAAAGATTTTACAGTCGTTATCTGACTATCACGGAAAAATCCACGCTACAATTTATTATTCAGATGCGGATGAATTTGAATTAGAGGATGATTTTCCACTTCCAGATGATTCCATATGTTTTGATGAAAGCTTCAGAGAGTACGCCATGGAGACTTTAGCTAGGCTATATGCTAATCTCGATGATATCGACAGCTTGACTAAAGGAATCATTCAAATTGGTGAAAAAGTTTGCAGCATTATAAATGACTCAAAATCCTTGAGCCTTAACCTTTCAAAGCTAAAGGTATGCGATGAGTACACTTACAGACACTCAGTGGATGTAGGTACAATGGCAGCCATATTAGCAAAGGCTTTAGGAGAATCTGATTCATTTGTAAAAGATATTACAGTTGTAGGTCTTCTTCACGATATCGGAAAAGAAGAAATTCCAAATGAAATTTTAAATAAGCCAGGAAAGCTTACAGCCACAGAGTTTGAATTAATCAAAACTCATCCAGTAAGAGGCTATCGCCTGCTTGCCAACTCTCCTGACCTTACAGAGGAGATGCGTCAGGCAATTCTTAACCATCATGAAAATATTGATGGCTCAGGATATCCTAGAAGTCTTTCTGGGGACCAGATTGGAAAGATGGCTCAAATCATTTCTATTGTAGATGTGTATGATGCGCTTGTTACTGCAAGGCCATACAAGAGAGCCTACACTCCTGCAGAAGCAATTGAAATAATGTTTACAATGAGTAATAAGTTTAATCTGAAATACTTCAGAGCATTCCTTACAATCGTAAACATCTATCCAAATGGTTCTACCATCAAGCTTAGCAACGGTGAAGAAGGTGTGGTTGTTCGTCAGAACAAAGCATATCCACTTCGACCAGTTATCAAGATTACAAGCATTCAAACGGTTGTTGATTTATCAAATGACCGCAATTATCTTAGCACTGTAATCGTTAAATAAAACATTATAAAAAAAATCAAGGGCAGCTCATTTCGAGCTGCCCCATTTTATTTCTTTATTACTCTTCTGTTGTCTCTTCTACAACTGCTTCTACTTCTACCTCTTTCTTCTTTGCAAGGTATTTCTTTACTGCAAAGTACTCAAGGCAAGCGATAAGAAGAACAAGTACTGCATCGATAGCGAAGAGAATCTTCTCCCATGTAGGAAGGCCTGCGCTGATTTCTGAATCATATGCACGGCTGTTCACTACAGTGTAAAGAATGTTGTGAGAAGCTGTTCTCATAGCAATTACTGATGTAGCAGATTCCTGATCTGTAACTGTAGACTGTGGTGTAGAGTATGTTGCAAGCATAAGGTCGCAACCGTTTCTAATCATACGGTCAGAATCCTGATATCCGTATCCACCGAAGTAATCTGTCTCTGCAAGACCTCTGAATCCCCACTCGCCACGAAGTACTGTGTTAAGAAGCTCTGAACAAGCCTCAGCTGGTACTGTACCGATGTTGTTGAATGCAACCATTGTTGCACCTGGGTTTGAGTTCTTGAATACAATTTCAAATGACTTTAAGTAAATCTCACGCAATGACTGCTCATTGAGCCATGTGCAAAGGAAGTTTGTTCTGTTTGTTTCCTGGTCATTTGTTGCAAAGTGCTTAACGTATGAGTATACGCCCCACTCTCTTGCACCATTTACAGCGTTTGCACACATCCAACCTGCAAGTACGCCATCCTCTGAGTAGTACTCGAAGTTACGTCCTGCAAATGCTGAACGGTGTGTGTTTGTAGCTGGAGCATACCAACCAGAAACATCCATGTCGTTTGCCATACGGCCAATTGACTCACCAAATGCAAGTGCAATGTCCTTGTTCCATGTGCAAGCAATCATAACTGCTGCAGGGAATCCGATAGAACCCTGGCCTGTGAAGTTGTTGTTGATTGAAGCAGGACCATCACAATCGTATGTCATAACCTTGCCGATTGAATCAACTGCTGATGTCTCGTATCCACCGAGCTCGATAAGTGTGTTCATATCTGAAACTGTAAGCTCATCGAGAAGTGTATCCCACATTGGATCATCGTAATCAAGACCACGAAGATCTGCAAGCTTAACACCATTGTCAGCGCCTGTTGTAGGCATTACATCTGAATCATTATTGTAATCAGTAGGATCATAGTTTGTCTCGTTGAAGTAAGTAGCCTTTGCTTCATCAGACATTTCATAGCTTGTTGGAGCAGCTGTTGCTTCGTCATAGTTAGCGAAACCATCTGCACGTGAAAGGTATGTTACATCACCTTCTGCGAAGCCAAACTGGTTTGTAGCTGCAACCTGATCTGACTCACGCTTGTTTGACTCATCATAAACGATTGTAGAGCCAACTGTTACTGTATCTGTAGCAATCTTGTTGTGTGAATCTGAGTTGATAGAAATCTCATAATCACCAGCCTCAAGTACATAGCAGCCCTCGCCGTATGTGTCGTATGAAGCCATATCCTCAAGTGCAAATGAGATGTTGATTGTCTCTGATGCACCTGGCTCAAGTGTAGAAGTCTTTGCAAACTGGATTAAGTTTGCTGCTGCCTTCTCAATGCCGCCGTTTGTGTATGGTGGGTTGTAGTAAACTTCTACAACATCCTTACCAGCAACATCACCTGTGTTTGTAACTGTTACGTCAAATGATACTGTTGTACCATCATTTGTAATAGGTCCCATCTCCTGAGAGAAAGTTGTGTAAGATAATCCATAACCGAATGGATAAACTACTGCAGAGTCATAATCGAACTCCATGTTGCCAGCTTCTGCCTCAGCGTAAGCTGTCTCGTAATATTTGTAACCAACGTAAATACCTTCAACATAATTTACGAATGTAGGATAAGCCATGCCGCCCTCAGCGAACATATTCTCATATCCGTACTCATCCATGTTTGTATAATCAAAATCCCCAAAGTTGTTTGCTGTTGGTGTAGCAAATAAGTCTGATACAAATGTGTCAGCTGTCTTACCAGATGGGTTGATCTGACCTGCAAGAATCTCGCCAAGTCCATCGAAACCTGTCTGACCTGTACCTGGGCAGTAAAGAACTGACTTAATCTGTGAGTAATCGTTAACGAAGCCAAGCTCCATAGCGTTTGCTGAGTTAACAACTACGATAACCTTGTCAAAGTTTGCTGTTACTTCATCAAGAAGTGCCTGCTCTCTGTTTGAAAGCTCAAGGTATGACTTAGATGCATCAAGATCATCCTTCTGATCTGAGTAACGCACACCTGTTGCTCCAAAGAAGCTAGAGCCATCATCGCTGTATGTCTCTTCTCCATCATATGACTGTGGAAGATCTGCTCCCTCACCACCTGAACGGGCGATGAAGAAAATTGCTGTATCTGAGAAATCCTTAGCATCTGAAATAAGGCTGCCATACTCAGAAACTGTTGGCTCAGGAATTGTCCAATCCTGTCCCATCATACCTACTGTAGGTCTTTCTGTTCTCCATCCTGTATAGAAATCTACAAGGTCCTGATTGTACTCAATACCTGCATCAGTAAGACCTGTAAGGAAATCAACTGTTGGATATGCATCTGAAAGTGCACCTGATCCTGTACCACCATAAATTGGGTTTGTTGAAGACCAACCAAATACGTTGACCTTTGTTCCCTCTGCAAGAGGAAGTGCTGCATCATCATTCTTTAAAAGAACAATACCCTCTTCAGCAATTTCTGTTGCGAGAGCCTTTGCCTCTTCGATGGCTTCATCTGAGATTGTGCCACCTCCCATTGCCATGTTTACCATAGAGTAAACTGGTCCAAGTAGAATTGTATTAACTACTACAACTACTACTAATAAGAAAGCTAACCAAGCTTCTTTTCTGATAAAGCCCTTAAGAGGCTTCTTAGCCTTCATCGCGCAAATTGTAACGATGATTGCTGCAACGAGTGCCACGCCTAAAACGATAAGCTGTGGGATCATTGTCTGTAGTACGGCGATAACGTCCGCAATGTTGATTGATAACATTTTCTTCTTCTCCTTCCTTTCAACTAACGTTAAAAGATATATCTCATTCGGCCTTTGGTGTTTCTGGGAAGATGATCTTATTTACAAAGAAGAACACCACCATAGAAACTCCGCCGTTGAGTACTGTAGTTCCGATGTTGTACAGCCAAGCTGGTACAAACATTCCTGCAACTGCTACCCAGATGCAGTTAATTGAGTTAACGATGCATGTGATTACAATGAATGCTGCAATATACCATGCAATCTGCTTGCCAGGCTTATCGTGATTACGGAAAACGAAAAGCTTCTGAATTGGGAAATTGATGCACTCACCAATTACCATTGCAATCATGTAAGCTGTAAAGTAAGCAAGTCCTCCGTGTGCCTGGTCATAACCAAGGATATTCCAATCAAAAGTCTCACCTGCGATTGTAAGTGGAATTCCTGGCCATCCAAATGATCTGTCGCCTAAGAATGCGAAGGCTGCCGGCAAAAATGTAAGTAAAAGATATTTGAATACTGTAATCAAGTTACTTACTATTACAAACAAGCCACCTTCTCGCACCCATTTTGCTGCCGCTGGATGCTTCTCGGCGAAACTATTCCATAAATTCATTTTTATACTCTCCTATTCTTTATGCTGTAAGCGTGCCTCATACTTCTTGTTAGCACTTCTATTTCGGAAGAAACCTCCGATCACACCACCAAGACCTCTGAAGAAGTGTCCATTGGCAATTGTCACGATTGACTCAACCATTTCACGGCTAACCATTCCGCCTGACATCTTGCTGATTGCTCTGAAAGGCATGTTGTAAATGAACATTGTGTTCAAATCAGGTACACCCTTTTCATAAGACTTATCAAGATTGTTCTTGAGAATCTTGTAAACCAATCTGCAAAGTCCGCTCTTGGCATCCTTCATCTGGCAAAGAGCATCGTTGATATCAAGTGGTCCAACCTTTTCCTCAGGAAGTGGCTTAGCATAAAGCTTTTCAAACTCCTCGTAATGAACGTTTCGAACCTTTCCTGTCTTGTAGCTTGGAAGTGTTTCGATGTCGTAAGGAAGCTCTGTAATTGTGCCTTCCTTTGTGATTGTTCCTGTAAGTACGATGTCAGCAACGTTCTTTCCAACGTAAATCTGATACTCACCGCCTTCGATTTCCCATTTGTTTGAAACAGTTGAGAAATAACGGAATGTCTTGTCATCAAATGGAATCTCTACTTCCACTGATTCGCCAGCCTTAATCCATACCTTCTTGAAGCCCTTAAGCTCTTTCTTAGGACGGATAAGTCCTGACTGACTCTTACCAACATAGAGCTGAGCAATTTCAGCACCGTCGCGCTTTCCTGTATTTGTGATAGTGAACTTAACACCATCCTCTGTAACAGAAAGTGCTGAATACTCAAATGTTGTATAGCTAAGTCCATATCCGAATGGGAACTGAACTGCCACATCTGCTGTATCGTAATAACGATATCCAATGAAAGGTCCTTCGCGATACTGAAGATTTCTCTTTTCCTGACCTGCGTAATTAACAATTGAGCAGTCCGCATATGCGAATGGATAAGACTCTGAAAGCTTACCAGTAGGAATTTCCTTTCCTGTGATGATGTCAAGAAGAGCTGACGCTCCTGCCTGACCTGTTAAGTATCCGTGAAGCAATCCCTGGAGATTTGAAAGCCATGGCATCTTAACTGATGAACCAGCACTCATAACACCAACGATATGCTTGTTGTAAACTGTAAGTTCCTCAAGCTCTTTAATCTGATACTCAGGAACGTCGATAGACATTCTATCTGCTCCCTCGCTCTCTGCGATTTCATCAAGACCAAAGAAGAATAAAACAACATCTGCTGCTTCAGGATCATCAATAACCTGTAAATCGTAATTTGCAATCTGCTCTCTGATTGTCTCAACCTTTGTTGAGTTAACCTGTGAGCTTCCTGAACCCTGGTAACGTGGCTTATCCACGAATGGTCCTCTAAGGCATACCTTTGTGCCTGCTGCAAGAGGAAGGATGTCCTCGTCGTTCTTAAGAAGAACTGCTGAGTTAACAGCTGCCTTTTTAGCGATTGCGTGATGAGCCTCTTTGTCAAAGCCCTTTGTGTGGTCGTTTTCTTTGAAGTAGATAGCAGCTTCGATAATAGGAAGAATTGCTCTGTCGATTTCTTCCTCTGTGATACGACCTTCACCTTCTGTGGCTGCCTTGATAAGCTCTCTAGCTGAATCAAGTCCTGGGTTTGGCATTTCCACATTTGACTGACACTTAACACCAGCAACGTGGTCATTACTTGCACCCCAGTCAGTAACTACGATTCCATCGAATCCCCATTCATTTCTAAGGATGTCTACAAGCAGATGCTCGTTTTCGTTTGCATACTTGCCATTAACTTCGTTGTAAGCAGACATGATTGTCTTTGCTCCACCTTCTTTAATAGCAATCTCAAATGCTGTAAGGTAAATCTCTCGAAGTGTACGCTCATCAACAACTGCATTCATTGCCATTCTGCGATACTCGCGAGAGTTAACTGCGAAATGCTTTGGACAAGAATAAACATGCTTGCTCTGTATACCCCTTACATAAGAAGCTGCCATCTTGCCGGCAAGGATTGGATCCTCACTAAAGTATTCAAAATTTCGTCCGCAAAGTGGAGAACGTTTCATATTTAAGCCTGGACCAAGAAGTACATCAACGTTCTGTGCAACTGCTTCCTCACCAAGAGCTGCTCCAATTTCTTCACCAAGACTTTCATCCCAGCTGTTTGCTACTGTAGCTGCTGTTGGAAAACATGTAGCTGGAAGAGATGCATTAAGCCCCAAATGATCTCCTGCCCCCTCCTGACGACGTAAGCCGTGAGGACCATCTGAAAAAGAAACCGACTGAATTCCAAGTCTTGGAATATCTCGTGATTCCCACTCATTTTTTCCGCTCAAAAGAGCTGCCTTCTCCATAAGTGTAAGCTGTGAAATAATTTCCTTAGCGTCCATACTAATCCTCCGTTTTCTTGATAATAATCTACCACGAAATAAAAAAGACAAGTCATCCCGAAGGACAACTTGTCATTTATCACGGATAACTGGCATTATTTGTTTGCAGCTAACAGCACTTTCAGCTTAAACCAGCCATCTTCATAGCTGCAATTCATTGCGCCACCGTACTTTTCAGCAACCTGAGTAATGGACTTAAGTCCATAGCCATGCTTTACGTTATCTCCTTTTGTAGTTTTAGGTAGGTTGTTCTTTCCAAAGAAACTACGCTTTTGATTGTTGCGAAGCTTTACATTTTCACTGTCAGAGTAATTATCACACTCTACGATGATAAATTGGTTTCTTTTGCGAACTGAAAGCGTGATAAGACGTTTTTCCTTGTCAGCAACCTGCTGTGATGCCTCGATGGCATTGTCCAATATATTACCAAATAAAGAACATATATCCTTTACGTGGATATCTGACAGCAAATCGCCATCAACCATTGCATTTAAAGTGATGTTCTTCTTTTGGCACTGAAGGCTCTTTGTGGTAAGCACAACATCAAGAACCTTGTTTCCAGTGTTCATAAAGGATTCCTGGATTGCAATTGCCTGCTCCATATCTGCAAGCACTTCTGAGCGACGATCCGGGTCATCCTCATTTTTAAGAGCCATGACATAGTGTTTCATGTCATGCATCTCCTTACGCAATGCTTCTGAATTATCTATTGCAAGCTTGTACTGCTCGTACTGCTTTTGAAAAAGCTGATTAATCTCTGTACTTTCCTTTCGAAGGGCAAGCTCGTTTCTACGGCCCATCTCTGTCATAAGCATCAGCATGCCTCCGAAATCTACCAACGTACGAACATAAAGCATGTTCTCTGTGGCAGAGAATGGTGTTCTGCTATTTACAAAGCTGATGTTTGACATAATGAAAGCGCCAATACCTGTGGCGATAACACTTATCATCTCTTTATTACTGATGTTAAGGTTTCTATTAGATGGAACATTGCCTCGCTCGAATCTGTAATAAACAATATAAGTTACAGTGTACACCAGGAGCATATTGAAAACAGATTCGCCCATACCTTCCTGCTCAGTAATTTTTACGCTCCACACATAAAGCTGCTTATAAAGGCTGGCAGCAAACTCTGCCAGTACAAATGCATGAGTTGTAAGAACCGCACAATCCCTAGGCTTTATATCCAAAACAATATAAAGTGAAAAGTACATAAGTCCTACTGCACCGATCATAGTAGGAATCCAAAAACCTAGTGGCAACAAACCCGCTATAAATTGAAATGCGACCAAGATAATAAATATAGCAATACAGTAAATAGCAAATTCCTTATCATGTCTCTTTTTCTTGTAGATATTAAAGTAAACAAAAACCGCTAGCCATTCAGCAATAGCGGTAAAAAGTCTTGGGGTGTCCTGTATATTAACAGGATTTAAAAATGCGCTAAAATCCATTATAAAATGTCCTCCGTCAACGCAGCCATAAACTCTTTCTTTCTGGCGCGACTTATTGGAAGCATTACATCATTTGTTAATAAAACTTCCTCTTTTTGTACAGCCTCAACCTCTGATAGATTGATTAAATATGCATTATGGCACTTGCTGAAGCCATGTTCCATCAGCATCTCATCAAAACGCTTGAGAGGCCCTGCTGTAACGTAATCAGCATCCTTGCAATGTATAACCACATTGTTACGCTGACTTTCAATATAGATAATATTGTTACAATCCAGCTTTAGCTGTTTGTCATCAACAGCAACCTTTATATAAACATGCTGTTGCTTGGCCTGCACTCTCACTATTGCCTTATCAAAAATCTGCTCAAACTGATTATATGGTACAGGCTTAAGAACATATCCTAGCGCATCCACTGCATAGCCCTGCACTGCATACTGAACTGTGGATGTGATAAAAATAATGATAACATCAGAATCCACCTGGCGGATTTTCTCTGCTGCTGCCATGCCATCCAGATGCTTCATCTGAATATCCAAAAGGATAATATCAAACTGTCCCTTATAATCATCCACCAAATCAATTCCATCTGGCAGATATGTAATATTAAACTGCTGATTCTTTGCCGAACTATATTTACTTATATAATTCTTTAAAACTGAAGCCTGCTCCAGCTCGTCTTCAACTATACAAACATTAATCATGCTATTAAAATAATACAAATTTGAATTGTGCGCAAGATTTAAAAAGTTTATTGCCATAAGTGACAATGTAGACACATCGCAGCAAACAAAAAACAGCCTAGCATTAATGCTAGACTGTTTTTATATTACTTATCATTCATTTTAGCAAGCTTAGCAGCCTGATCTGCTGCGATAAGTGCATCAAGGATTTCCTGGATGTCACCGTTCATAATCTTATCAAGCTTGTAAAGTGTAAGGTTGATACGGTGATCTGTTACACGTCCCTGTGGGAAGTTGTATGTACGAATCTTTTCTGCACGGTCACCAGTACCAATCTGTGAGCGACGCTCTGCAGCTTCTGCATCCTGCTGCTTCTGAAGCTCTAAATCATAAAGCTTTGCACGAAGGAGTGCGAAAGCCTTTTCCTTATTCTGAAGCTGTGACTTCTCTGTCTGGCTGTAGATAACAATACCTGTTGGGTAGTGAGTAAGACGAACAGCTGAATCTGTTGTGTTGACACACTGACCACCATTACCTGAAGCACGCATTACGTCAATACGGATATCCTTTTCATCAATCTGGATATCTACTTCTTCTGCCTCTGGCATAACTGCTACTGAACATGTAGATGTCTGGATACGGCCCTGTGACTCTGTCTCTGGAACACGCTGTACACGATGTACACCTGACTCGTACTTAAGGATTGAGTATGCACCAGTTCCCTTAACCATGAACTCGATATTCTTCATACCACCGATACCTGTCTCGTCTGCTTCAAGAAGCTCAACCTTCCAGCCACGTGACTCTACGTAATGTACGTACATACGGTAGATTTCTGCTGCGAAAAGGGCTGCTTCCTCTCCACCTGCACCTGCACGAATTTCCACGATAACGTTCTTATCATCGTTAGGGTCCTTAGGAAGAAGTAAGATTTTAAGCTCCTGCTCAAGGCGCTCAACCTCTGCCTGAGATTCCTTCATCTCTTCCTTTGCAAGCTCTTTCATTTCCTCATCTGATTCAAGCTCGAGAAGCTCTAACGAATCCTGAATATTCTGCTTGTGAGCTGAATACTGCTTGTAAGCCTCTACGATAGGTGCAAGCTCAGCCTGCTCCTTCATGAGTGCTCTAAATCTGGCATTATCATTAGCCACATCTGGCTCAGAAAGCAAGTTCATTACTTCCTCGTATCTTAATACTAAATCTTCTAATCTATCAAACATGCTAAAACCTCCATGTTATTAACCACTTTATTAACAGACACAATACACCTGCGTCGCTATAGATGTCCTTTAACGACTCTATCGTTGCCTGCTAAATCCTTTATTACTTCAACGTCCTTGAATCCTGCCTCTTTGAATAGTGCAGAAACATCAGGCCCCTGGTCATAGCCGATTTCAACTAAAAGCCAGCCACCATCGTTAAGATAATCTCCTGCCTCAGCAGTGATTTTCTTATAGAAGAAAAGGCCATCCTCTGTGCCATCTAATGCAAGACGAGGCTCATGATCCTTTACCTCTGGCTCCAACTCATCCACTACTGCAGATGGAATATATGGTGGATTTGATACTATGGCGTTGAACTTGCCACTAACTGGCTGGAACATATCGCCTTTAACAAAATCCGCCTTACGGCCTACAAGCCTAGCGCCATTCTCGCGGGCAACAGCAAGTGCTTCCTCCGAGATATCTACACCTATTCCTGAAAGCCCCTGGCCCAGGACAACAAGAGATAGAATAACACATCCGCTGCCAGTACACAAATCCAAAATATGGCTACCACTAGGAATAACCTTGAGAGCCTCCTCTACGAGAGTCTCGGTGTCCTGACGAGGGATGAGAACATTTTCATTTACCCAAAATGTGATGCCCATAAAGTCCTGCTCTCCAGTGATGTGCTGGAGTGGCTCGTGGCCTGCTCTCCTTAAAAGGACATCCTTATATTTATAAAGAATATTATTATCGATTTCTTCTGATTGCTTCAGAAAATACTGAGCCTTTGAAAGACCGCTAACATATGAAAGAAGATACCAAGCATCTATCTTTGCATCAGCAATATTTTCTGATTCCAGTAATACTATTCCTTTATCTAAAGCCTGTTTAAAAGTCATACCTAAAAACACTCCATGTTTTCTTCGATGAATCCTTCCCAATCAAACACTGCTTCTACAGAGGCAATTCCCA
This sequence comes from Pseudobutyrivibrio sp. JW11, assembly GCF_900115355.1. Taxonomy (NCBI): domain Bacteria; kingdom Bacillati; phylum Bacillota; class Clostridia; order Lachnospirales; family Lachnospiraceae; genus Pseudobutyrivibrio; species Pseudobutyrivibrio sp. JW11. Next base: position 92,863 of record NZ_FOWB01000010.1, on the reverse strand, counting down.
CCTCAATCATATCGTCGTCTGGCTCCATTACTGTAAGTCGCTGCAGCCATAGCCCTGGCTTTGAAAAAATATTTACAAAGCCATTTTCATGACGACCTGCAAGCCTAATGAACTCATAAGAAATACCAGCGATAACTGGAATAAGTAAAAGTCTTGCAATGAGCTTCACCCATGTGTTATCGAAAGAGATAAACATGAAAACAAAAACTGAAATAATGAATACAATGAAAATGAAGCTAGTTCCACATCTCTTGTGAAAACGTGTGGCTGTGCGAACATTTTCAACTGTAAGAGGCTTTCCTGCCTCGATACAATTAATGCATTTGTGCTCTGCACCGTGATACATAAAGGTACGCTTGATATCATCCATATGAGAAATCATCACGATGTAACCAATAAAAATACCGATACGAATAAGTCCTTCGATGAGAGCAATCAACGCCTGCGACTCAATATATTTGTTTAAACCAAGGGAAATAAAGTAAGGCAAAGCAAAGAAAATACCAAGAGCAAGCACAAATGACAACACCAATGTGCCACCCATTTCAGCTTTTTCCTTTTTCTCAAGCTTTTTGAGCTCTTCCTCTGAAAGCTTTGATTTATCAACGGCATCCTCTTCGTCCTCGAAGAAGCTAGCTGAATACATAAGTGTGCTAAGGCCAATCACAAGTGAATCAATAAATGATACCATTCCTCTGATAATTGGAATCTTGTGCCATATGTCATTTATGTCTTTTGTATTTTTAACATCTACTGCAATAGATTTGTCTGGTGTACGAACTGCTACGGCATATTTGTTGCCGTTTCGCATCATGACGCCTTCCATTACAGCCTGTCCGCCTATGCCTGAATACTTCATTTTAAGCCCCCTACACGAAATAAAGGGCTGAGACGAATCTCAACCCTTAAAAGTCCAAATAAATGACTACTTTGCGTCAATACCATACTTCTTGTTGAACTTGTCAATACGTCCACGAGCCTGTGTAGCTTTCTGCTGGCCTGTGTAGAATGGATGACACTTTGAACAAATTTCTACGTGGATGCTCTCCTTTGTAGAACCTGTTACGAATGTGTTACCGCAGTTGCAAGTAACTGTAGCCTGGTAATAATCTGGATGGATACCCTGTCTCATTTAATTTCACCTCTCATAATAATTTTTTACAATTTCCAACTGTAATTTGTGAGATAAAAATCTCGAATACTGCTTAAATGCGAGGGTCTCGCATTTCATCCCGATTAACAGCTTCTCAAGTATAACATGGAATATACTAAAATACAACCCCTGTTTTGCCATCGGATACTTCTTCCTGGTCTGAATCCTCCATTGTCTTCAGTCGACCAAAGAAATCCTCAAGCTTATCCATAAGTTCTTTTTTATCTATTGATTTAAGTATATAGTCTTCTGGTCCTAGGCCAACGGCTCTTATAACCATATCTCTATCGCTCTTGCCAGTCAAGAACATTACCGGAATATTTCTAGAGCCTGGGTCTTCTTTTAACATTCGAAAAACTGTAGGGCCATCCATCGATGGCATTTCGCAATCCAGTAAAATCAAATCTACGTTTTGTGAATTGTCCATCAGCCAATGGATAGCCTTTGTACCAGCATCAAGCATAGTAATCTGATATCTGTCCTTCATCCACTCATGAAGCATTCGCATATATGTTGCATCGTCATCTACTATTAGAATATGGCGCTGTCTGGCTGGTTTGATTTCGCCCCCTAATGCCTTTTCCAAAGTCTCCATCAAAGCATCCATATCAACAGGTCTATTAAACCATCCTACAATTGCCGATTTAGGGATGATTTCTGTAGCCTTTTCATACTCCGCTTCTTCCCCTACAAGTATAAGCAAACGCTCCTGCTCCAGGCATAGCTTCCTCATTTCATTTAAAAAATCTTCTCCGCTTGGAGTATAAATCTCATCATCCAGATAGTAGATTATGGGCTCACTCTCATCAATAGCCTCCTCAATCTGAAAAATACTTGGACGAACTGGCACTCCTTCTATTCCCGATTCCTGCAGCTTCTTTTGAATTCCCATTACTGAAAAGCTGGACTTCGAACTGATAATTGCTACTTTACTTTGCTTTTCATTAGAAAACCCGTAATCCATTAGTTACCCCCATTGTTAAGCATTTTTTTAGCTGATTCAACAACACCCTCATAATCAAGCTTCTGTAAAAGCTCTCGTACATGTTTCATTTCCGATTCTACATTTTCCGGCATAGCATATTCATCTAACGAATCTAAAACCATCTCTGTAGATGTGTAATCACAAACGCTGGCCATTTCTATAATTGAATAAATAGCATCCTTCAATTCCCCTGGATTCAACGTTTTCTTTGTTTCTTTTACTTCTTTATATGAATTTTCCAGGCTTAGGTATTCTCTTATTAATTCCTTGTGATGAGATTTTATATAATCCCAGTCGTTTTCATTTCCCGCCTTTTCCAAAGCTTCCGCTTTACTTGAAATGGACATTTCACCTATCAATCTAGCTGTACTCTTCAGTCCATGAACCTTGATAGTGTAATTTTTAATGTCCTCTGCTTCCAATAAACTATCTAGATTCTTTGCTGTTTCCTGAATTGTAGATACAAATATTTTAATCAGAGCTTTTCTCTCGTCATCATTGGACGTTAAAGACTTATTATTCTTTAAATCACTGATTGATTTCTTTACTATCTTTTCTGCCGGTACGTATTTTGTCAGCACCTGTTCCAGAGCTTCTGCATCTATTGGCTTAGTCAAATAATCGTTAAATCCCTTTGATATATAAAAGTCTTTAGCTCCTGCGATAGCATTTGCCGTCAAAGCAATTACTGCTGTGGACTCATCTATCATTTGTCGCTTTTTCAGAATCTCCAGCGTTTCTATACCATCCATATCCGGCATCATATGATCCATGAAAATAATATCGTAGTGTTTTTCCTCTATTCTTGAAAGGGATTCTGGCCCTGATTCTGCCAAATCAGGAATAAAATCATAAACCTTCATAAGGTTCTTGGCTACCACCAGATTCATTTCATAATCATCTACAACTATAATGTTGGCTGTCGGCATAGATGGATATGTGTACTTATTCCTTCGCATATAGCTGCGCTTAACACGTTTTCTATAATCTCCCAACGGCTCATCATTAATGATTCCCTGTCTGATAACAAACGAGAAAGTGGAACCCTGTCCATACACACTTTCCACTTTCAGGTCGCTTCCCATCAGCTTAAGAATTTCTATTACAATTGGTATTCCCAGTCCAGTACCCTCTATGTTTCTATTGCGCTCCTCCTCTATTCTAGTAAATGAAGCAGATAGCTTTTCCATATCTTCAGGCTTAATACCAATTCCAGTATCCTGCACACTTACGCCAATATCAATTGCTCCATCTGATCTGGATTCTTCCCATATATTAAGGGTTATTACACCTACTTCAGTGTATTTTACAGCATTTGTAAGCAAGTTATTGATAACCTGCCCCAGTCTGACATCATCGCCAAACAAAGTAGTAGGTAGATTGGTATCTACATTTACATCCATCCTCAGGCCCTTTGATTTAGCTCTAGTAGTTACAGCCGTAACAAACCCATTTATCATGGTAGCTAAGTCGTACTCAACCTGGATTATCTCCATCTTGCCCTCTTCCAGCTTTGAGTAATCCAAAACACTGTTTACCTGGGCCAATAGTGCCTTTCCTGCCTGTTTGACATTAGTTGCATACTCAACTATCTGTTCATCAGAACTCTCCCTGATAATCATTTCATTCATACCAAGGATAGCATTAATAGGCGTTCTTACCTCATGTGACATGTTTGCTAAGAACTGGCTTTTTGCCTTACTTGCAGAATCTATAGCATCTAGCTGACGTTGCATAAACTCATTCATGCTATTTATTTCTTTTATAACATTCTGTGCAATTCTAAGTGCCACAATAATGGCAAAGATTAAAAAAATGGAAAAAACAACGATTAGTTTAATGAATTGATTTCTACTAAGCGTGCCGTCAGAAATGACGGCAACTGAAGCTAGTAGTGCCCCCACTACAATAAATAATACTACTGTTACAATTAAAATCATTTTAATGTAAACAGATTTCATACCTCACCCCATAAGTATATCCATCACCGCTTCATATACCTGATCACTACGTACCTTCCAATTGTTACATAGTGTTTCAGCTTGCTCCTTTGAGCCTACATGAAAGCTTAAATCCATGGTCGGAACATCGTTTTCCGTAATACGAAGCTGTACAACATAGCCACCCCTATCAGCTTTGAAGTACGTTGCCTTGTAGGAATTCTCTTCCTTCATGGAAATGGAATTGACCTTTAGATATTTGTTAATATCCTTTGAAAGAGCTGGAGAAATCTTTTCTTTGAACAGCTCCAAGGTCTTTACACCATCATCTGTAATTGAATAGGTCGTATTATTATGATTAGTTTTCGAAAAAATCAGCCCTGCTTCCTCATCGTCGCTGATGGCTTGCTGGGCTGTGAAATAATCAGTCAAATCACCCTCTAGAAAGAAGTCTGTGATTTGACTGTTGCTAAGCGGGAAACCACTACGATGTAATAATTCTAGTATTGTAATCTTGTATATTAAATTTGGTTCTGCCATGATTTTCCTCACTAACTACTTATAACTTATTTGATTTAAACCAATGCTTTAATTGCATTTGCTACTGCTACTGCAACACGTGGATCAAAAGCCTCTGGCAAAATGAAATCATCGCAAAGATTCTCTTCGTCAACAAGACCGGCAATAGTTTCTGCTGCTGCCAATTTCATTTCTTCTGTGATGGCTGTAGCTCTCGCTTCAAGGGCGCCCCTAAAAATACCAGGGAATGCAACTACATTGTTAACCTGATTAGGAAAATCAGAACGTCCTGTACCAATTACCCTAGCTCCTGCTTCCTTTGCTTCGTCAGGCATAATCTCTGGTGTAGGGTTGGCCATTGCAAAAAGAATTGAATCCTTTGCCATAGATGCAACCATTTCCTTTGATACGATACCTGGAGCTGAAACACCAACAAAAATGTCCGCACCAACTAAGGCATCCTTAAGTGTACCAGTCTTATGTGAAAGGTTCGTGACGTTGGTCATTTCTTTTTGCATCCAATTAAGATTTGGATAGTCCGGACCAATGATTCCTTCCCTATCACACATTGTGACATCCTTAAATCCATATCTAAGAAGAAGCTTTGTAATGGCTATTCCTGCAGAACCTGCACCATTAACTACTACCTTGCAATCTTCTTTTTGCTTTTTGACTACCTTTAACGCATTGATAATGCCAGCAAGTACAACAATTGCTGTACCATGCTGATCATCATGAAATACTGGAATATCAAGCTCCTTTTTAAGACGCTCTTCGATTTCGAAGCAACGTGGAGCAGAAATATCCTCAAGATTGATTCCACCAAATGTTGGAGCAATAGCCTTTACTGCAGCAACTATTTCGTCTGGATCCTGAGTATTTAAAACGATAGGAAATGCATTAACACCACCGAACTCCTTGAACAATACGCACTTGCCTTCCATAACTGGCATTGCTGCAAGTGGTCCAATATTTCCAAGGCCAAGGACAGCAGAACCGTCAGATACAACAGCCACTGTGTTTGCTTTAAGTGTGTAGCTATACGCTGCTTCTGGGTCTTCAGCAATGATTCGGCATGGAGCTGCAACGCCTGGAGTGTAAGCAATCGATAAATCCTCTCTGCTTTTAACTGGCGCCTTTGCACATGTCTCGATTTTACCGTTCCACTGCTTGTGTAAAAATACCGCTGTTTCGTCTACTGATGCCATGATTTCCCTCCTTGAATATCAATTGAATTAGATAACTCTCTTACGAATAATCATATCGATATATTCGTCATTGCTCTTTGTGTGAGCAAACATATTAAGAATAGTTTCAACGGCGTCTTCCTTACGGGCACCATTGATTGCTTTTCTCATAATTTCCATTGCATCAAGCTCTTTTCTTGAAAGAAGAAGATCTTCTCTACGAGTACCAGAACCTGTGATATCAATAGCTGGGAATATTCTCTTTTCTGAAAGCTTTCTATCAAGAATAAGCTCCATGTTACCTGTACCCTTGAATTCCTCGAATACAACATCGTCCATCTTGGAACCTGTATCTACAAGTGCTGTAGCAAGGATTGTAAGGGAACCGCCTTCACGCATGTTTCTGGCTGCACCAAAGAACTTCTTTGGCATGTGAAGAGCTGCAGGATCAAGACCACCTGAAAGTGTACGGCCTGATGGCTGTACTGTAAGGTTGTATGCGCGGGCAAGACGTGTGATAGAATCCAAAAGAATCATAACGTCCTGGCCATGCTCTACTAATCTCTTAGCTCTTTCAATAACCATTTCCGAAACACGCTTGTGGTGTTCTGGACTCTCATCGAATGTTGAATAGATAACTTCAACGTTTTTGCTGTTTCTCATAGTGTCCTTCATATCTGTAACTTCCTCAGGACGCTCGTCGATAAGCAAAATGATAAGATGCATATCTGGATGTGAGTAATTAACTGATGTAGCAACTTCTTTAAGAAGTGTTGTCTTACCTGCCTTTGGCTGGGAAACAATCATACCACGCTGTCCCTTACCAATTGGGCTAACTAAATCAACGATACGCATTGCAACTGAGCTGCGCTGTCTTTCAAGACGAATACGTTCATTTGGGAAAATAGGTGTTAAATCCTCGAAATTAGGACGCTTACTAGCTCTTGAAGGATCGTAACCGTTGATTGAATCTATAATCATAAGAGCAGCGAACTTATCTGTAGGGTTGTTGAAACGCTTCTTACCTATGATAATATCGCCTGTCTTAAGGTTAAACTTTTTGATTTGTGACTGACTAACATATACATCGTCTGTACCTGGCATGTAGTTGTCACATCTGATGAAACCAAAGCCGTCTCCCATTACCTCGAGAATTCCGCTTGCTGGAATGAGATTATCCATAGGGATGTCCGCTGGAACCTCTGTCTTGTCAGCCTTCTCAGATTTTTCAGCCTTCTCTGGTCTCTCCTGTCTTTCTGTTCTTTCTACCTTTTTTGGTCTTTCAGCCTTTTCTACTGGCTCTGACTTTTCTGCAGATGCAGCTTCGTTCTGCTTGTCAATTTCGTCCTGTGCAAGCATAGCTTCTACCAAATCTGCTTTTTTCATTGCTGATGCGCCTTTTATTCCCCTAGCTTTTGCTAAGTCGCGCAAAATTGTTACTGATAAACTTTCATATTTTTCTCTCATCTAACTCTCCTTAATAAAATAAAAAACGTCATGGAAATAAAAGTCGAATCGACTAACGAATAACTTTGATGATAGTTGCATTATATAACCAAAATCTTCATCTGTCCATAACTTTAATTTAGGCCAAGCGCTCTAGCTTAGGCTCAAAGAATTCCTCTAATTTGTTGATTGGAACTGGTGCTGCGTATTTATATCCCTGGATATATTCGAATCCTAGACCAATAGAAAGTTCAGCCTGTTTGTTGTTTTCAACACCTTCTACAAGTACTACTAATCCATGGCTCTTAAACACATCAACCATATTTTGAATCAATCTAAGCAAAATAGGGTCATCCATTGATTTATATAGTAAGCTCTTATCGAACTTAATTGTTCTAAATGGTAAGCTGACGATTCTTTCAAGGTTAGAATAACCTGTTCCAAAATCATCAAGATAAAAATGTACGCCTGCGGCATTAAACTCTTCCATGTTGTGACTGATTGCTTCGATTTCGTCACTGGTCATAGATTCTGTCATTTCAAGACGAATTCTATCACATGTAATGCCATTATTTTTGATGATATCAATCAATTCATCATGCAAGCAGTAATCCATAAACTCAGAAAGGGATACATTTACAGATACAGCTTCAAAATTGTAGTAATCCTGAATCTCGTATATCTTTGCACACACCTTGTTAAGAATAATTCTTGTAAGAGTATGAATGCATCCAACCTTTTCAGCCAAAGGAATGAAAATATCTGGTGATATCAATCTACCATGAACCTCAAGGCGCATTAATGCTTCAGCATTTCTATAGTTGTTATTTGTAACATCAAAAATAGGTTGCACATAAACTACAACTCTTGGGTCCAATAAATCGTCCTTGTTTCTGATATCAACAATAACTCTTTCGATTTCCTTCTGTTCCATGCAGATGTTGTAATCAGAAAGTGTCGCCTCATAGACTCTCACTTTCTTTTTAGCTGCCTTGTCGAACAAGAAGTTAGAATATGCGTCAAGTGTCTGTAAATCACACTTTTCTAAATCATTTTTAATAACAACCATTCTGTATTCTGGGCTGTTTGAATATTCCCAACTCGACATAGCATCGTCAAGATCTTTCTTAACAAGCTCAATCGTCTCTCTTGTGATATGCTCGCTATTATTTGGGAAAATGATGCCATATGTAAACTCATTGATAGAGTAAACTCTAGCGTCTGGATTGTGATGTTCCAGATTTCTAATCTGTGCAGATATTCTACGCTTAGCAACATACATAAGCTCATAGTTATCTACAACCTCAAGACGAGGGAACTTAATATAGATGAAACCAATATGCTTTCCATTTTTACTCTTCTTTTGAAGCGACAAAAGATGAGCTTCGAAAGCCTGCTTATTTTGGCAGCCTGTCACCTCATCGTACAAAATGCTATGGAAAGTAATATAGCAAAGCATAAATGGAACTACATATGTAACACTAAGGATTACATACTGTGGCTGTATCATTTGAATAACCAGTGTAAGTATTTCAAATGGTACAAATATGAATATAAGGTTCATAAGAACTCTTGGGATTTCATTTCTATTCTGAAAGGCTGAAAGCATAATAAGTACAACATCAAGCAATGCAAACCAAACATTAATACTAGACCATTCAGTGAATTTGTAAGCTCCATCAATAACAGTTACATAACTATCAGAGATAAATACTCCTCCTACAACTACCATGTAAATTGCGATGAAGACAATAACAACAACATTTAACGTATCTAAATTTTCTCTTTGCTTTAAACTAAGCAAATGTATATAGGAAAACAATAAAACGAGAATTCCAAGATAGGTGACATAATAAAACAGCACAGACATCCTAAATAAGAATCCTTCTAAGGCTGTATCAAAGCTCAAAAGGAAAATGGATGCCATGTGCAAAATAATATTAGCCACTGATAAGATTTGACCATAAAAAACAACGGAAAGGACAGCGGTCCTCCTTGGTTTGGTGGCCACTGTCAAATAAAGCATTACAAGTGCTATTAGTAAGTCTACTCTCTCTGCTGCAATATTAAATCCGTTGATTAACATAACAAAATTCTGCCCTTTAATTTATATTTTGCTTATTCCTGTAGAGATTCCATGATAGGTGGTATAAGCTGTTTCTTTCTAGAAACTACACCATCTAAAATGTAGCTATCTGCAGCAACAGGCATTCTAAATGCATCGGCAATTATTTTGTCAGCCTCCCCGCCAACGAATAGAAGCTCTGTTGATTCATTAAGGATGTCTGTAAGCATTACAAATACTGCATTCAAATCTGATGAATTAAGCACAGAATCCATGTACTTTCTGATTTCACCCTTAATTGAATTAAGCTGCCCCTTTGATACTGAACTTACCTGGGCAACTCCAAACTTTGTGTCTCCGCTAGTGAAGATCTTGTAATCCTGATGGAAGATCTGCTCAGCTGTACGGTCTTTGAAATCGCTGCCTGCTTCAAACATAGAAGTTGCAAGCTCTGTAACATCAACACCAGCAATCTTAGCAAGCTCTCTTGCTCTCTCTTCGTCTATTGGTGTACATGTTGGTGACCTAAACATCAAAGTATCTGAAAGGATTGCTGAGCAAAGCACACCAGCAATTTCCTTTGGAATTTGTACTCCTCTTTCCTTGAACATCAGCGATACAATTGTGGCTGTAGAGCCAAGTGGCTGATTTCTGAAAAGAATTGGTGAAACAGTTTCAAGTGAACCAAGTCTGTGGTGGTCGATGATTTCAAGTACTTCTGCCTGATCAATACCATCTACTGCCTGAGACTTTTCATTGTGGTCTACTAAAATAACCTTCTTCTTTTGCATATTTAAAAGAAGACGACGTGAAACCATTCCAATGTAATGTCTGTTTTCATCGAGGATTGGGAAATCTCGATGACGAACTGTTTTCATAACTTCTCTAACATCATCTACATAATCGTCTAACTCAAAGCTGATAATGTCTTCCTTCTGCATGAACTGACGGATAGGCATTGACTGATGAATAAGACGAGCAACTGTAAATGTGTCGTACTCCGTAGTGATAAGCACTACCTGATGATCTATAGCTGCCTTTTCAACCTCAGGATCTACTGATGAAGCGCCACAAACTACTAAGCAGCTACATCCAGCTTCGATACAGATTAGCTGACGAGCTGTGATATTACCAACAATAACAAGGTCGTCTCTGTTGATATCTTCTTTAAGATCCTCTCTGTTGTTTGATGCAATAACTACAGAACCTTTTACAAAATATGCATGTGGATTTCCTGTAACAAGACGTCCACTAAGTGTACTAATGATATTTGAGAACTGTGTACGTGCTCTTGAAAGGATGCTGTTGTCGTATACATCCATGTATGAGTACGCAATATCTCCGTTTACGATTACACCTTCAAGCTTGCCTGTCTTTGCAATAACTGGAAGTGTAACAACGTCTCTCTCAAGCATGATTTCCCATGCCTTCTTAAGAGAAATATGACCATCAACGCCCTCGAGCTGTCTGTACTCAATATCCATGAGCTGGGCTCCAACGTCTGATATTGTTTCTGGCTCCTGAACGCCAAAACGGTCCAATACGTAACGAGTCTCTTTATTGAGCTCGCCCGCTTTCTTTGGTATATACTTTACTCCTGTGCCAAGTGCATTTTTAAGGTATGCATATCCTATAGCGGCACAAATACTGTCGGTATCAGGGTTCTTGTGTCCGATAATAAAAACTGAATTCGGCATAATCCCTCCATCTATTCTATCTTAAAATAATCCTATCGAGAGAATAAGTGATGCAATAGATACCCCCATTGTTAATACAAGTAGAACAATAACTACAACTGAAAGCTTCTTTAATGAGCTGTAATGCTCGATGGCTTTAATAGCCTGCTCCTCGCTATTGTCATGTTCCTTTAATAAATCCTGAATCAAACGATATAAATGAACTGATTCTGAGTGCGTTTTCTCGGAAAGCTCGTTTTGAATATTATCCAAACCATCTGATACATTTTTAAGTGTATCCTGAAGATTTCTATTGTGGGTCTCGTAGGACTCTTGATTATCACTCACTTGGCCCTTAATGTCAATCTCTAATTGATCCATGTTGTTTTTAACAACCTGCATCATACGGTCTACCTGAGTTTCTACATCAGCAACAAGGCTATCTGCCTCCTGCTGCTTTCTTGAAAGCTCTTCCTGTAGCTTAACATTAATTGCTTCTTTCTCTCTAACTAAAGCTTCTAACTCTGCAGCCTTACGCTCTTTCTGAGCAATGAGTTGCTGTAACTGTGTTGCCTTCTCACGGAATGCGTCAATCTGTTCTAAAAGTAAGTCTTCTCCGTTGTCAACAACTGGCTGTGCAACAGGCTTTTCAGCTGCTCCCTCTACATTAATGTTTTCCATAGCACTCTCCTCCTATGTTAAAATGTAAATTTGTCTGCAAAATATGCATCCAAATCTGCAATCGCAATTCTTTCCTGCTCCATAGAATCACGATGACGAATTGTAACCATATGGTCTTCTTCTGAATCAAAGTCATATGTGATACAGAATGGTGTTCCGATTTCGTCCATACGACGATATCTCTTACCGATTGTTCCTCTGTCGTCAAATTCGCAGTTATATTTCTTTGAAAGCTCTGCAAATACTTTTTCAGCGCCTTCGTTGAGCTTCTTTGAAAGTGGAAGCACACCAATCTTTACTGGTGCAAGAGCTGGGTGGAAGTGAAGAACTGTACGAACATCACTCTTTCCATCCTTACCAACCTCTTCCTCATCGTATGCTGCGCAAAGGAATGCAAGAACAACACGATCAGCACCAAGAGATGGCTCGATTACGTATGGTAAGTACTTTTCATTTGTCTCATCATCGAAGTATGTAAGATCCTGACCAGATACGTTCTGATGCTGTGTAAGGTCGTAGTCTGTACGGCTAGCGATACCCCAAAGCTCCCCCCAACCAAATGGGAATAAGTACTCGATATCTGTTGTACCTGTTGAGTAGAATGAAAGCTCCTCTGGATCGTGGTCACGAAGTCTCATTTCGTCTTCCTTCATGCCGAGGCTTGTAAGCCAATCACGGCAGAAGCTTCTCCAGTACTGGAACCACTCATCCTGTGTACCAGGCTTGCAGAAGAACTCAAGCTCCATCTGTTCGAACTCACGAGTACGGAATGTGAAGTTACCAGGTGTAATCTCGTTACGGAATGACTTACCAATCTGGCCAATACCAAATGGAACCTTCTTACGAGATGTACGCTGAACATTCTTGAAGTTTACGAAAATACCCTGTGCTGTCTCAGGACGAAGGTAAACTGTGTTCTTAGCATCCTCAGTAACACCCTGGAATGTCTTGAACATAAGGTTGAACTCACGAATGTCTGTGAAGTTGTGCTTGCCACATGTAGGACATGGAACGTTGTTGCTGTCGATGAATTCCTTCATCTCCTCTTTGCTCCAACCATCAACAGATGACTTAAGCTCGATACCCTTTTCAGCAGCAAAATCCTCAATGATTTTATCAGCTCTAAATCTTTCGTGACATTCCTTACAATCCATAAGTGGATCTGAGAATGAACCAAGGTGACCAGAAGCAATCCATGTCTGTGGGTTCATAAGAATCGCACAATCAACACCTACGTTGTATGGATTTTCCTGAACGAATTTCTGCCACCAAGCTTTTTTTACGTTATTCTTGAGCTCAACGCCAAGATTACCGTAATCCCATGTATTAGCAAGACCACCGTAAATCTCGGAACCTGCATATACAAAGCCTCTTGCTTTAGCAAGAGCAATAATTTTGTCCATTGTTTTTTCCATGATTATATTCCCTTCTAATATTATTCCAAAGTATATATAACATATACTAAATCTGAAGCATCCTCATTCCCATCAGCTTGGGAAATTGTAACTGTGTCAGCTTCTACCAAATCAACATTGGCATTTGATATATATGTAATTGTGCCAGGCACAACAACAGTAACGTTTTCTTTGATAATGGCCACCTGCATGCCAGCGAATAAGCTGTCAGTGTCCACCACCTGTGCTTCCCCTACTACATTATCAGCTACAGTTGAGAAAAGCTCACCAAAATCGTAACCTGCAGAAACTGCATCTTCGTAAGAAGCATCAAAAGTTTCATAAGAAGTGAAAGCTGTGTAGCAATCAGCATCCTTATATGTAGTTTTAATGTAGGCTTCGTCCCCTTTAACAGAAAGCTTGTTAAGCTTGATTGCTTCCTCGCCATAGGTTTCGTTGAAGCTACTTATTAAATCATTTGTGTAGCTTTTAAGCTCCGATTTTGAATATGTATCTGAATCAAAATCAATCACTTCTTCAAAAACGACCTGTCCATTTTTCTGGAAAGTAATGGTAGAAGTGTCGGCTGTGTTACCTGAACCAATCAGCCCACCTAATAATTTTACAATAAGTGTAATGAGAAGTGCAAAAATACAAATGCAAACAACACCTAGAATAATGCGATTGCGCATTACCTCGCGCTGTCTTCTTTTCCTACGAGCTTCCTGAAGCTCCCTAGCAGCAACTCCTTGTCTTGTAGGACTTTTTGCACTATTACGACTCCGCATGCCAGAACCCTGGCGGGGTCTGTTATTAGTCATAGAAATTCCTCGCTCTTATATTTATGCGACCTATAGTTTAATCTATAGCCGTCTAAAATTCTAGTTAATTCTTCTTCAGTTTCCTCATTCAACACAAAAGTATACAACTTTTCAATGGTTGAGGAAACTATAAATTGCATTGTATACAGTGTTGAGCTGGAAATATTTGAACCTGCTTCTAAATTTGCACACTCTTTGCAGAGCATTCCATGTCTTTTCAACGAAAAGGCCGTTAAATTTTCCTTTTTTCCACAACATGTACAATTAAATACATTAGGATATTCACCATCTATTACCCAGGTTTTTAAATCGTAGATGTTTTTCAGAAGGCGATGGCTAAATTTGTCAGATTCTAAGGCTTTCAAGCTCTGATACAAAAGAGCCAACCTATTTCGTTCATCCATTCCCTCCACTGAGAGAAAATCAGCTACCTCCAAAAAATACGAGCCCAGGCACACCTTATCATAATCCAAGACCAAATCCCTGAAGTAATTGGAGATATTGGCTTTACTGATATGGTAGGAATTTCGGCCTTCGAAAGCATCAAAAACTCCAAAACAAAATGGTGAACATGCAGCAACAAGTGGATTGTTTGGCCTTCTTGCACCTTTGGCAAAAGCTGTGATTCGTCCTGCCTCCTTTGTAAGGATAACAAGGCGCTTATCAAATTCACCAACATCAGAGCTAGAAAGCACTAATCCTGTCAGGGTAACCAGTCCCATTTATCCTAAATCCTCTTTCTTGTAACCGAAAGTCTTTAAATCGTACTCGCTTTCTCTCCAATCCTTTTTAACCTTAACAAACAGCTTAAGATTAACCTTTGCTTCAAGAAGCTTTTCGATTTCGTAACGAGCATTTGTACCGATTTTTTTGATCATGGCACCGCCCTTACCAATAATGATTCCCTTGTGTGAGTTTTTCTCGCAGACAATTGTTGCTTCGATATCCCACATTGGACGCTTACCAGGGCGTTCCTTCATGGAATCAATAAGAATTCCTATTCCGTGTGGAACTTCGTCATTTAAAGCATGAAGAGATTTTTCACGGATAATCTCTGCTGTAATTTCTCTGAGAGTCTGATTTGTAACAGTCTCAGGGTCATAGAAGGCAGGTCCTTCTGGTAAATATTTAAATATAGTAGAAAGAAGATCTTCGCAGCCTTCTCCATGTAAAGCAGAAACTGGAACAACCTCAACAAAATCACATAAATCCTTGAAGGCTGAAATTGTCTCTCCTACTTTTACACCATCAGCCATGTCAATCTTGTTGATAACTAGCATTACTGGAGCGTCTACTGTGGATAAAAGCTCAGCAATTTTCTTGTCTCCTGCTCCGACCTTTGTATCAGGCTCTACAAGCCAGAGAATTAAATCAACATCGTTAATTGTGCTTTTAGCTGCAGACATCATGTATTCGCCAAGCTTATTCTTAGCTTCGTGCATACCTGGTGTATCCAAGAATACAATTTGACCAACTTCCTCATCTGTATAAACAGTTTGGATTCTGTTTCTTGTTGTCTGTGGCTTGTTACTTGTAATAGCAATCTTCTGCCCTATGATATGATTCATCAAAGTGCTCTTACCAACATTTGGGCGCCCCACTATAGTAACGAAACCAGATTTAAAATTATCACTCATTCTAAATTCCTCTTAACTAATATAAATTCTCTATTGCCGTAAATAGCTTCGCATTCGCTTCCACCACGGATTCGTTGCCTACAACACAGATGTAGCGTTGTGACATAGCAGCGTCTACTGGCTCAGCCAAGGCTCTGATGTCCTCCACTGTTGCGTCTAAGACTTCGTCTCTGGTGCGTTGCAAATCCTCGTAGCTGATGCCTGATATGTAGCAATTCAATCCACGAAGGCCACGCTGCGAAGGTGTGAGTGGTGTATCCATACCACTTATAGTACCTATAATGTACTTTGTCATATCTCTATCGTCAGCATCGAAGTTTCTAAGATAATCACCTGTCTCTTCGAATACCTTAAGAGTCTCAGCTAGGTTTGGATCACGATATGAAACAAACACCATATCTCCCTGGCGACTTGAATTCATATTGCAACCATATGCACCACCCTGAACACGAACCTTAATCCAGAAATAGTCATAACCAAGGATTGTATTGAGAAGCTTATAGCTTCCATTATATTTATATCCTGATTTAACAAAATCGCCAGCCATCGCTACATACTGAATCTGAGAAGCATCCTTAAGGGCCTCCTTTACTGGATGAACCTCAAACTCATTATCTCCCTCGAAAGAAAGCTTTTCCTGAGAAAGTAATGGTCTTATATCGTTGACAAGCCTTCTTGCCTGATTCAGTACCTCTGTCTTACCAGTAGATGATATTATCAATCTATCCTTTGCAAATATTGTTTTGCACATTCTGTTAAGTTTAGATATAATTTCATCTTTTCTATCATCGAAGTTCTCTTCAAGGTCTACCAGGAATCTGTAGAATCGAACTCCATTTGCTAAATCTGAAATATTGGCCTTCTTTGAGAAACCGCATCTTGCTCTTGTAGCAGCCACCTGATTGCCTCTTGAATTGAGGATTGATTCCATGTGGGATTTCTCTGCTACGATAAGCTCCTTTAATCTCTTTTCATCCGAGAATAAGGTATTGCATATCATTTCCATTGCAAGATCTTTGGCCACATCCGCTTCTTCATAAATGAATTTCGAACGAACCTCAAAGGTGATGCGATATTTATCATGCTCGCCAAACACTTCATGAACTGCTGTAGTGGTGGTGATGCCACCTGTATGAAGATACATTTCATTAGTGTAATCGGCGTATGTATAATGCTTTGTATCCATCAATCCGATGAATCGTTCCAACAATGATACATATGGAATATCTGATAATGTAATATCGCTGATATCAAAAACCATATTGAAATAATGGATTCCATTTGTACTAACCTTGTGATGAAGAATTGTTGTTCCGTCCTCATCATATACCGCCAAATCAATAGGACGTGCTTCTCTTGTGAGATCGAATCTGGAAAGCATAGGTATCTTTGCCAAATCCTCCTTTGAACTAGGAGTCTCCTGGTATTCCTTCAGATGAGCTGTATGTTCAACAATCTGCTTAATTTCTTCCTTTGAAAGACTAGCCTTTTTAGCAGCAAGCTTTTCCTTTAATTCATTGTCATCTGCTGCTGTAAGTCCCTGCTTTGGTCTAAGAGTAACGACAGATTTATGATTATTTGAAAGCAAATAAACATCGGCAATATAATCAAAAAGTCCGTTATTAACTCTGGTTTTAATTTTATCTAATACTTCGACAGCATGTAGATGAAGGAATGGCTGATTCTTATCGTATAACCAGCTATCAAGAAGCTGAAGTCCAATGATAAGTCCCTTTGGTGCACTACCAAAGTCAAGCTCTCTAGCTCTAAACTGTTCGCCATTTATTGCAGCAAAAAGAGTCTTTTTATCAATACCCTTTTTGATTTCCTCTTGAAGTGTAGTCTCGATAATATCTACAAAGCGGTCTCTGTCCTCTTCGTTTGCTCCACGTGCTACTACTGAAAAATACATCTGACGCTGAGATGATTCAAATGAGCACTCAACATCCTCTGCAATATTCGCATCAATAAGTGCTTTATATAAAGGAGCACCCGGTGCAGAAACAAGAGCATAATTTAATATATCGAAGGCTCGATACATGTTTGGATCAAGAACATCTCCTATGCAAACATTATATGAAAGATAAGCATTGTTCTTTGTATCCTGGTCTGCCCCGATTGGATAATCTACAGTGACCTCAACTGGCTTATCAAAGGCAGGCTGCATGTTAATCTCTGAATCTACCTCCAGGTAATCGTAGTGGCGAAGATACTTTGTATCCAAATACTCAAGCAGATCATCGATATCCACATCACCATAAACATAGATGTATGAATTGCTTGGATGATAATACTTGCTGTGGAAGGCAAGGAAATCCTCGTATGTAAGACTAGGAATAACCTTTGGGTCACCGCCTGATTCAATAGCGTAAGTTGTATCTGGGAAAAGAGAATTGAGAATCTGACGTGAAAGCACATCATCAGGTGATGAATAAGCTCCCTTCATCTCGTTGTATACAACGCCGTTGATTGTCAAGTCGCTGTCCTCATTTTCCATTTCATAATGCCAGCCCTCCTGTTCAAATATCTCACGGTATTTGTAGATATTTGGGTGGAAAACCGCATCCATATATACATCGATAAGATTCATATAGTCAGTATTATTTGTGCTGGCTATAGGATAAACTGTCTTATCTGGATATGTCATTGCATTAAGGAATGTATTAAGGCTTCCCTTTACAAGCTCAACAAATGGGTCCTTTACAGGATATTTGTCTGAACCACAAAGTACTGTGTGTTCAACGATGTGGGCTACACCTGTAGAATCCTTTGGTGGAGTTCTAAAGCCTATGTAAAATACTTTGTTTGTATCATCGTTTGAAATAAAACAAATTCTAGCTTTTGTTTTCTTATGTTCAAATATGAAGCCTAATGAATCTAATCCCTCTAGCTTTTCTTCTTTAAGTAATTCGTATGCCTTGTTCAAATTAATGCCTTTCTATTGTGTGATATGTACATCTAGCTGATTGTAGCAAATTTCGATTCCTGATTTATCAAATCTATTTTTAATTTCTTCTAATGTGTTCCATTTTGTAGTCCAGTAATTGTCTATATCCACTGGGAATCTCAAACCAATCTGTACAGCACTTTCTCCAAGCTCTGCTACAAAAACCTGAATAGGAGAAATCTCAAGCCTATGCTCTGCCTTTTCCGCAATGTCCTGAAGGATTTCTTTTGCCTTTGCAATATCAGAGCCATAGCTGATACCCACCGTTTCGTTAAACAAACGATAGCTTTGAGCTGTGCAGTTTGTAAGTGATGTAGCTGAAAGTGTTCCATTTGGAATCTGAACCAAACGGCCATCCAGCATCTTTAGAGTAGTGTAGATGATGTTGATTTTATCAACTGTACCTTCCTGCCCTGAAGCATGCTCAATAATGTAATCCCCAACTCTAAATGGATGCATAACAAGGATAAGTATGCCACCTGCAAAATTTGACAACGCTCCCTGTAAAGCAAGACCTATTGTAACCCCAAGGCCTGCTACAGCTGCAGATATTGATGTAGTTGTAACACCAAATAAGCCGAGAATAATTGTCAGTAGAATTATGTATAGAATCCATTTAAGAACAGACTCAAGAAATGTCTCCACACCTGGATCAACTTCCTTAAGGTTCATAGCTTTATGAAAAAGCTTGATTATACCTTTAATAATACGGGTTCCAATGAAAAAAACTATAAGCGCAAGAACTGCACTCCAAAAGAAGCTCCAAAACTTTGGTATCATGGCTTCAAGCTGCTGCTGAAGCACACCAGACTGTATGTCTTCCACTAGTTCATCCGCTGTAACTGTCTCTACTGTGTCCATAACACCCTCCATGTATTTACAATCTGTTATATTGTATCATATTTACTGACATGAAAAAAGCGGCAGGAACTCCTGCCGCCTCAAAGTAATATAACTATTAATTAGTTATATTTAGTAATATCATGCTTTTCTTTTATTGCTACTCCAATTGTTAAAAGCACCAACAACAATCCAAGCATTGCAATAACCAGCGCTGTTCTCTCCAGAACATCAAACATTTCTTTTGTTTCACCAGCTTTAGCAACATCTTCATCATCAATGTCTATGACATCTGCAGCTGTAGGTGTTTGAGTATCTTCGATTGCAACTTCATTATTTCCATTGGCTGCTTCATTATTCTGGTTTCCGCCTGCTGCACCGCCTGCCTGTCCCTGGCCATTTCCATTTGCCGTGCCGCCTGCTGTGCCATTACCTGCCACTTCTCTAACTGCTGCTGGAACAAATTGATAAGTCATTTGGCCTTCTCCTTCAACCACACCATATGATGTGGAAGTGGTTGTATTATAGATTGTCTGGCCACCAGATGATGCCTTAGTATATGTAAATACAAATTCGTCATTTTCCTTTAGGCTTGTAGTATGAAGATTTAAAGCGTTTGGAATATATCCATCGATATATTTATATGGAACATATACTTCATCACCAATGGCTCCGTAGAAGGTATTCTGCTGAGCAAGTGCATTTCCTGCGCCGTCCAAATACTTAACTGTATATGGAACTACCGCGCCAACTCCATAAGCTACAACATAGGAATTGTCTTTTGTAACTGAGAAAGTAGATTCAGAAACAACATCGTTTGATCCACTGATTCTCGTTCCCTTTACATAGTACTTATCGTTTGAATCATCAGGTATTTCCACTGCTGATTTAGGATTGAAGGAAATCTGGTCATTGTATTTAAGACCCTTGATTATAACCGAATCCTTATTTGACGAAACAGAAACCTCATCACTTGCACTTACAATTGTCAACGAATCTGACATATCTGAAACAAAAGCTGCGCCTATTTCCTCTGTACCACCACGAATTATACTTATTTGATATGTGTACTCTTCAGCTCTCACCCAAATAGGCGAAACAAGAGAACATAACATGGTCATTATTAAACTAAATCCGAATAATCTTTTTAATTTCTTCATATCACGCTACCTTCTCTCTATTATTTTTTGAGATCCAAAAGTAACTAATTACAAGTAATAATCCTATAAGTAACATCATGCTACATACAATAATAGGAATAATGGAATCTCCTGTTTGAGGGCTTCCAAGTGTATTAGTATTAGCAAGTGGAACTGCTGGCTCCTCTAATACTACTACCTGGCTTCCTCCTGGTATGGTGTACACTACTCGCTTTGTTTCAGATGTATTTACTACTACATTCTCCGGTGATGTTTGCTTCTCAGCTCCAAACCTTACATCCAGCTGTGCAAGCTTTTGCATGTAATCGTTATCCTGCGAATTTCCATCAAGCTTGATTTCTATAACAACTGTTCCACTGGCCTGACTAGCTAATGAACCTACGCTCATAAATGCGTTTTCGCCATTTTTCAATCCGCCCTGAACCTGTTTCAAGCCAACTACTGTAGTGTTATCGCCACCTACGGTTTCACTATCATATAAGACGTTTGTGTTGCCATTTAAGTTGTAACTAATCTTGTAAGAATAGGCACCGCCACTGATATTTGCTGAGCTTCCATCTGCATTTTTTTCTTCCAACGATGCAATTACATCTGTACTTAAGTAGAAATCTGTAGTTGCGCTAGAGTTGTTTTTGTAATTAACCTGAAATACTACTGTGTCCCCAGGCATTACACTGGTAATGGTGGATTTATCCACATTGTAGTCTGAGCTAAAGCCCTGTCCATCATATTCAACATTCCATCCTGTTGTTTGTGTAGCTGCATTTGATTCAAAACTTGTTGTCATCAGCCCTGCCACTGTAACTACTAGAGCAAGGACTGTATTAAAAATTTTCTTTTTCATCTCTTGCTCCTTTCTTAATTAACAGGCTTACCACCTATTGTTAGTATGTTTCCGTCGTCTTGTCCATCACATGTTGCCTTGATTCCCCAGGCTGCATATATTGCATCTTCACTGTTGTGAGTCTGAACTGCGTCTGCCTGAATTTCGATTTGGAAGGCTTGTTCATCGTAAAGATATTCGTTTACTATGGTTCCTTTAATTTCTACGCCATTCTCTACATATGGCTTTGTTTCTACGAAGGATGTAAGCTTATTTTTTACCTGTACTGATACTAAAAACTCTGCTGCATTTCCACAACCAAGAGGTGTTGTCATGTAATAAACTGCCTGCTCTGTTGTAGTTTCATCAGGATTTAAATACCATCCATCAGCGATTCCTAACTCAATCAAATCAGGATCAAGATTTGTGCTTTTACCATCCTTGTACCAATTCTTTCTAACTACAACTCTTACATATTCACTGTAGCCAGTTTCCTGATTAGAGTTATTAACAATTCTTACACTCTCGTTGTATATTTTTCCTACTTTGAATTTCTCATCTTTTGCCACTTCACTGAAATCCAATTCATTTTCTACTGCAACGTATCCTTCGTCTGTTTTCTCCTGAACCTCAACTGAAATTGTTGCTGTTGAGAAGTTTACTCTCTCAGCTGCTGACTGATAAACAATTGCTGCTCTTGCTGCCCCAGCAGATGCTGAAATAATGATTATCAAGCCAAGTGCTAATATTATCAGAGGGTTCTTATATAATTTTTTCATACTCATCCCTCCTATCGCATCTGCTCAATCACTTCAACAGGTTGCACTTGATCTTCGTTGGAAATTGCATTTGTCCAATCAGCGTATGCATTTCCTTCCTCGTCGTAAAGCACTTTTGTTGCTTCCTGAATGATGATTACATTGAAATCGCTTGTACTACCGTCAAAATCAATTTTCAGGTTAAGATCTTCTGTCTTTTCACCAGGTTTGAGGATTTCGCTGTAGTAATAATACCCACCATCTAAATCCGACCAATTAGTAGATGTTTGCTTTGTAATCGTACAGGTGTCTGGATATAAAGCCTTAGCTCTAACAAATATGTCGTAATCACCTGTATTCGAAATCGCTATTGTTTTAATCATGTGATTCACATCATCATCCATCTCTTGAAGCTCTACATCTCCAATGGAAATTGGAATTGTTTTGCTAACAGTAGCGGTGTCTGTAAAATATGCTATGGCCGGTTTCACTGCAAGACCACCAATTAAGGCAATGGCTGCAGCCACTAATATTAATCGATTTACTTTCATAATTAGCTACCTCCATCTCACATCTACCTAAAAGTTTCAGCTGGTTCCATATGTAACTGTTCCTTTGGATTGCCATCCTTGTCAGTCCATATAATGTTGCCATTCTCATCTACGGTGAACTGATTTTCTGCGCTAATTCCACCGGAGATTAGATTTCCGTTGTAGTCATTTTCAAAATTAGCTGTTACTGTATCTCCCGGTTTTATCACTAATCCTGAAACTATCTCATTCCCTACTGCTTCATAGCTAGCACCTGTGTATATCTCTTCTACTGTGACAACTGCTGATGCAGGTAAGTCCTTTATTGTTCTTGTCTTGCTTCCAGCTTTGTCAAAGTCAATTGAATACACATTGTTTAAAACTACCTCGTTATCCAGCGTTGCTGTAACTTTATAAACAAATGATGCTTTTCCCAGTGACTTATTAAATGTATCCAGAGTCTTTGTTATAGCAAGATCACCATATGCTTGCTCAGCCTCTGATTTGATTGTAAATTCTACATCGTACTGCCACTGGTCACTTCCCTGTCCTGTCATAATGTATGTACTGGTTGGTGCATAGAGGATATAGCTTGTAAATGTGTATGTATACCTTCTATCTGCTGCTGGCTGTGGTACGTATAAATAGATTCCAGCTCCTTCTGGCATGGTAACTGTTTTTTCAGATTCACCATCTCCTCTTTTTATCTCAATAGTGGTGTAGTCTTCCATGTCTTTTGCAATAGGTTCGGCAACAGCCACTATATTATCTATGATGTCCTCTGGCGATGGGTTTTGATCTAAAATACTTAAATCTATATCTTCAAACCCAGCTTCTATAGTGGCTTTGCCTGTCTCTCCAATATCAGCTATCTTATATAGTCTGATTTGAAGCTTACCGTCAAATTCCTGTGCAAATATCGATTGATCATTTTCAGCTATTTTAGCTGTAATAGTAATCGGAGTATTAGGATTAATCCTTCCAGCAGCTTTTAACCCAGTTATCTGTAGACAGCCTATGATTAATAAAGCCCCAAGAATTATTCCTATTAATCCTTTTGATTTAAATACTGCCTTCTTCATTGGCGACTCCCTTCCAAGTCACTATGACTTTACCATGTTAAAAACCTGCTTTTTTTCTTCTGTTCAAGTAGAACATGAATGCTGATAAAATCATCATTGCAATTCCGGTTACTGTAGTTTTGTATACTCCGCTTCCACCTGTGTATGGTAAAGCTGATGCTTTTTTGTTTGTGAACTGGAATCTGTAGGTAATAACCTTTCCGTCTCTTACCGGTTCAACCAAGTACTCTGTTCCTTCTGGATTGCCATCAGATGTTACAATTCTTACTGTAGGAACATTCTCATCAGAGATTGTGATTATCCATTTGTCATCGCTAGTAACATATCCTGTAGGAGCCTGCATCTCTTTCAACTTGTAAATCTTTCCAGTTGCTACAGTGTCATTCCAAACAACCAAACCTGATAATTGTTCAACCTGTTGGCTAGTTCCTGTATAAGATGTAGCCACTGTTCCTTCTTCTGCCTGTTCTTCGAGTACGAATTCTGCACCATCTAAGTAATCACCGCTCTGATTTACCTTGTAGATTTCCCAAACATTTGTGAAATGTACCTGAACTACAGGCTTACGGAAATCAAGCTTACCTGGCTTGTTGTTTATTACATAAGTTGTATTAGCTACACCATTTGAATAGAAGCCTGGTAATAATGATGATGTAATAGGATCATTGTTTCCGTGGTCTGTTTCATCATCTCCTCTGTGTGGATATGGATTTTCATCCTCAATGTGCTCGTAGTAGTAATCGTATGCCAAATCACTTGGTTGTATGTAGAACTTAACCTGATACTCATATCCATCATCTAACAGATAACCCTGTGGGAATACCATGCTAATTGTTCTTACAACTGTTCCATCAGCATTATTTTTAACGATGTAATTTGCTGTTAGAACTGTTCCATCAGGTAATGTGTATGTGGCAGGTGAATCCTGAATTCCGTTTTTGATAACACCTGGCACACTCGCTACACTCTCATCTTGAACATCCTGTAAGTCTAAGGTTACGTTAATCTTGAATGTACTATCTGGAACAATGTCTACATATTCGCTAAGTGTATCTGTCATAACTACATTTGATGAGTAAAGCATCTCTGTACTAGTTTCAATTCCACCTGTTGCAATGCCGCTGATTGTTCCAGCCAAGCTATCAAAGATAGCGCCAACCTTTTCAGGTGAAATATTGTATGCTTGCGCTGTTTCCTTAGCTTTTACTTTGGCGCTCATATTCTGTAAAAGTGTAAATGCATCTATACCACCTGATGTATCACTATATGAGTTGTAGCCAAGTCCCATTCCTATTGCGTAGAAATAATCACATGTTACATTTTCAGCTGCTTTATATGTTTCACTTTCTATGGTTGTTGTAAGATTAGATCCGTTTCCATAAACTGAATTTCCTATCTGGTAATATGTAGGACATCCATCTGTAAGGAAGATAATAATAGTCTTTGCATCTGATCTTGCTCCAGCCACCTGATCATTGGCCTTTTTTAGTCCAGCACAATAGTTTGTACCACCACCAATGTCTTCTGCTGGTCCAAGATTTTCTGTCACTACAACATCTCCTGTGTCCACCCAGCCATTTGTCATTAGCTTTGCAGATTTACCAAAATCTATAACCTTCCACTTAGCATCAACATCATCTTTATCCTTCATGGTCTCAACCATGGAATCAACTGCTGCTACTACACATTTGATTCTTGTATTTAATACAGGATCTGTTGTTGCATATCCCATTGAATTTGATTTATCCACCACAAGAATAATGTCTACTTTGATATTTTCTTGCTGTTCAAGTTCTTCTGATGTATCAATAGTAGTAACTATTTTTTGTTCTGGACCCTTAAACTTGATTGTAAGATCGTAATTGTCATCTTCTGCATGGTATCTAATATACTTTGCAACTGATGCTGATACAGTTTCTATTGGTCCACTAACTGTTGTATAGCAGTTCTTAAACTTAATATTTTTTGTAGACTCATCATCAACAGATGTTTCTACTACTCTTGTATCCTGTGATGCAGCTTCATATTGAACTAATAATGTATCTGCCTGATTCTTCTTTACCTCTAAAATCTTTGTTGTGAAATCCTTTAGTTTATAAGCACTTCCATCGGATGTGCCTGTTTCAGTAATGTAATAATTACCTTCGGCAAGGCCTAGGAATTCAGCCTTTTGTCCAGAAAGTAATGTAAACATTCCAGATGCAGCGTCTGTAGTTCTTAATTCTTCACCTACATAATATTTTGTTGCGCCTACTGGAACACCTTCTGAATTCTTGATTACAAATTCATAAGTTGTAGTAGTATCTTCTTTTGCAGCACCTGTTGCAATTTTCTGTACTGTAAGATTGATGTTTTTCTCGTAGTAGATGTCCAGCTTTGCCTTAGCATGTGAACTTAATGCAACTGAAAAAACAACTGCCCCATCCTTACATAAATCCAGATAATATGAATTATTATTTTTTCTGAATTTAAGACCATCAACATCTTTATGCATTCCATTTACAACAAATTCAGCTCTCTTAAATTTGTAGCCTGGAATATCATCAATCTTATCTGCAATAACAATTTCAGGAGTACCTTCGTTGACATTGATTGTATCTCGCTCTTCCTCATACTCTGGAATTTCTTCATCTTCTACTACCTCAACAAATTTATTATTGAAGGTTAATTCTATCTGTCTATTTGTATTTCCATTCCAAAGTAATGTATATACTGAGAAGCTATCGTTTGTGAAGCTTGCACTCTTTACTGAAGTATCAGATGCAGTTGA
Source organism: Pseudobutyrivibrio sp. JW11 (assembly GCF_900115355.1). Lineage (NCBI taxonomy): Bacteria > Bacillati > Bacillota > Clostridia > Lachnospirales > Lachnospiraceae > Pseudobutyrivibrio > Pseudobutyrivibrio sp. JW11. The sequence continues at coordinate 66,449 of NZ_FOWB01000010.1, read as the reverse complement.
AACAGTAGCACTACCTGCTTCTGTAAGATTTTCAACCTGGTCTGTCTTATCATTAATGTGTACTAAATCAACTTTTAACTCGTTGGCGTTGTCTACATCTTCCATTTCAACTGGACGCTGCTCGCTCTTGTATTCCATTGAAATAGTTACATTATCAGATGGCTCAACTTCTTCGCCTGTTTCAATGTCTGTAAAACAAATATCGTATGCCAGGAATCCATATACTTCATTTTCTGAATCAGCTAACAGCTCTTCCATCTTGTCAGCTGTGTGATTATATAGGTCTCTAGTTTCTTCATTTTCTTCTGTAATAGGCTTAACCTTTAAATCAGCATTTTCAGGAATTGCACCTGAAACTGTTACTATTACATATTCATCTTCATAAACGAGTACTGGATCAGGAAGACGCTTGTAACCACACTTAACGCAAATACCGTCATCGTCGTATTCACATGTCTCTATATACTCTTCCATATCACAAAGAGCACATGTTACTGTGTGGCTTCCATCTTCATTGGATGTGTAGATGAGTTCGTGGTCACATTCTTCTTCCTCTTCTTCCTCTTCTTCCTCTAGCTCTTCTTCAAGTTCTTCATCAAGCTCGTCATCCAATTCGTCGTCTAACTCGTCGTCAGACTCATCATCCAATTCACCATCGAGGTCGCCATCATCTGGATTGCCGTCATCTGGATTGCCGTCATCTGGATTGCCATCATCCTGACCATCACCATCCTGATTTAAACCATCTCCTAATAGATCGTTATTAGGAGTTTGGTCGCCAGTTGGATCAGCTTCACCTGGATTATCAGGTGTTACACCATCTGTAGGTGTTGTAACCTCTGTAACTGGTTCCTCAGTTGAAGATGTACTTGGTTCTGTCGGTGCACTTGCCTCAGGAACAGAAGCAACTTCCTCTGTAGGAGTAGGAGTATCCTCTGAAGGCGCATCTGTTATATCAGCAAATGCACTTATTGACATTGCCAAATACAGTGGTACTATAAGACCTAATGACATGATCTTATTAAGTAAAATAGGTAGATTTCTTTTCATACGCTTCTTCCTCACTTAATATTTGCCAATCAACAATGTCTCCTACAAAACGTTACATTGCATAACTTTTTGTAAGCTCAAGTTAGCATATATTGTGTGACAAGTCTGTGAACTGGCAAGAATTATCTGAATATTGGCAAGAACGTAATTAATTTACTATACAACTTGTGAGAATTTTGTGAACAAAGTCACGAAATAACTTTATAGACTTTCGTAAATATGATGGTAGAAAACGAACACTGAAACGTTTACTGAGAAAAAAATACGGGACAGCTTACGCTTATCTAAATTCTATTTTATGCTATAATATTTGTGGAGGGATTTGTAATGATTCAACACAAAACTATGCCAATATCAGAAATAATTGATAGAGTCACAGCTATCGCTCGAAAGTATAAGGTAAAGCGATTGGATTTATTTGGCTCATTTGCATATGGAAATGCTTCTGAACGAAGCGATATTGACTTTATTATACGTGGATGCGAAGACTTCAATTCATTCATTGAAGAAATTGATGAAATCCCTACCCTACGCAGAATAGACATTTTTAACTACGATGAAGTTTGTAGTGATTTACTCCGGGAGGATATGGACAAATATGGAAAGCAAATATTTTAATAGATACCAAAGTCTATGCAAAAGCTTAGCTAATCTACAACTCTCTAGAGGGGCCGACATAGATGCTCCTTTTGTACTGCCTGCTACTGTACAGAATTTCAACCTAACTTTTGATTTATCATGGAAAGTTTTAAAAGAACTTGTTACTCAAGAATTTGGAATGACCGATTTTGCTTCCGGTTCTCCTAGAGAATGTTTAAAGGCAGCTTTTTCTGTCGGATTAATTGACGACGATAAATGGATGGATATGTTGAAAGTACGTAATACCTTAGCCCATGATTATGATGGTCAGGTAGCACTTAGATATTATGACAGCATTATTGGGGATTACTATATTTTATTCGAAACTATGGTTCGTGGAATTGAAAAATATTATAAAGCATAATAAAGGCGGGACAGCTTAAGCTGTCCCGTTTGCTTTTATATTCTATGTATAAACAATCCACTTCTTAGCTTTGGCTCAAACCAAGTGGATTTTGGTGGCATAAGAAGTCCTGCGTCTGCCACATCAAAAAGCTCTGAGATACTAGTTGGGTACATGGCAAATGCCACCCTGCAATCTGTAGCACATCTGCGCTCCAATTCACCTAAACCTCTAATGCCTCCTACGAAATCAATTCTATCGCTAGTCTTAGGATCATCAATTCCAAGTAATGGTTCTAGCACTAAATTCTGAAGCAATGACACATCAAGACCCTCTACCGGGTCGTCAGATAAAAGCTCTTCTCTAACCTGGTACAAATACCAGACGCCATCCAAGTACATGCTCCACTGGCCTTTTTTCTCTGGCCTGATTGCTTTTTCTGAAGTAGATAGTAAATCCACTATATTATCCAGTTCCTCAAGGAACTCTTCTGGAGCCATGCCATTCAAATCCTTAACTACTCTATTGTAATCATAGATTTTCAGCTCATCGTCTGGGAATAGAACTGACAGGAAGAAATTGAAATCTTCCTTTCCTGTATAATCCGGATTCTCCTCACGACGTTTGAATCCCACCTTTACAGCAGATGCCGCTCTATGGTGTCCATCTGCAATGTAGATAGAATCCATCTTATCGAATGTAGTAGCTATAAGCGCGCATGTCATCATATCATCAATTACCCAGCAGCGATGTGATATGCCATCCTCTGCCACGAAATCATATACTGGCTTGCGACTTTTTGCCTTTGCAACAATGCTGGCGATTGTAGCGTCTGCCCTGTATGCAAGGAAAATCGGTCCGGTCTGGGCACTGCATGTATCCACATGACGGATTCTATCCTGCTCCTTCTCCGCTCTGGTATTCTCGTGCTTTTTGATAACGCCATTAGCGTAGTCATCTATGGATGCACAGGCAACAATTCCTGTCTGAGAACGTCCATCCATTGTAAGCTCGTAGACATAATAAAAAGGCATATCATCCTGAATGAATCTCCCTTTAGATATCCACTCATCAAGCATTTCAGCAGCCTTTTTATAAACCTTGTCGGAATACATGTCCACGTCTGGCTCAAACTGAGTTTCCGGTCTGTCGATTGCCAGAAATGAACCAGGCTGCTCCTTTACTTTTTGATATGCCTCTTGTCTATTGTATACATCATAAGGAAGGGCTGCTATTGTAGCAGCCTCTTCTTTACTTGGTCTGATTGCCTTAAACGGTACAATAAGCGCCATTATTTTACCACCCTAACTTTTATAACACCATCAACCTTCTCTATTTCTGAAATAACCTGATCTGTAAGCTTGCTTCCAATATCAAGCAATGTGTATGCGAAATCCCCACGACTCTTGTTTGTCATATCCTCTACATTGACATTGTCCTTACTAAGGATTGTTGTAAATGAAGCGATAAGACCAGCCTTATTCTTATGAAGGATTGCTACACGGCTTTCTGCTGTACAAATCCCCATATCGCAATCTGGATAGTTTACAGAGTGAGTAATGTTACCATTCTCCATATAGTCCATTACTTCTTTAACTGCCATAACAGCACAGTTGTCCTCTGCCTCCTCTGTTGAAGCCCCAAGGTGAGGAGTGCAAATAACACCCTTCTTTCCAGCAACAGTAGGATTTGCAAAATCTGTTACATAGTGACGAACCTTACCTGATTCAATACCATTAAGCACTGCAGTCTCATCAACAAGAAGATCTCTAGCGAAGTTGAGAATAACAACTCCCTTCTTCATCATCTGTACTGCTTCTTTGTTAATCATGCCCTTTGTTGAATCAAGAAGAGGTACGTGAACTGTAATGAAATCACATTCCTTATAGATATCCTCTACATTTGTTACGTGCTTTACGTTTCTTGAAAGGTTCCATGCTGCATTTACAGAGATGTATGGGTCGTATCCTAATACTTCCATACCAAGACGATTAGCATCGTTGGCTACCTTTACACCGATAGCACCAAGTCCGATAACACCAAGCTTCTTTCCTGCAATTTCAGTTCCGGCAAAAGCCTTCTTTGCCTTCTCTGCAGTCTTGCCGATGTTCTCGTCGTCCTTGTTTTCAAGAACCCAATCGATACCACCTACGATATCACGTGAAGCTAAAAGCATTCCTGCGAAAACAAGCTCCTTTACACCATTAGCATTTGCACCTGGTGTGTTGAATACTACGATTCCTTCCTCTGCACATTTATCAAGAGGAATGTTGTTTACGCCAGCTCCTGCTCTAGCGATGCACTTAAGCTTATCCCCAAGCTCCAAATCATGCATTGCTGCTGAACGAACTAAAGCTGCGTCAGCCTCGCTGATATTCTCTACCTTTTTATAGTCTGTGGAGAAATTAACTAAGCCCTTGTCAGAAATAGGATTTAAGCAATTATAAGTAAACATTAGTCATTCCCTCCTTATGCATTTTCTTCTTCGAACTTCTTCATAAACTCTACAAGCTTCTCAACACCCTCGATTGGCATAGCGTTGTAAATAGAAGCTCTCATACCGCCAACAGTTCTGTGTCCCTTAAGGTTTACAAATCCTGCTGCTGTTGCCTCTTTTACAAACTTAGCATCAAGCTCCTCATTACCTGTAACAAAAGGCACATTCATAAGTGAACGGTCTTCCTTTCTAACAGTTCCCTTGAAAAGCTTTGAAGAGTCAAGGTAATCATATAAAATCTTAGCCTTCTTTTCGTTAAGCTCCTTCATTGCTGAAAGACCACCATTCTTGAGGAGCCACTTAAACACCTTTCCACAGATGTAAATGTCATAGCAAGGTGGTGTATTGTAAAGGCTGTCATTATCTGCCTGTGTTTTGTACTTAAGCATTGTTGGTGTGCCAGGAAGAACGTCGTCACGGATTAAGTCCTCGCGGATGATAACAATTACCATACCTGCAGGTCCAACGTTTTTCTGAACACCGCCGTAGATAATAGCGTACTTGCTAACATCTACTGGCTCTGAAAGGAAGCAAGAACTTACGTCTGCTACCAAATCCTTCCCCTTTGTATTTGGAAGAGTCTTAAATTTTGTGCCATAGATTGTATTATTTTCGCAGATGTATACGTAATCCATATCATCTGTGATTGGTAAATCCGAGCAATCTGGAATGTAGCTAAATGTCTCATCTGCTGAGCTTGCGAGCTCTACTGCTTCACCGTAAATCTTAGCTTCCTGATAAGCTTTCTTAGCCCACTGACCTGTGATGATATATCCAGCCTTCTTGTTCTTCATAAGGTTCATAGGGATTGCTGCAAACTGCTGGCTTGCACCGCCCTGAAGGAAAAGAACCTTATAGTTATCTGGGATATTCATAAGAGTGCGGATATCAGCTTCTGCCTCTTTGATGATGTCATCGAATACCTTTGAACGATGACTCATCTCCATAACAGACATTCCACATCCCTTATAATCAAGCATTTCATCAGCGGCTTCTCTCAAAACCTCCTCTGGTAAAACAGCTGGTCCAGCACTAAAATTATAAACTCTACTCATTACACTAATCCTCCTTGAAAAACTCGTTAATAGGTGCTCCTGGTGCTACCATTGGCCATACCTTGTCATCTGAATCGATGATACAGTCAATAAGCACAGGCTTCTCGGAGACAAGGGCCTCCTTCAAGGCACTTTGGAATTCTTCCTGAGTTGTAACTCTGTAGCCTGTTGCACCCATAGCCTCAGCTAACTTAACGTAATCTACTACGTCATCAAGGACTGTTGCTGAATAACGCTTCTCATAGAAAATTGTCTGCCACTGTCTTACCATTCCAAGCACGTGATTATTAATAACAATTTCGATGATTGGAAGCTTTTCTCTTACAGCTGTTGCAACTTCGTTCATGTTCATGCGGAAGCAACCATCGCCGGCGATATTGATAACCTTTTTATCAGGATTACCTGTCTTCGCACCAATTGCAGCGCCAAGGCCATATCCCATTGTTCCAAGGCCACCTGATGTCAACAACTGATGAGGCTTCTTGAACTTGTAGTACTGAGCAGCCCACATCTGATGCTGACCAACCTCTGTTGCGATAATTGCATCGCCCTTTGTCTGTCTGTAAGTTTCAGCAACGATATACTGACCTGACAAGCCTTCTGCTGGAACCACCAGAGGATACTTTTCAGATAGTTCCTTAACATGCTTCATCCAAGTAGCATGATCAGCCTGCTCAAGAACTTTATTTAATCTAGATAAAATTTCCTTTACATCTCCAACAATAGCATGATCAGTAAGAATATTTTTATTAATTTCAGCAGGATCTACATCAAACTGTAGAATCTTTGCATTGCTAGCAAATTTGTCTGGATTTCCAAGAACTCTATCAGAGAATCTGGTACCAACAGCGATAAGCAAATCGCACTCTGAAACGCTAAGGTTTGAAGCCTTGCAGCCATGCATACCAAGCATTCCTGTGTATCTTTCATCTCTGCCATCGAATGCACCCTTACCCATAAGAGTGTCGCAAACTGGTGCATCAACAAGCTCTACAAACTTCTTTAATTCCTTTGAAGCATTTGCAATAACTGCACCACCACCAACAAAGACAACTGGCTTTTTAGACTTCTTGATAAGCTTAACTGCCTCTTTGATAGCATCCTCAGTAATGCTCTTTTTAACTCGGCCAACTGGGATTGGCTTCATTGGCATGTATTCGTATTTGTTAGTAGGAGCTGTAACATCCTTTGGCACATCGATGAGAACTGGGCCTGGACGACCGCTCTTGGCAATAGTAAATGCTCTGCGGATTGTCTCTGCCAAATCCTTGATATCCTTAACAATGAAGTTGTGCTTTGTTATAGGCATTGTAATACCAGTGATATCAATCTCCTGGAAAGAATCCTTACCAAGCAAAGATACATTTACATTACATGTGATGGCAACAATAGGAACCGAATCCATATGAGCTGTTGCAATACCTGTCACAAGATTTGTTGCGCCAGGACCGCTAGTTGCGAAGCACACACCAACCTTGCCAGTTGAACGTGCATAGCCATCTGCTGCGTGAGCTGCTCCCTGCTCGTGGCTTGTAAGCACATGATGAATCTCATCACTATGCTTATAAAGCTCATCATAAAGGTTTAGGATGGCACCGCCTGGATAACCGAAAACTGTATCAACTCCCTGTTCCTTCAAACATTCTATAATTATTTCTGAACCATTTAATAACATCTTAAACCTCCGGTGTTTTTAAAATTGCCCCTCTGTTTCCGCTAGTTACCTGCGCAGCATATCTTCTCAAATAACCTGCAGTAACCTTAGGCTCACGTGGCTGCCACTTAGCTTTACGAGCTGCAAGCTCTTCGTCGCTAACCTTTAAAGTCATAGTGTAATTTGGTATGTCGATGGCGATGATGTCGCCCTCTTCTACAAGTGCAATTGGTCCACCAACAGCTGCCTCTGGTGAAACGTGACCGATGGAAGCACCACGGCTGGCACCTGAGAAACGACCATCTGTAATTAGAGCAACTGATGAGCCAAGTCCCATACCTGCAATTGCTGATGTAGGATTAAGCATTTCTCTCATACCAGGGCCACCCTTAGGTCCTTCGTAGCGAATGACTACAACATCTCCCTCTACGATTTTGCCACCCTTGATAGCTGCGATAGCATCTTCCTCTGAATCAAATACTCTGGCTGGTCCTTCATGCACAAGCATCTCTGGCACTACTGCGCTTCGTTTTACAACTGAACCATCTGGTGCAAGATTTCCCTTGAGAACTGCAAGACCACCTGTCTTTGTATATGGATTGTCCACAGGTCTGATAACCTCTGGATTTCTATTTACTGCATTTGCAATATTCTCACCAACTGTCTTTCCTGTAACAGTCATGCAATCTGTATTAAGTAGGCCTATATCTGCAAGCTCCTTCATGACTGCCCATACGCCGCCAGCTTCGTTAAGGTCTTCCATGTAAGTAGGACCTGCTGGTGCAAGGTGACAAAGGTTTGGAGTCTTTTCAGAAATAGGATTTGCAAATTCGATATCAAAATCAAATCCGATTTCATGAGCAATTGCTGGCAAATGAAGCATCGAGTTTGTTGAGCATCCAAGTGCCATATCTACTGTAAGGGCATTGAGGATTGCATCCTTTGTCATAATCTGACGAGCTGTAATACCCTTGTTATACATATCCATAACAGCCATACCAGCATGCTTTGCAAGACGAATTCTTTCTGAATATACTGCTGGGATAGTGCCATTTCCTCTAAGTCCCATTCCAAGTGCCTCAGTAAGGCAGTTCATGGAATTGGCTGTGTACATACCTGAGCAGCTTCCGCATGTTGGGCAAACATTCTCAACGAAGTTTTCTACCTCTTCCTCTGTCATGTTGCCAGCGGCATGTGCGCCAACTGCCTCAAACATAGAAGAAAGGGAACGTTTCTGACCTCCTACATGACCTGCAAGCATTGGACCACCTGATACAAATACAGTTGGTAAATCAAGTCGAGCTGCTGCCATAAGAAGTCCTGGAACGTTCTTATCACAGTTTGGCACCATAACAAGTGCATCAAACTGATGAGCAAGTGCCATACACTCTGTGGAATCTGCAATCAAATCTCTGGTAACAAGAGAATACTTCATTCCGATGTGTCCCATTGCAATACCATCACAAACTGCGATAGCTGGGAAAACCACTGGAACACCGCCTGCCTCAGCAACTCCAAGCTTTACGGCATCCACAATCTTATCGATATTCATATGGCCTGGCACGATTTCGTTGTACGAAGATACGATACCAACCATTGGCTTTTTCATTTCTTCTGGAGTAAATCCCAATGCATTAAACAAACTTCTTGCTGGAGCTTGTTGCATGCCAGCTCTTGCGTTATCACTTCTCATATTTACAACTCCTTTACAATTAAATCACCCATCTCCACTGTGCCGACGCGAGTTACGGCGCTGCCGTCGCGAGGCATAATGTCGATTGTGCGGTAACCAGCCTTAAGTACTTTCTTTACGGCGGCTTCGATTGCATCTGCCTCAGCATCTAAGTCGAAGCTGTAGCGAAGCATCATGGCTGCTGAAAGAATTGTGGCTATCGGATTTGCGATACCTTGACCTGCAATATCAGGTGCACTTCCGCCGGAAGGCTCGTACAATCCGAATTTTGTATCGTTAAGGGAAGCAGATGAAAGCATTCCAATTGAACCGGTAACCATGGATGCTTCATCCGAAAGAATATCCCCAAACATATTCTCTGTTAGGATTACATCAAACTGACCTGGGTCTTTCACAAGCTGCATTGCGCAATTGTCAACAAGCATGTGCTCGTAGGAAACCTCAGGATAATCTGCTGCAACCTCTTCTACTATCTTTCTCCATAATCTGGAGCTATCAAGTACATTAGCCTTATCAACTGATGTAACTTTCTTTCTGCGCTTCATTGCTATATCAAATCCGCGCTTTGCAATTCTACGAATTTCATTTTCTGAATAAGTAAGAGAATCTCTGGCAACAAGCTGACCATCTTCTTCCTTTGTTTCACGCTTGCCAAAGTAAAGACCACCAGTAAGCTCACGCATAATCATCATGTCAAAACCATCGCCGATGATATCGTCCCTAAGTGGGCATGCCTCTTTCAATTCATCATATAAATATGCTGGTCTAAGATTTGCAAAAAGATTAAGACTTTTACGAAGCTTTAAAAGGCCGGCCTCTGGACGTTTGTCGGCTGGTAGCTTGTACCAAGGACTGGTAGATGTGTTGCCACCTATTGAACCCATTAACACTGCATCACTTGCAAGAGCTTTTTCTACTGCCTCATCTGTAAGTGGCTCCCCTGTTGCATCGATTGAGCAGCCTCCCATGAGGATTTCAGTATAATTAAATGTGTGTCCATATTTAGCACCGATAGCATCAAGAACCTTTATTGCTTCAGTAACTATCTCCGGACCAATTCCGTCTCCCCTAATAACGCCAATGTTACATTTCATAGCTTTCTCCTAATTACCATTCTAATTAATAGTTACATTTTAGTACACTAAAGTGTGAAATTCAATTAAATTAAACCTCATTTTGATATCTTTGACAAAATAGCCCAAATACTTCTAAAATACATATGAAGTGTTTAGTAAACTTTACCACTTTAAAGTATGACATTCTACTATAAAATTCTTTTAGGAGATTTTTTATGAGTTCTAAAGATAAAATTCTAGAGCTGCTAGAGGCCAATAAATCAACATTTCTTTCAGGAGAAGCAATGGCTTCATCCCTTGGAATTTCAAGAAACGCCATCTGGAAAGCCATCAATGACCTTAGAAAAAACGGATATGAAATAGAAGCAGTAAGCAACAAGGGTTATAGACTTGCTGGGCAAAATGATATTCTCTCTTCTGCCGGCATAAGCTCATACCTTAAGGAAGATGTAGCTGACATTTACAAAGGAAATGACAGTCTGATTCACATCTACGACTCCATTCCATCTACCAATCGCAAGGCCAAGGAGCTTGCCATCACAGATTTAAGATATGGCACACTTGTAATCGCAAATGAACAAAGTGAGGGACGAGGTCGAGCAGACCACAGCTTTTACTCACCAAAAGGTGGATTGTACATGAGTGTGGTAATGACACCAGAGCATTTGCCAAGCACCGATTCAGATGAAATCACCACTTTCATTGGCAATGCCGTTTGCGATGCCATCGCATCTCTCACCGATGTAAAGCCTACACTAAAGCCAATCAACGACCTTTTCGTTGGAGATAAAAAGATTTGTGGAATCCTGACAGAAGCCGGAACTGAATTTGAAACTGGACGTCTCCAGTGGATTGTTATTGGAATCGGAATCAATTTTAATTCTGATATAAACGCCTTTCCTGCTGAGATAAAAAACAAAGCTACCAGCCTATTCTCCGATGGCAACATCACCATCACAAGAAATCAACTAGTAGCCGATATTCTAAACCGTATACTGAAATAATTTTACTGTGCAACTTCTATTTTGAAAGTTGCACTTTCTTTATCTGAACCATCTGTAAGTGTTAACACATCATCTACTAAGGTTACGTATTTTCCTGGCTGAGCCACGCTCTCCAGGCTTACCCCACTTTTATCTGCAAGTCCTTCCACTGTTTTAAAAGTCTGATTAGCAGCAGCGCCTTCACTTGCTTTTGTATCCTGGCAAAGGGTTACTGTTCCGTCAGAATTTGCTGTAATATAAAGACCTGGCTTGTTTTCAGATTCGATTGAGACATATGACTCATTGGTAAAATCCGCCTTTCCGCTTCTAATCACCCAATCAAAATCCTTAGAGTCTCCTTCAACAAGATTAATTCCAATGGCAACATCCTTGTATGGATAATCGCTGTCTGCTGAAGAGCAAACAAATGGATTATGAGCAATTTTAACTCCGTCTATAGTAGAAATGGTGGATGTTTTGCCTGAAATTCCTGCTGCACTTTCCTCAAACAAATCTATACTTCCATCGTCATTAAACTGAAGCTCCACAACACAGGCAGTTCTTCTGAAGCCGCTTCCTGCTGGCAGCGAACCATTGTGATATACAAAGTAAGTCTTGCCCTTAAAATCAAATACTGCCATGTGATTAGTGTTTGATGTAGCAGTAGGATTCATGATTTTCTTAGTCTCGCTCCAATCACCGCTCAGCAAATCGTCAGTAGTTGCATAAGCCATGCACTCTCTCCACTGGTGGGCAAAGAACAGATAGTAATCGCCATAGTAGTTGCCATTTTCATCAGATCTGCGATAAATCCAAGGTGCTTCTGTGTAGCTTTCCAATCCATCAGTACGAATTACCACATCATCCTCTCCTGCTACCTTGCCGCTAGTAATCTTTCCATCACCATTAACATCCGTCACAGAAGTCATATCCTCATTAAGCTCACACACAAAAAACATGCCATTACCCCAAGCAAGATAACGGTGCTCTACGCCATCATCATCTGTTTCAATCCAGGCTGTAGGATCGATATCATTGAAGGTGCTGGTGTTTGGCTTTGTAACAGTGCTCTTCACAAGAGGAGCCCCTATATCAACAAAGGTACCAGTTGGCGAATCAGAAACTGCAACGCCAATACACTGCTTTCCAGTCTTGTCCCAGCTACAATAATATAAGTAGTATTTATCTTTTCCATCTGCAGGGTCAGTATGCTTCATCACCTGGGATGCCCATGCAGATGTGTCGTTGCTAGTCCAGCTAACATCTTCCATGGACATTACAACTCCTTCGCTGGTCCAATTCACCATATCTGTAGATGAATAACACAAGTACTCTGGAATGTTGTAAATAGATTTTCCTACCTCCTCATCTGTAGAAGCATCATGGCCTGTGTACAGATACACTGTATCTCCATCCACAAGCACCGAAGGGTCGCCACCGTACACATAGTCCTCATTAGAAGATACTAAAGGATTGCCCCCATCCTCTTTCTCCAGTACCACTTCCTTAGGTGAGCCACAGCCCACCAGGCCTACAGATGTCGTTGCAATTAGCACTGCAACCATCGCTTTTTTCTTCATGTAATTATCCCCCTAGTTGTTTTCGTTTAGCTTTCGTTAAACTATTTTATAATTATGTATAACATTAATACGTCCCACTTTCAATAGAAATAGACGTGAAATATTCAACAAAAAAAGGACTCCGCAATTAGCGAAGTCCCTGAAAATCAATGATTATTTATTTGAACGTCTCCAGATGTGCATCTTCTCTGCCTCAGCAATAAGCTCATCACGGAAGTCAGGATGCGCAATGCCGATAATCTTTTCTGCACGCTCCCAAGCTGAAAGTCCCTTCAAGCAAACCTTACCATACTCTGTAACAAGGTAGTGTGTGTTTGAACGAGTATCTGTAACAATTGAACCCTCAGCAAGTGTAGGACGAATACGGCTCTTTACTGTACCATCCTTTGTTGTGAATGTAGATGAAAGACATACGAAGCTCTTTCCACCATTTGAAAGATAAGCACCAAGTACGAAATCAAGCTGTCCGCCTGCACCAGAAATGTGCTTTGTTCCAGCTGACTCTGCATTGATCTGACCAAATAAATCTACATCAACAGCATTGTTGATAGAGATGAAGTTATCAAGTGCAGAAATCTGGCGAATATCATTTGTATAATCAACAGGAGCACTCATAAGCTCTGGATTCTCATCCATATAATCGTACATCTTCTTTGTACCAGCACCGAATGCATAAGTCTGACGGAATCTATCAATGTTCTTCTTAGAACCGTTAATCTTTCCAGCCTTTGCAATATCAACAAATGCATCAACATACATCTCAGTATGAACACCCAAATCTTTCAAGTCCGACTCAGCAATCATGGCGCCTACTGTATTTGGCATACCGCCAATACCAAGCTGTAAGCATGCACCGTTTGGAATTTCCTCAACGATAAGCTTAGCAACAGCTTTATCTACATCTGTAGGCGCAGCGCTGCCACCCATCTCAAGGATAGCTGGATTATCTCCCTCTACGATAGCGTCTACCTTAGAGATATGAACTCCCTCTTCAAATCCACCAAGGCAACGTGGCATGTTTTTATTAACCTCTACAATAATGTGCTTTGACTTCTCAACTGCAGCCATAAGATGTGATGCATTAGGACCAAAGTTGAAATAGCCATGGTTGTCCATAGTTGTAGTCTGAATCATAAGAACATCATTTGGCTCAATATGATCTCTGTAGTATCTAGGAAGCTCAGAGTATCTGATTGGTGCATAGTAAGAGCATCCTCTTGCAATAAGCTTTCTCTCAAGACCACCCATATGCCATGAGTTCCAGCAAAAATGCTCACCTGCATCCTCACGCTCAAAAATTGCAGGCAACTTCATCAAAATACCACCACGTACCTTTACATCTCTAAGCTCATCAGTACGCGCAGCTAAAGCCTTATCCAAAGCATCTGGTGTGCCAGTACACCAGCCATAATCAACCCAATCCCCACTTTTTACTACCTTTACAGCCTCAGCTGCAGTAGTCAGCTTCTTCTTATACTCAGCCTGAAAATCCATAATAACCTCCGCTCGTTAAATTTTTATCAATTAACGTCATTTTACCACTATCATCCTACACAATCAATCTAATTTTTGAATTATCTCACAACCTACCTTTTCAAGTGAATGAACTCTTGATTTTTCTATTTTTCCACTTTTTCTTTTTTATGGCTATTAATTATAATTAAAGATAAAATATTTAATATTACCTATGCTTAGAAAACTACTTATCAGTGAGATAATCTTAAAAATTAATTTTAAGTTGTGACATCCAAGTTTATTTGTTGGCTATACAAGTGTAAGGGCCTTATAAATTGATTCGAGAAGGGAGAATGTATGAAGGACGAGGAAATAATTGAGTTATATTTTAAACGAAATGAACGGGCCATTGAGGAGACTGATATCAAGTATGGCCACTATTGTGAAACTATTGCTGGCAACATTCTATGGAATAATCAAGATATCGAGGAATGCCTTGATGATACATATATGAAAATGTGGAATCGAATTCCTCCAACTCGGCCACGTATTCTAAGGGCTTTTATTGGAAAGATTGTTAGAGAAATCGCATTAAATATGTATAAAGCAAGTAAGACCTCGAAACGTGGAGGCGGCGTAGTCTCGCAACTTCTTGATGAGCTTGAGGAATGCTTGCCTGATAACACTACTGTTGAGCATGTCATTTTGGAAAACGAATTAGCAGAGATTATTCGGGATTTTGTACGTGAGCTTAATGAACGGGATGCTTATATTTTTACAAGTAGATACTTCTACGCTCAAGACATTTCAGATATAGCAATCAAATTTGGTATGACTAAGCATAATGTAACCGTTATTCTTAGCCGGCTAAGAAAAAAACTTCAACTTAGATTAGCAAAGGAGGGGTATTTAGCATCATGAAAAGCGAAAAACTATTGTTTGCCATGAGAGGCATTGACGATGATATAATTTCAAAAACATATAAATATTCCACTAAAAGAAAAATAGTATCTTTTAGGAAGAATTTTTTAGTTGCTGCCTGTATTTGCATGATTATCATAGGCAGTGGTGCATTTGGATATAACCAGGGATTGTTTAATACACTTTCACCAAATAAAAGTCAAAATGGTGTACAATCCCAGATTACATCAGATCTTACAAATAGCTTTTCATTAAAAGTCTATGCCGCTGAAAATAAAGAAATACCACTTGAAACAGGAAAAGAAATACCACTTTCAATCGGAAATATTGGTAACTGTTGGGGATTTTCTGAAGGTGGTGGAGAATACGACGAAAATGGAGAAGTAATATACTATCATTTCGACTTGCCAAAAATGGACTGCGAAGGCAATAACATAAAAGATATTACGTTTTCGATTAATAAGTCACAACTTCAAGTGACAAATTATATTGTTAATTCTGATGGTGAACCAGTTGACGGTACATGTGATAGCAATGATACTTATACATTCTCATATGATGAATTTAAGAATAATTACATCAATATTTCGGTAATTGGCTACATTCCAAAGAATGATACTGCTATGAATGCCATTTTTACCCCTGAGACTATAGATGAATATTTAAATCAGGTAAAGAATATTTTAGAAGGAATTATTATTACATGTCAGATTACATACAATGATGGTTCAACTGATAGTATCAATATAATCATGGATGCTGCTTACATGACTTACGATGAACTGAAGAACAATTTTGGAATTGAGTGGTCTATAAATCCAGAAGATAAACTACGAAGTGAAGGCACTGTAGAAGTTTTCTATGAAGTAAAGGAATAGCCAAGATTGAAACCATAACTATTTTTCAGCCAGAGTGGTATAATTGTGTTAAGAATTTCATCAGGAGGTAACACTATGGCAAAACAAGAAATTGAAGTTGCTGGTGCTAAAAGGCAGATAAAGATTACCCCTTTTGAGCATCACACAAAATATCATGAGACAGATCAACAGGGAATCATTCACACATCCAATTATCTAAACTGGATTGAGGATGCAAGAATGAACCTTATGGAGCAGATGGGACTTTCATTTAAGCAGATGCTTGATATGGAAATCACTTCCCCTGTAATCTCTCATTCTATTGAATATAGGAGCCAGGTAAAATTTGATGAGACTATCGTTGTAGATACTAAGTTGGTTTCCTACGATGGTCATGAAATGGAAGTTGCTTATCGTATTTACGATAAGGTTACCGGAGAGGACCGTGCCGTAGCAAAAACTAGACACTGCTTTATGAATAAGTCAGGAATCCCTATTTCTATGAAGAGGGCTTATCCTGAGCTTGATACAAAGTTCTTTGAATTTAAATAACAGATAATGAAAAACCTTCCTGCAAATGCAGGAAGGTTTATTTTTTACATTCCCTTAGAACCAATTTCCATTAAAAGATTGATAAGCTCAATGTCTGATTCCTGAACTCTAAGGTTTGTTTCGATTTTTTCACCAGCTGGATCAGTGATTGCAATTTCAATAACTGAACCTGGTGTCATTGCTTTGTTTTTAGCTGCTCCGAAAAATGGAAGAAGCTTTGGATGATTTGCATTGAAAGTGGCTGCTGCACTTCTAACTCTAAATAAATCTGCTGGATTAAATGCCATGGTAATCTCCTTATATCATGTATTTTCGGAGAAGCTTTTTTAGCTCCTCTTCTTTGATTGGTTTTTCGATGTAGTCGCTGAAGCCAAAGCTTTCGTATTCTTCTCTAGCTCCTACAACTGCATTTGCTGTCTGCATGATAAGAGGTGTATCCTTGTTTGGATTGTTCTCTATGGTATCCATGATTTCCTTTAGCTGGAGGCCATCCATGCCAGGCATCAAATGATCAATGAATATAATATCATATTTTGTTCTTTTTATCTTCTCTATTGCTTCTGCTCCACTGATTGCTGTATCCACAGTGACATCAGTGTCGTTCAAAAGCATGGAGAATACCCTAAGATTTATAGCCACATCATCAACTACAAGTATTGCGCCAATCACATCAAATACTTCATGTCTGTCAGCCACACGTCTGTCGCCATTAGGTCCCATAGAGAATGTGCCACATGGTTCCACTGAGCATATCTCCTGTGGGATTACAACTGTAAATGACGTGCCCTTACCTAATTCTGATTCTACAGCTATCTGTCCATGCATCAATTCTACAAGCTGCTTAGTAATTGTAAGACCAAGACCGGTTCCCTCGATTTTGCTTTGCGCAAACTCTCCTACTCGCTTGAATGAATCAAACAAATATGGAATGCTCTCTTCTGCCACACCAATTCCAGTGTCACTTACCGTAATTATCAAAAGCAGTTTCCCTTCTGATATCTTTCCCTGTACTGAAAGAGTAATTCTTCCCTCAGGTGTATATTTTACTGCGTTAGTAAGAAGGTTTGTTACGACCTGTATGATATGCTCCTTGTCGCCCTTTAGCTTTTCTGGAAGCACATCGCTCATATCCACTTCAAAGGATAATCTGCTTGCCTTTGCTCTAGGTCGAACAAGCGCGTAGCATTCGCGGACCATATCCATTAATTCGTACTCTTCTTCTTCTATCACAATTTTGCCTGCATTAACCTTTGCAAGATCTAGAACCTCATTTACAATTCCAAGGAGATAGTTGCCAGCGCTGTTTACATCACGGGCGTAATCCAGAATATTGTCTTCTCTGCTTTCCCTAAGAATCATTTTATTCATTCCAAGGATTGCATTGATAGGTGTACGCATTTCATGACTCATTCTGGTAAGGAATGCGGTACTAGCATCCTGCGCCTTAACTGCTGCATACATGTCTCTTTCCATAGTTCGCACATCTGTCAGAGCACGAATATACGACATGACGATCAAAAACAGTAAACCGGATAAAAGTATTCCTCTATCCACAGTAGTTGGTCTACTGTTATAGGAAAGAATCTGTGCAAATCCAGCTATCAATGCGCCGGCTACGCCAACCAATTCTGTCCAATTGTTTTTTAAACGACCTTGGATAAAATCTATCACCATGGAGATAATGAATATCAACATCGAAAGAACTATTGCAACGAAAGCGTATATCAACACATTTATTAAATCAGTGTTATTAAAGAACTGCAGCATTATTGCTATGTAACCACAGAAAACATCCAGCACAGAAACAATCAAATAGAAAATGCGATAACGTCCCTCCTGAAGCCTGTCAAAATAAAATGCCATGGCAAATGGAAGCATCATAAGACTTAGGTATGTCATATAGGATAAAAGTGAAAAGTTAGGCGCTATGAACTGTCTTACGTTAGACTCGGCAAGTGACCACATTCCCGCGCACATAACCACCCAACCTGCGTAGAACAAAGGCATGGTCCTTCCATACGTAGCTCGTACCACAAGGCCTATTACGAAAGCTATAAATCCAAGTATAAGAAGCATTAATGTCAAGATTAGTGAGTACTTCTCTTTAGTAAAAAGATTCTTGGTAATGCCAAGCTGAGTTCCTATGCATATATCGCCAAGAACTCCCGAATAGTTATTGTCACCTATAAAAACGATTTGCAAGTTTTGACCATTATCCTCTGGATAAACAGGAATAAACATTAATGCACCTGGACTGTTGTCACCAAATAATCGTGAATCCTTGGTTGAATAGCTGTATCTCAATTCACCATTCACGAAGGCGTTAATATCCTGCTTTGCAGAATCAAAGCTAACAAACAAAGGCACATCTACATTGATTTTTTTTTCAATTACAAACTCATGTGAAGATTCAGGCTGATATTGTCCTGGAATTTCTATGGCTTCTTTGGTGCCATCAGAGTAGATTCTATACCATCCATCATTATAGCTTTCAAGCTCAAATGAGGTGTAGGTTCGCTCCTCTTTTAAAGCATTTTCGCCCCAAACCAAAAGGCCAATGATAAATAAATATATTAGTACTCCTGCAACGAGCACTATTTCATAGATAAATAGACTAGTCCTTTTCATAATTCAATCCCCGTAATTGTTTCAAACACTACAGTAATTGTAATATTTAATTTCTTTCAAAACAACAAATTACGAAAAACGTCACAGAATTTTAAATATTACTACTATTATTAAATGATATACTTAAGTTGATGTATTTGTGGGTCTTGCATAGGAGGTTACTATGGCTAGTTCAGAACAAATTGCAAAAGAGTATTATGACAAAGGAATGTATTTAGTTCATTCCAACAACTTGGAGCCAGGCATCGACAATCTAAATATGGCTGCAAGCATCTATGAAGAATTACAAGATTATAAGCAATACATTCTTACTCTCAGAGGTCTTGCTATTGCTTATGGAATTATGGGCTATGACAGTAAGATGCTTTACAAGTGCCTTAATGCTTTGGATATTATTGATAAGCACGGCATACTTGGTGCAAAGCACTTTTTCTATACAACTATTTGTAATCGTTACATGATACTCGGCGATTACGATAGTGCTGTTAACTATGGTAAAATGGCTCTTCAGGATTTGGAAGACCACGGGGATAAATTTCCAAACGAACCTCATTCTTATTTGGTAGCATGCCTCAACCTTGCCTACTGCTATTTGCATATTCACAGATATGCTGAGGCTGAAACCTTTTTAAAACGTGGTTCTGAGATTGCCTCCAAAAATGACATGCATCATCATGACCTTAGCCTGTCAGTATTGGAAGCAAACCTGCATCATCGCATGGGAGATAATCAATACGTCTATGACCATATCGATGAATTAGTAACCTTTATAAAAAATTCGAAAATCACTATTCAAGACTATATTGAGGACCTAAAGCTTCTTATAGAAACTTTCTGTGGAATGAATGAATTTGACCGGGCTGAAGCAGTTGCACTTAGCTTAGATTCCTCTGCCACTATCGCCAATAACATACACATGAAGCTGGAGGCATCAAAGCTTTACATGATTGTTTATAAAAACAGTGGCAACACTGAAAAATATCATGATGCATGTGTGCGCTTTGCAGAAGATACAATTGAAGTAGAAAATACAGAAGCCACACAACATCTACTTGAGATGGACACAGCCATCGCTTTGTCTATTGCAGATACTCCAATAGAACTTTTATAATTTCTTATTATGAAGAAAAAAATTGGAATAACATTTATTATCGTATTTGCAATAGCTATATTAATTAAGGCAGAATTGGACTTTAATCCTACAGTAAGAGTGTTAGCTTCAGTTATTAATTTTTCAGAATCAACACTCAACAGTCCAGATTACTTGGCCTACAATATCGACCTGAAGGATTTATTTAGAAATTACACTAATTCCGACATTCGCTATTCAGGAAATGCCTACATCAAAAAAGTAAAGGGCTTTCCATATTCAATTAGCGGTAGCATAAAGGGCGAGCGCTCATATGAGCAAAAGAAATTCTCCTGCAACTCTAATCTTAATGTATTAGTTTTAAATGTAGGTGAATTGGATATCTATGCCCAAGATGATACCGTTTATCTTGTTGCACCTCTTTTAGGAGACATCTCCTACGGATTTGATACCGGAGAAGATTTATTCCTTAAAGCTCCAAATCTAAACAACGATATTTCCCGTGAATGGTTCCACAACAATAAACGAAATATCTGGAACTTTGTTCACAGCATTGAAATAGAAAAAACCGGTGAGGTGTACACTGATGAAGATGGTACAGAAGCCTCTGAGTTCAAAATCATTATTCCTGCCGGTGAGGGTGATTTCATTTGGGATTTGCTTGGAATGAAAACTCCTGACCACGATATAACATGTTCTCTTTATTTAGATAAGTGGAATCACACTAGAAAAATCGTGTTTGATTTATCTTATAAGAACGATGGTGAGTATCTTGCTATCTACGGCAAGAACCTTAGCACCATGGAGTTCTACGCTCCTCTTCCAGATGATGAGCTTGCTGTTGTCACCATCAAACGAGATGGAAGCACTACATACACAAACTCATTTACAGATAACCTTACTTACTATGCATCCAACGGCGATGTATATACCATCGATTGTGGAGTTTTATTAAACTTTATTGATTCTGGTATGAAAACAGAAGTTACCAATATCGAGGTTGCAAAAAATGAAGAAGTTTTAGGGGAAGGATACATAAAAGGCACTCTCCAGACTGTAGAAAATATGGGAGATGTTTTTGATAATGCTGGCGCTGATTTATCCAATGTTGAAGTCATCGACTGGGATACAATAAAAAATGACACCGCCTCTTTCGTAGACGATGTCATTTCTAAAGCTCGTGAAAATGTGGATCTGTTTAATCTTTTTAATTAGCTTCTTCTGGGAAAGATCCAAGAATCTTGTATAGCAAACTGTAAAGCTGTGAACATTCCTCTTGTGATAAACTTACACATTTGCCCATCTTAGCAGGTATTTCACATGCCTGCTTTTTTAATTCCAATCCTTCGTCAGTAAGTGTGATGATAAGATTTCTTTCATCATCCTTTGAACGACTTCTCTTAACATAACCCTTCTGCTCAAGCTTCTTGAGAACTGGAGTAAGTGTGCCAGAATCAAGGAACAATTTGTCTCCAAGAGCCTTAACTGTAATCTCCTGTTCTTCCCAAACTACCATCATTGTAATGTACTGTGTGTATGTAAGATCGATTGGATCAAGATATGGCTTATATCTCTTTACAATCTCCTTTGAACAAGCATACAGCGGAAAACAAAGCTGATTTGAAATTTTCAAGCAATCAAATTTATCACTCATTTAATACTCACCTCTTATTAATTATAAGTTCTTAGACACAAAATCAGAAAGTGCTTCCTTTGGAACGAAACCAACATTCATGTCTACCTTTTCGCCATCCTTTAAGACAACGATTGCAGGAATATTCATAATACCATATTCTCTTGCTAAATCTGGATTTTCATCAGTATCGACACTGTAGAAGTTAGCCTTATCAGAAAGCTCTTCAGAAACCTCCTCCAAAACTGGAGCAAGCATCTTACATGGACCACACCATGTAGCATTGAAGTCCAAAACAGAAACACCTGACTTGTCCATTGACTTAAATTCATCCTGATTAATTTTCTTTACCATAGTATATCTCCTTTCGTTCTAAATCAACAACTAATTTTGCGCTTTTTTTAGTTCATTTAAATATGAAACAGCTGAAAGTGCTGCTACATTTCCTTCACCAGCGGCCTTAATGTACTGATATGGTGTACCAGTAATATCGCCACATGCAAATAAACCTTTGATGTTTGTATTCATCTGACGGTCTACTTCAACGTGATTTCCATCCATCTTTAAGCCTGGAACAAGCTGTGATGGAGCAATCTGCTGTCTTAAAATAAAGATTCCATCTGCTGAGAATGTATCGCCGTCTGTTGTAAGAACAGCTGCACCATCTTTCATCTCGATTGTGCCTGGCTTTACATCGCAAGTTACTTTAATATTACCACTTAGATTTCCATTATACTCGTATTGTGGCAAATAATAAACTGTGTCAGCTCTTTCTGCTAAGAATTCAGCCTCTGGCTCATCCTCTTCGCTGTATGCAAGGATGATTGCTGTCTTTCCTTTATATAAAGCTGCATCACATGTTGCACAGTAGCTTACGCCTCTTCCAAGATTTTCCATCTCACCAGGGAATGGCTTCATTGTAGTCATTCCAGCTGCAATGATTACTGAGCTTGCTTCGTAATCACCATTGTGGCACTGAATTGCGAAATACTGACCCATTGAATAAACAGCATTTACTTTATCTTCTGTGATTTCAATGCCCATTCCTGTGGCATGATCAAGAAATGCCTTTGCCATATCTGCACCAGCTACATCAGGTAAACCTAAGTAATTCTGAATAGTGTGTGCCTTTGAAACCTTATCAGAAGAACCTTTACCACCAATAAGAAGTACTGATTTATTTCTAACCTTTGCTGTAATAGCAGCCTCTAATCCAGCAGGGCCTGTACCTATAACTGCAATATCATATCTTTCCATGTTTTAAAACCTCCATAGCTCTTTTAAAACTATAATAATTGCGTGCAATCTTTTAAGTTGATTTAATTGTACTCAATTGAATTGTATTTGTCAACTCATTTTTTATAAAATAAAACCCTAGACATTTTATTGTCTAGGGCAATTAAAATACATAGTTTACTGGAACATCTTTGATACAAGATTTTCCTGGCTTTCCATCTGGTTCTTCAAAGCCATATTCTGAGCAGCTCCAACCACTCCACTTGACTTCATTTTAGTAACTGACTTGTAAAAATCAGCATCCTCTTTCTGAGCCTGTGCACTTGTAAGGTTCTCAGCTGTATTGTTATTTACATTATATGCAGCTGATAAGCCATTGGTCTCGGCACCTATCTGGCTACGCATATCACTAATTGACGAATATGCTTTATCCAAAGCATCAGTGCTGATATTATTTCCATTTCCAGAAACATCAAAGTTTTCTAAATCAGCAATTGCAGCTTTTGCATCTGCTTCCTGGATTGTAGTGCTTGATGTACCAGTGTAGATATTAATATCTCCTGTTGAACCATCAAGTAGATTCTTTTCATTGTACTGTGCCTGATTAATAGTCTGATTGATTGTAGCTACAGACTGTTCATTTGCCTCCTGAAGAATCGCTCTGTCGCTTTCTGAATAAAGACCATTCATTGCTCGAACAGTGTTTTGCTCAATATCTCCAAGAGAATCAGTAATATTAGAAAGAGCTCCGTCTGCAATATTTGCAGCATCTATTCCATAAGAAATGTTACTGCTGCCTGTTGTAAGAGACTTAGCCTCCTTCATAATCTGCTGTGAAATGGATAATGCTACCGCATCATCTGCAGCTGTATTTACTTTTTTGCCTGTTGAAAGTTCCTTCGAAGCCTTCTTCTGCTGCTCCTCAGTTTCCTTTCTTTTATTAATTGTGTTCTGATACTGTGCTGTGTTTACATTAGATTGAATCTTCATAATAACTCACCTCAATCTTAAAACGTTACATAATTACATAAATTTCCAATTTGTAACCGTATTATAACACCGCACTTTCATAAAGTCATGTGAATTTTATGTGATTATTCTATACTACTGTTCCTCTGGGCCGTGGACTGTGCCATAGAGCTTTAGGTTGGTAGTTTGTCTATCTATCTCAGCATTATATCTTTCAATTACCTTATCCCAGTATTCGTTGAGAGCACTCTCGTCCCTTCTATCTGGAATACCATACTCAGTGGTAAGCATGTTTCCAACATAATCGGAAAGCTTTTCTGCCCC
Source organism: Pseudobutyrivibrio sp. JW11 (assembly GCF_900115355.1). NCBI lineage: Bacteria > Bacillati > Bacillota > Clostridia > Lachnospirales > Lachnospiraceae > Pseudobutyrivibrio > Pseudobutyrivibrio sp. JW11. The sequence continues at coordinate 42,214 of NZ_FOWB01000010.1, read as the reverse complement.
TGCCAAATTTAGATGAAGGCCACCATCATATGTATCCTGGCTCCAATCAAGACCAAGCTCATCCTGAAGCTCAAGGAAGTTGATATAGTCTAAGCCGTTAGCTGAAGCATAGTCTTTTATCTGCTGATCCCACTCGTCATACCAATAAGGATAAAGAGTAGGTGCCTTTACAAGGACAAGCTTAACATCATTATCCTTGCAAAGCTTTGTAAGCTTATCAAGATAATAGTAGGAATTATCGCCAAACTGATAGTCAGCAAGAGGTCTTCCCTCTGGCACATCCTCTGCAGCCTTTACATCTACTCGCATATAGTATCCGTTGAAGGAAACCTTATCTCTGTGGAACATGTATTTAAAATCATCTGCAGATAAATCACTCCATCTAGAGTGATATCTTAGAATAGGGAAAACATATTCAAGAAAGTTTTCCTCATCTGTCATTGAGGCATTTATGGAATTTACTTTACTTGATGACCATTTCATGCCATCCAAAGTCATTCTATTGTAAGCCTCATTCTGTGGCTCGTTATATTTCATAGAAAGCACGTTGAAAACAATCACATCAGGATGCTCCATTTTGACTGTTTCCTCAGCAAGGTAATATGACTGCCATATCAACTGCTGGGCACTTCCTCTTATATATGAATTGATACCATAATTCTCCCAAAGATAAACAGGAGAAATGTTTTCGTATAATTCACAATCGCCAATGAATACAACATTGTGATCTGTAGGATCATCGTAGTATTCCTGAATCATTGCTCCTTCCAAAATGCCTGACATATACTTAGGCTCAAGCAGCTTGGAAGCAAGAAAAATGCCGGTGAGAGCAATGACTAAAGATAATATAATCGCTATAAACTTTTTCATCATACCCTCCGACTAAAACTGATTGTAAATAAACTGGCTAGCTGAATAACCGATGCCATATGCACCGAAGACTAATGTAGCCATGAATAGTCCATACCAAATAATGAAACGAACTGGTGCAGCAAGTCCATAAATCTTTTCACGCACGCAACCACTTCTTTGAATAAGGCTGACTGTTACAAGAATAAGCATGCCTATAAACACCACAAGATAATCAAATCCTGTAAGTCCCATACCAATGAAAGCCTCAGCATTTAGCTGACTAAGACTTGACTGGCTGAAAATGCTTCCAAACATTTTAAATGTAAGTGGCACATCTCTGTAGCAATCAAACATACGAAGGCTGGACATAATAAGAACGGTTCTTACCACCTGGAATAATCTCCAACCGAAAGTTCCCTGCACATGTACCTTTGAATGGAACCAGCGATAAAATGGCTCAAGCTCCTGGGAAATCATGATAACTACAAAGTTGCCAAGTCCCCATACGATAAAGTTCCAGCTTGCTCCATGCCAGATACCAGTTGTAAACCATACAATAAAGCTTGAAAGATATACAGGCACTCTCTTACCTAGGTTGTTTCCAAGGCGTGCTCTTGATTTCTTTGAAAGCTTCATCATAAACTGGCTGGCACTGATTGGATAGAAAATGTAATCAGTGAACCATGTACCCATGGTGATATGCCATCTGTTCCAGTATTCCTTGATATTCTTTGAGAAGTATGGGCGAATAAAGTTTTCTGTAACCTTGATTCCCATTGTCTCTGCCACACCAATGGTAATATCGATTCCACCAGTGAAATCTGCATAAAGCTCAAGTGCATAAAACATTGCGCCAGCAAATGCATAGAAACCGTTGTAGGTATCTGTGTCTGCAATGATTGCCTGAACAGCCACAAAGATTCTATCTGCGATAACAAGCTTTTTGAAAAAGCCCCATAGAATACGCTCTAATCCAAAGCTTACTGTCTTCCAATTAAAGCTGTGCTCCGCATAAAGAGTCTGGCTCAAATCATGGTATCTGCTAATAGGTCCCTGAACTAACTGTGGGAAAAATGATACGAAAAGCGCAAACTTGAAAAGGTTATCCTGTGCTTCATGCTTACCATTATAAACATCGATAAGATAGCCCATAGACTGGAATGTGTAGAAAGAAATTCCCATTGGAATGATTAAATCTACAAAAGAAATCCCGTCTGCTCTACCAAATGCTGCCAACAATGAATTGATATTGGCGATGGTAAAGTTGGTATATTTTGTAACTGCAAGAATACCTAAATTAAATAGAAGGCATGCCAAAAAGATTTTCTTTTCAGCACTATGCTCCTTTGCTTTTAAGGCCTTGCGTTCTTCCTTTTCATATTCCTTTTTATGCTCCTTAAACCATCCATCAAAGGCCACCTTCTTATCTGAAATAACCTTTGCACCATAAAAGGTAGAAACAGTTGTGATAGCAATAAAAATTAAATATCTAGGATCTGCTATGAAATAAAAAATGTAGCTGGCAATAAGTAAAAATGGCCACTGAATCTTTTTAGGAATCAGATAATACAGCACAAATACTGCCAGCAAAAATCCTATAAATCCATATGAAGTAAAAAGCATTCTTTAGTCCTCGTCGTCTAGCTTTTCCTTAATCAAAGCATAGATTGCTTCTGCGGAATTGAAGTTTTCTGGTGTAAGCTCTGCAGCTCCGATAGTTACATCAAATGTCTCGTTAATCTCTGAAATAAGCGAAACAATATCAAATGAATCCAAAATTCCTCCGTCAACTAAATCTGTGGCTGTCTTAAAATCAACCTCAGGATGTAAATCCTCCAAAATCTCTAATAATTCGTTCATCTTTTTCGTACTCCTTTCTCGTGCATGCCTGTACTGTGTGGATGCACTATGTAAATTATTTCTATGAGCTGGTAGATAACAAGCTCTGAGATTTCTCAAGCGAAACATGTGTTGAGCGGAGAAATACTCAGGCTTGTAGGCGTAACCAGCGGACTAGGCTTTTTGATACATTTTGGTCAAGCTTACACGGTCTATTTTACCGTTGGCTGTAAATGGCATGTTTTCTAAACGGTTCACCTTGTTTGGTAGCATGTAGCGTGGAAGCTTGGTCTTTAATGCTTTGATAAGGTCACCTTCTGTGATGTCGCCTACATAGTAAAGCACTATTTTGCCTTGTTCCTTGGCATAGATGCAGCCCGAAAGCTTTATCTCTGGCACAAGATTTACATTTGCTTCGATTTCCCCAAGCTCGATACGATGTCCCATGTGCTTGATTTGGAAATCTTTTCTAGAATGGAACACAAGCTCACCATATTCGTTGATGTGACCTATATCGCCAGTTCTATATATGATTTCTGGGTACGCTGTGTTCAATGGATTCTGAACATAAGCCTCAGAAGTCTTCTCTGGATTGTTGTAATATCCAAGTGTTACTGATGTTCCTCTGATGCAGATTTCACCCTGCTCTCCATCAGCTGCAAGTGTATTGTCTTCCTTTAAAAGCATGATTTCTGTGTTTTTAAATGGGAAGCCAACAGGAATAACCTCATCGTCAGCAAACTCTCTTTCCACTGGATAGTAGCAACACATTCCTGTGCCCTCTGTTGGTCCGTAGAGATTGAAGAACTTTGCTTCTGGCACTGCTGCTCTCCACAATCTAAATTGTTTGATTGGGAAAACCTCGCTACCGAAAGCGATTGTTTTCAATGCGTGTGGTACGACAGTATCAAAGGTCTTGAATGCACTAATCATTGTAAGGGCTGATACAACCCAGCAAACTGTATTGATGTTATGCTCATTAATGTATTCCACAAGCTTGATAGGAAACATGAAGTATGAATGTGGAATCAGATAAGTGGTTGCCCCAAACTTCAGCGTTGGATAAAGCTCCTTGAGACAGGCATCAAAATAAAGAGGTGTCTGGTTTCCAAAAACTGTATCCTCATTAAATCCAAGAGTCTCTGAAAGCTGCTCAATATAATCGATTACTGAACGGTGGCAAGCACATACACCCTTTGGAACTCCTGTGGAGCCTGATGTAAATACGATATAGATTGGATCTGTATCAATGGCCTTCTTTCTAACTAAAGCAAGCTTATCCACATCTGGCTTGGTATTTACCATATCTTTGAACAATAAAACCTTAGCTTTATACTCAAAATCGTTTGCAATATCCACTGTGGAATCATCGCAGATGATAACCTTTGGCTTGCAATTTTCAAGAATAAGCTGAATACGTGTAGCAGGCATTTCGCTATCGATTGGTACGTAGTAGCATCCTGCATTGATTACTCCAAAGAAAGTAGCAATTGTATTTGGGCTCTTCTTCATAAATACAATTACTGGCTCTCTGCTGCATCCCATCTCAAGGAGGTTTGTTCCTACAGAATCCATGATGTTTTTAACATCGGAAAATGTAAGCTGAACCTCATCATCGGCATAAGCCACCTTTTCTGGGACTCTCACTAGACTCTCGTCTATGTAGTCTAAAACATTGTTTTGCATCTTACTTTCCTTCTTTTATTAGTTCTTTGTATTCTGGTCGAAGCTTTGCGCACTTTATTACACAATCCCTTGCCAAAACATCTATTATGTCAAGAACACCTTCTATATGATTATCTCTTTTTGCTATAGAAAGCTCTGTACATCCTAAAATAACTACTTCTGCTCCGGAAGCTAAAAGCTGATTTTTAACCAGTTCAAACTCCTTCATGGAAACAGGCTTGCCTGCCTTTACCTCATCATAAATGATGCTCATTACAAGCTTTTGATATTCCCCATCCGGGTAAACACACTGAATGCCATAATCCATAAACACGGAATCAAAAAGCCTGGTTGAAACTGTTCCATCAGTGGCCATAATGCCAACCTTTTTTATACCATGCTCTGCTAAATAATCTGCTGCTTCTCTAATTCCATTGGAAACTGGCACATCCACACTCTTTGCTATCTGCTGATGGAAATAGTGTGCAGTGATACATGGAATTGCTATGTAATCAACGTCCTGCAACTCCAGGCGATTTGCCAAGTCTATAATCTTTGGCAGTGGACTTTCCTTTGTATTGTCCAAAATGTAGCCTGTGCGGTCTGGAATAGATGGCGAATTATAAATCACCATTTCAATATTATCCTGGTCGGTGGCTGCATCTGTCATCTCTATAATGCGGCGCATAAAATATGCTGTAGCCATAGGTCCTAGGCCACCTATTATACCTAACTTTTTCATTCTCCCTTATTGCTCCTGATTGTCGTTAAAATATGTGTAAATTTCTCTATCGTAGTTGTGAGAATGATAATGAGCATCTGAGTATGTCATTAATTCCTCGTCTGTCAGATAGAAGCCTTTGAAGCTTTTGTCCAATCGTGGTGTAGTGTCAAAATGGCGCCAGCCTTCACCACAATCAATTACATTCCAATAATGATGTCTTGTGGCGGTTGGAATGATTTCGATATCCTCATTTGGAATGCCTGCCCTTGTAAGCAAAGCCTTGCTAACTGCGAAATAGTTGTAGCAGTCACCATGCCTGTTTTTAAGGCCATCGTAGGCCCCCTTTAGCCAATCTCCGCTATCATCACTTTCGCTGTAACCGATATTACCCTGCACCCACACATAAATGGCATGAGCCTTGTCATAAGCAGACATATCATCAGTGATTATCTCTGCAAGAACCTCATCTGCTAAAGCGAATACTTCTTCCTCTGTGTATTCCTGCTGAATGACGGTGATTGTGCCTTCCTTTAAATCCATGTTGCCCATGGAATCTGTGGCGGTATAAACTACGGTGTACTCACCAGGGGTATCCAAATCAACCTTGCTGCTGTCCACCTGAACCTCAATATCGGTGTCCACATTGTCAGTAACAACCACGTCCGTTTTGAAGCTTACAGATGTACCTGCGTAGACAGTTTTATCAAGCTGGCCCTCAATAACTGGCGGCTCGATATCGTATTCCTGAACGAGATTTAGAACTGTATCTGCTTCTGTCTTGTTGCCTGAGCCATCCTCAGCAACAATAGTGATAGGAATCTGACCATAATTATCAAAGCTTATGGCCTCACCAAAATATACTGAAACATCTCCAGATAAATCACTTACAGATTCAACAAAATCCTGGGCTGCTGGAACTTCTTCCTTTGTGCGAGTCAGTTGCTTTACAGTAAGCTCTGGAGCAACAGTATCCTGCACTTCCAAAGTGCACTGATAGGTATATTTGCCAGATACAATCCCTACATCATAGGTGCCAGGGAAATCAGTGGTGATAACTGTGTCACTTGTAAACTCCGCAGTCTGATCCGGATTCTTCAGAAAATCTGCTGCAGAAACTTCCCCACCAAGCTCTACAACACAGCTGGAATATACCCTGCTTGAGTAGTCATAATAAAAATAGGCTCCCACACCTAAGCAGACTGCAATAACAGCTGCTAATGGTATGAAAAGCCTATATATCTTTCTAGTTTTTTTCTTATTATTTTTTGACGATTTTGTCATTCCCATGATACATATTCTCCCGAGCGTTTACACTCAAGGATAATTTTAGCAATCATGGATATTATAGTCAAATTTAGCTAGATTTTTACTTGATTAAGGTATTAAGTATACCTCTAAACAACTGAGCGCCAGTGTTGCCACCAAGTGTCTGGCCAAACTTACCTCCGATTTGCTTGCCGACCTTTTTGCCAAGCTCACGTCCTACAGTGCCTGCCACAGTTGTACCTACTGATTTTGCTGCACGCTTCTTGCGATTGGCTTCCTTTTCCTTCTCACGCTCTGCTGCTTTTGCTGCTGCAGCCTCCTCTTTTGCCTTGGCTTTTGCAGCTTCTTCCTCTTCTTTTGCAAGAGCTTCTGCCTGTTCCTTTTCTACACCCATACGAAGAAGTAGTTCGTAGGCTGACTCAGCATCTATCGCATTTGCGTATTTAGAATAGAGCATGCTAGACTTTATGGCCTTATCTCTAGAAGCATCATCAATTCCACCCATCTGGGACTGAGGTGGTAAAATAGCAACCTTTTCTACAATTGATGGAGTGCCATCCTCCTGCAAGAATGAAACAACTGCCTCTCCTGTTCCAAGTGCTTCGATTACATCTGCTGTCTTGAATGCAGGATTTTCTCTGAAGGAATCTGCCGCTGCTTTTACAGCCTTTTGCTCTGCTGGAGTGTAAGCGTGAAGCGCATGCTGCACCTTATTGCCCAGCTGTGCCAATACTCCATCTGGAATATCACGTGGATTCTGAGTTACGAAGAATACTCCTACTCCCTTTGAACGAATAAGCTTTACCACCTGCTCAATCTTATCAAGCAGTGGCTTTGGTGTATCGTTAAATAAAAGATGAGCTTCATCAAAGAAGAATACCATCTTTGGCTTGTCCAAATCACCTACCTCTGGCATGGTTTCGAAAAGCTCTGAAAGAAGCCAAAGAAGGAATGTAGAATATAATCTGCCATCGTTTACAAGGCTTTGACTATCCAAAATATGTATCATGCCTCTGCCCTGCTCCCCAAGTGTAAGGAAATCTCTGATATCAAGGGCAGGCTCACCAAAGAACTTATCTCCTCCGGCCATTTCAAGAGCAACAACAGCTCTCTGAATAACACCGATGCTTTGCTTGTTAAGATTTCCATAGTCAGCTTCAAATTCCTTGTTATTATCAGCCACATAGTTAAGCATGGACTTTAAATCTTTTGTATCTATTAAGGCAAGATTGCTTTCATCTGCAATTTTAAACACAATCGAAAGAATGCTACTTTGATTATCATTTAAGCCAAGGATTCTAGAAAGTAAAAGTGGGCCCATTTCTGTAATTGTAGTACGTGCCTGAATACCATTTTTGCCATAGATGTCCCAAAGAGTAACAGGATATCCATGGTACTCAAAGCCGGCCTTATCAAGTCCAAACCTTTTAATGCGCTCCTGCATATCTGCACTATCCTGGCCTGGATTAATCATTCCTGCAATGTCCCCTTTTACATCTGCAAGAAAGACAGGCACTCCCATGTCGGAAAATGATTCAGCCAAAACCTTCAGCGTTATGGTCTTTCCTGTACCTGTGGCACCAGCGATAAGCCCATGTCTATTTGACATCTGTGGTAATAAATATACCGGTTCTGACTTTTCCGTATTTGCAACCCAAATCTTACCTTCTCTAATCATAATCGCCCTCCCAATATTTATTTAAACCTCTTCAACATAACTTACAAAATCAAGATTGTTAAGATCATCTATAAGCTTTAAGTGTGAATGTCTCTTCTTGAAGTCCAAATCAATCATAAGTGCTGTATCGGTACCAGATAAGGTCTTATCCTTTGTCTTGTTCATGCTAGTGATTTGATAGCCCATTTCCATGAAGCTTTTACGAAGCTTCTTAATACCGTTTGTCTCTTCTACTTCGATGTACAAGCTTACATAACGGCTGTTTTCCTCAACACGTGTGCTAAGGTGCATGAGCAGCAGATTTGCAATAAGCACAAGACCAAAGCATACAAACCCCACTGATAAATATCCTGCACCAAAGGCCATGCCCATACATGAAGCAACCCAAAGCGTTGCAGCTGTTGTAAGACCTTTTATTTGATTTCTACCTGTAACAAGAATAGTTCCTGCACCAAGGAAGCCAATTCCACTTACAACACCTGCTGGAATACGGCTTACATCGGCATTAAGCTCTGGAATGAGTGCCAGATAGATATTCAAAACTGTAGCAACTGCTGAACCTAAGCTAACAAGTGCAAAGGTGCGAATACCTGCGCTGTGTCTTCTAACTACACGCTCCCAGCCAATAAGACTGCCACAAGCTGTTGCTATCACCAATCTAATTGCTACTGCCAAATCATCCATGCCCTGCAAGTAATCTATTATCGTATTTACCATATATAACACCTCAATTATTTAGTCTGTATTATGCTAATTCTTTTTGCAGTGAGCCAAATAGCATGGCAAACCAACAAAAATCATTCCGCCTAAGATATTTCCGATTGTAACTGGAATTTGATTTGCAAAAAATCCAGCCACAGAAAGATTAGCAAGCTGATCTGCGGTGATACCGTATGCCTCTGCTGCCTTTGCAACGTATGTATCATTGGTAGCGGCAAGCATGCCCATTGGAATATAAAACATATTTGCCACACAGTGCTCAAATCCACCTACCACAAATGCCATGATAGGAAAGAAAATAGCCCAAACCTTACCAGAAATATCCTTTGATGCTGCTCCCATAAGGATGGCGGCACAAACCAGAATATTACAAAGTATTCCCGATGCAATTCCTTTTATAGGAGTGATTGTAACTTTGCCAAGAGCAACCTTTATTGAGTATGCACCTAGCAAACCTGCTGAATAGTCAAGATTTCCCGAGAAATACGTGAGAGCCACTATGATTAAGGCTCCAACTAGATTAGATACCCAAATGATACAAAGATCTCTGACCACCTTTCCCCAAGAAAATCTGTGGTCCATTGCCCCCATTGATGTAAGACAGTTGCCTGTGAAAAGCTCTCCACCAATAAATGTGATAAGCATAAGTCCTACTGGGAAAATAGCTCCCGCCACAAAACGAGAAAGCCCCACATTTGTTACTGCATGAGCAGCTGTTGAACTGGTGGCAGCTCCAAGAGCGATAAATGCTCCTGCCATAATTCCAAGCAATATCATCTTTGGAAGTGGAAGGCTAACCTTCTTCTCCCCTCCACAAATATTTGCCTCAATCACCTCTTCAGGTGAATTAAAAATTTTGTCCATATGACCTCCCCTTCTAAAACTTTACTCTGCCTCGATTCTTTCCACTATAAAATCTGTGCATCGATTAAGTTTTAAATTGTCACTTCCACATTTCAAGCAAACATCTTTGAATTCGTGTCTGGTAAACTCTGCCCCACAGTCCTTGCATACAACTTTCGATTCCTTAACTGTGGCATCCACCTTTACTCCATCAAGAGGTGTTCCCTCGCTCATCACCTGCAGATATTCCTCAATAATCTCAGGTACATAATCACACTGATCCCCAATCAGCAAATGAATAATATTTACTTTTGAAAGATTGTTTTTTTCGGCCTGTTTATTGACTAATTCAAAAACATATTGTGTCACTGCTAGTTCGTGCATCTCAACCTCTCATGTAAAAACCTTACTTTTCTTATTATTTTATTTCATATTGATGCTATAAACAAATATTTTTTGACAATAAAAAAGGCAGCAGAAATCTGCTGCCAAAATATTTATTGAAGCTTCATATCCCCTTCTTTTACCCATCCAAGCTTCATTGCAATCTTGTTGAAGATTGGGCAAAGAACTGCTGGAAGGATAAAGCAAATAAGGATTAGGCCAATCCAGTCAAATGCTGTGATTGCCGCTTTTGAGCCAGCTGCCACATCATTTACCCATCCTGTGTACACACCAATCTGACCTACCAGACCGCATGTACCCATACCAGATGAAACGGCAGGACCGTTCATTTCAAGCTTGAAAAGGCATGTTGCAAGAGGGCCTGTGATAGCTGAGCACAGAATAGGTGCTATCCAAATACGAGGATTCTTGATAATATTTCCCATTTGAAGCATTGATGTACCAATGCCCTGAGAAATAAGACCACCCCATTTGTTTTCCTTAAAGCTCATGAATGCAAAACCTACCATCTGAGCACAGCATCCTGCTACTGCTGCACCACCTGCTAGTCCTGTAAGTGATAGTGCTGCACAAATAGCTGCAGATGAAATAGGAAGTGTAAGTGCAATACCTACGATTACTGATACAAGGATTCCCATAATAAATGGCTGCTTTGTTGTTGCCCACATAATAAGTGTTCCTACTGAGCTGGCTGCCTTGCCAAGAGCTGGAGCCCACCAAGCTGAAAGGGCAATACCTACACCAATTGTCACAAGAGGTGTAACCAATATGTCGATTTTTGTTTCTTTTGAAACTGCTTTACCAATTTCTGCTGAGATGATTGCTACAAATAAAACTGCAAGTGGACCACCTGCTCCACCAAGAGCATTGGAAGCAAAACCTACAGTGATAAGTGAAAACAGTACAAGAGGAGGTGCTTGGAGAGCATATCCAATTGCAACTGCCATGGCAGGGCCACTCATTGCTGTGGCAAGACCACCAACTGTGTATTCCACACCGGCAACTGTAGCTACCGGCACAGTTAAAAATCCAATTCCAAACTGAGTTCCAATGGTATTGATGATTGTTCCAATAAGAAGTGAACAGAACAATCCTTGAGCCATTGCCCCAAGAGCATCTACAAGATATCTTTTAACAGAAATCTCGATGTTTTTTCTTTTCAAAAATTCTCTCATTTATCAATTCTCCTTAATTAATCTTCTCCAAGTCTTGCTAACATATCGTGAATTTCCTGCTCCTTTGAGCATACAAATTCTACATTAACATCCTTTATCTCCATACCGTCCTGGGCAAAGTAAAGCTTAATATAGAAGCTTGCAAAGCAGTCTGCGAAATCAACAGAAACTGTCTGCCACTCTCTGTCCTCTCCGGTGAGGGTTATCGTCTTTACGATATCTCTATCTCTGAAAACTGTCAAAGGAATCTGTGCAAGTGCGCTAAGATTTTTTGCACGTACAGTCATTGTAAGTCTGTAGTCGCCGCGTTCTTTGATTGCAACGGAAAGCATATTGGCACTGTCACGACCTGTTTTGATTTCAGCTGGATCAACAGCAAAAACATCACTTTCTTTGAAGTTGCAGTCAATCATATTGTCATATGAAAGCTCTTCCTCATCTGCCTCGTCTAAAAGCTGATTATCTATCTCATTGTTTTCATTTATAAGTCTGAAGAACACTGGCTTTGAAATAATGAATCTGCAAATGTTTGCAGCGCAACGCTGATAGTCAGCTCTAGTTACTGTACCATTTGCAAGGCCCTCCAATGAGTTATCATTGTTTGTGTTGTCAGCAGCACTTGTAGTAACCATGTAAAGGTCGTTTTGAGCTGCTACAATGTCTGCCATATCGGCTCCGTCTCCTGCTCCAGCATTTCCGCCTTTTGCCCACCAGTCCGTCATTACGATACCTTCAAAGCCCCATTCATCCCTAAGGATTTTTGTAACCAAATCGAAGTTTGAAGATGTGTATCGTCCATTGACTGGGCCGTAAGTTGTCATAACAGCATGAGCGCCAGCTTCTTTAACAGCAATCTCGTATCCCTTTAAATAGAGCTCTCGGATTGCGCGCTCAGATGCCACATGCTCAGCATAGTGACGTGAGGTCTCCTGTGTATTCAAAGCAAAATGCTTTATTGTTCCAGTGATATGGTATTTATGCATGCCCTTAAGCTGATATGCAGCACACTTACCTGTTAAGAATGGGTCCTCTGAAAAATACTCGAAGTTTCTACCATTCAAAGGATTTCTGTGAAGATTCATACCTGGTCCAAGCAATACGTCCACTTTGTTTTTACGAAGCTCCAAACCCTCCCACTTATAAAGCTCTTCCATTAATTCAAGATTCCAAGAGCTTGCTAAAAGTGTTCCATTTGGCATAGCAAAAGCTTTCTTGCCAGAATCCATTCTGATTCCAGAAGGACCATCTGTACAGCAGGCAACAGGAATACCGTAGCCTAAAAGTGAATCTGTAACACCACCAAATGCGCCGCCTGTTCCTGGTGTAACCTTTGGCGAGCTCATACCCTCGCCTCTAACGATGGCAACCAAATCATCGTCAGAAAGCTGAGCAATGAAATCATCCATTGATACTCTGCCTTTGGCAACATCCACAAGCTTGTAGCCCTTATCACCTGTCTGGGTGATTTCTGTTGGAAGCTCTTCTTGTCGATGCTCAACTGAACTTTTTGTTGCTGTTGGAACAGCTTCATATACAACTGAGAATGTTCCATCTGCATTTATCTCAGGCTTAACCCTTGTATATTCAATTGGTGGTGCCATCAGCTCTGACTTTTGGTCTACCACAACAGTTTCAGAAATATCTACTGATGCAGATTCCTCAGCTCGCACATCACCGCCCACGTAGAATGTATATGTTCCCTGCTCTAGTACATAGGCACTCTTGTGGCCTGTAACACCCGAGTCATCGTAGCAAGACATATAGTATGTTGGCACATGAATTTCACATTCCACTGTTTCACCAGGCTCGATTTCCTTAGTCTTATCAAATCCAACCAATACTCTTGATGGATTTCCCAGCTTGCCCTGTGGCTTTTCTAAGTAAAGCTGAACAACCTGCTGTCCCTTACGTGAGCCAGTGTTAGTAACAGTTGCCACAACTGTCGCTCCATTTGTGATATCAAACTCTAAGCTCTTACACTTGATATCAAAGCTAGTGTAGGATAAACCAAATCCAAATGGATATAAAACTTTGTCTTTAGCAAATGTTTCAAAATATCTGTATCCAACATAGATATCTTCCTGCTGGATATTTCTCTTCTTTTTACCAAAATTAGCTGTAGATGGGTAATCATCAATATCATAGGCAATAGTATCAGAAAGTCGGCCTGCTGGATTTACGTCCCCTGATAAAACATCAAGAACACCATTTCCACCTTCCTGGCCTCCCTGCCAGATATATGCAACAGCGCTAGGGTTGTACTTTTTAACCCACTTCATATCAATAATGTTGCCCACATTCAAAAGAACGATTGTCTTTTCAAACGCCTCAGTAACATTTTTCAGCATTGTATGCTCATCTTCTGTTAGAAGATAGCTTCCTTCTGTTGCACTATTATCCTGGTCCTCACCTGCTGTACGACCAATTAGCACAATTGCAACATCAGACTTTGCTGCTGCCGCCTTTGCTATTTCTGGTGTGATTACCATTTCCTTTTGGAACCATGGTTCACTGGCCCATCCGATTCCGGCATCAAATGGATTTTCCTTTATCCATTCATCATAGATTGCTTTTAAATCCTGGTTCAGATTATATCTATCATCAGCCTCAAGTGCTTCTTTTACTCCAATAACATACTTGGTATTTACCATACCGCCTGAGCCTGTACCGCTTTTATAGTAGTTGTACTGACTACGGCCAAACAATGAAATAGTGGTACCTTTCTGAAGTGGTAAAACATCACCATCATTCTTCAAAAGTACCACACCTTCTGCAACTGCGCGTCTGGCCACAGCTGCAAATTCATTCTCGTCAAATAACTTTCCCGACATTCCTCCAATATCCTTTCTCCAAAACATTCTTTCAAGAGTATACATTACAGATTCATGGCTTGCATCATTTATTTATACAAAATTCATCTTCATTTTTGGGCTTTTTTATCAATAAAACTTGCAATTAATTGTGCACAATGATAAATTTTTATTTATAGAGAATTGAGGGAATTATTATGAAAAAAGGATTAGTAATGGAAGGTGGAGCCATGAGAGGCATGTTTACCTGCGGCGTAATCGATGTTCTCATGGAAAACAATATTGATTTTGACAGTGCTGTTGGTGTTTCAGCTGGTGCCACATTTGGACTTAATATTAAATCAAAACAGATAGGACGAGGTCTTCGCTACAACAAAAAATATTGCAACGACAAGCGCTATGCAAGCTTCAGCTCCTTGATTAAAACAGGGGACATTTATAATGTGCCATTCTGCTATGGCACTCTCCCATACGAGCTTGATAAATGGGATTACGATACCTTTTACAAGAATCCTATGGATTTCTACTGTGTAGCCACAGAATTATCTACCGGAAATGCGGTATATCATAAATGCGATAACTGTGACGGCACTCCAGATGGAATAGACATTCGCTGGATACGTGCATCAGCTTCAATGCCTGCAGTGTCAAAGCCAGTTCCAATCGGAGATGATTTGTATTTAGATGGTGGAATGTCAGATTCCATTCCTCTTCGTTTTATGGAAAAGCAAGGCTGCGACAAAATCCTTGTTATCGAAACCCAGCCTGCTGACTATATTAAAAAGCCTCAGAAATACATGAATATTATTAGATGGATTTTGAGAAAATATCCACGAATGATTGACACAATGGAAAACAGGCACAACATGTATAATGCGCAAAAAGCATACGTTAAAAAGCAGGTTGCCAATGGCAAGGCTTTCGTAATCAGGCCAGATGCCCCTCTCAACATTGGTGCCACAGAAAAAAATCCTGACGAATTACAACGTGTTTACGATATCGGACGACGCATTGCCACAGAAAATCTAGAAAAAATAAGAGCTTATTTGACCGCTTAGTCAAATAAGCTCTTTTATTATTCTTTCGTCTATACGGTAAACTGGTTAATAAGATTTTCAATCTTATCTGATGATTCAGATACTACAGTGGCACTGTTATCCACACCACGAGAGTTTTCTGCAACCTGTTCTGCCCCTTCAGCAAGAGTTGTGGCTGTAGCACTAACCTCTTGTGTACTAGCTGACTGCTCCTCTGAAATAGCAGCCATAGAAGTTGCAATCTCATCAACGCTACCAATCTTATCAATCATATCACCAACAGTATCGCTGGCTTCATCAAGGCTCTTGAATATCTTTTCAAATGTCTCTCCAGCCTGGTTTACAGATTCCATACTGGTGTTGATTTCTTCAACATTTGATTCTGCCTTTGTTGAAAGCTCTGCAATCTGAGCTGTAATCTCTTTGATAATAGCTGAAATCTGCTGAGTACTATCTGCAGAGTTCTGAGCCAACGCACCTATCTCATCAGCAACAACTGCGAATCCCTTTCCAGCTTCGCCGGCACGTGCAGCCTCAATAGAAGCATTAAGTGAAAGAAGGTTGGTCTGGCTGGAAATAGAATTAATCATATCAACAATAGAATCAATCTGCTTAGCAGACTCATCTACGTTGTTAACAACATCATTCATTTCACGCATTGACTGTGCAACATTTGTCATACCAGACTGAACTGCCTGCATGTCACGCTGGCCATCTCTTGCTGTGCTAACCAAATCATCCATTGTCTGCTTGGTTGTCTCACTCTGCATAGTCAAATCATTAACCTGCTGAGCCAATGTAGTTGCATTTTCTGCAAGATCAGCAACTGCAGAAGACATATCGTCCATTGTATGCTGAATCTGTTGCATAGCACTTGCCTGCTCATCAGCACGCTCGTTCAAATCACCAGATACATTCTTACTATTTGTAGCCTCTGAAGCGAGCTGATCAGTCATACTCTTAATCTCAGTGAGCGTACTACGCATCTGTTCAACATAATCATGCATGTTGTTATTCATGGTGCCAATTTCATTTCCACCACCTGCTGGAATATCAACTGTAAAGTCACCATTTGCAATTCTTGTAATATTCTCTGTAAGACTACGTACTGGTTTTGTAATCTTTGAGTTGATTAACTGAAGAAGGATTACTGCCATTGCCAAAACGATAATTGCGGCAATTACAATACTAATGAGTATGAACTGTCTAAGTTCTGCTAATACTGCATCCTGAGGTACATATGAAATAAGAGTCCACTCTGTACCATCTACGTTATCAAATGAAACGAAATAATTCTTTCCATTATTTCCTTTCATTGTAACAACAGAATCACTTCCGCCTGCAGCAACAACTTCTGACATTCTCTGCAAGAAGCCGTCATCTGTATGTTCAGATACATCTGTACCAACATATTCTGACTCTACCGATCCAATAATCTGAGTACCCTGAACAAGTAAGCTGGCACCCTTTCCACCTGGAGTATACTGGCTAACCATCTCTGAAATACCAGCAAGGGCAATATCTGTAGACATTACACCCTTACGACCATTCAAAGTGATAGAACGTGAACCGCATACAACCATATTTCCTGTTGTTAAATCCAGAGAAGGTGCACCTATAACAATCTCTGCCTGGCCATCACCATTCTGATACCAACCTCTGGTAGTTGCATCATATTCACTTAAATCCGGGAACCATCCGCTACCATCATAGAACTCAGTTCTGCCGATTGCGATATAAGCATCTGTTACAACACCTGGGAACTCATTTAAAGATTCAGTCAACAGATTATTAACCTGAACATCGCTTTCAAAGGTTCCACCCTCAATAGCATCTGCCAAGCCATCATAATACTTGGTCATGCTATCCATTGTTTGTGCAATATCAGCAGCATTTGCTCTAGATTCCTGATGTAATCCCTCAGTAGCCTCTGACACAATTACCTTCTTTGCCTGCAACGCTAAAATAGTAGTTACGATTGCGATTGCCACAATTACAAGAGGTATCAAAACTGCCAATAATTGTGCACTAATACGCTTTTGCTTAGCTTGTCCTTTCGCCATAAGTCCCCTCCTTCTGTATAATATGAAACGTAAACGTAAAATGTACTAATTAAAACACTAGCAAATTTCGATGTGCAAATTTGTAAATTTCTATGTCCTATCTGTGAACTCGGCGCGTCAATTTGTAATTGTCAAATATTACAAAATTTATTCACTAGATATCTGTCAAAAGTATGTTATGATGTAAATATAAAAGGGGTAATTCGAACTATGAGGTTCATAAAAGAAAGGGGTTTATTATGTTAAAAGACTATACTAAAATTCCTGCTCCACTAAACTCAGATGTTGTTTTGAAAATAATTCCTGGTCACTTCGCAACCAACCACTCCCACATCACAAACTATATGGAAATCGGAACCATAAAGACCAGATGTAATGAGGCTCACGGTGTAGCCCAGCTTCTTGCAATGCACTATTCCGTATCCACACCAGTAGACACAATCGTATGTGCCGATGGCATGGAAGTAGTTGGAACATATCTTGCCGAAGAACTAACAAAAGCCGGTGTCGCAAACTACAATCAGCACAAGACAATCTATGTCACTGCCCCAGAGCTTGCTCCATCCGGCCTGCATATTTTCCGCGATAATCTACAGCTAACTATCCGCGACAAACACGTTCTATTATTATTCGGATCACTAACCACCGGCCGAACTCTCGAAAGTCTAGCCGAATGTGTACAATACTACGGGGCAACCATCAGCGGTGCCTGCGCCATCTTCTCAGCCGTTCGAGAAGTGGACAACATCCCCGTAACGGCCGTATTCCACGACGAGGACATCCCTAACTACCAGTCGTACCCACTCCACGAGTGCCCTCTCTGCAAATCCGGCACCCCAATCGACGCCATCGTAAACTCCTTCGGCTACTCAGAGCTTCGCTAATCCCAGGGGCCACCTGTGGATGGTGGCCCCTACTCCTCTTCGGCGAAGGGGTCGATTTTGATTTCGAACCAGAAGGTGGCGCCTTGGCCGGTGATGGATGAGACGCCATATTTGGCACCGTGGAGCTCCAGTACGTTCTTTACGATGGAGAGGCCAAGTCCGGTGCCTTGAAGGGCTCGCTTGTGGGTTGTCTTGTCTTTGTAGTAGCGGTCCCATACGTATGGGATGTCTTCCTGCTTTACGCCGTCGCCAGTGTCCACTACTTCGATGCGAAGTGTGTTGCCAATGACCTTTTGAATGACGGTGACCTTTTTGTCCTCGCCGGTGTAGTTTATGGCGTTGTTTACCAGATTGTAAAGAACCTGGTACATCTTCTGCTCATCTGCATATACGCTGACTTCGTCGTCGTAAACGAAGTCTATAGTGTAGCCTTCTACTTCACGAAGCTTGTTGTAACGCTCCAGGACATGACGAATACTTTCTGTAAAGTTGTATTCCTCTGGCTGGATGGAAATTGTGCCAGCCTTAAGTTTTGAAATGTCCAGCATGTCGTTTACAAGACCTGTTAAGCGCTCCGTCTCTTCGATGATAACCTGAACATTTTCTGGTGTGTTCTCGCCAGGGATGTCTCTCATAACCTCTGCATATCCCTTTATCATAGTAAGCGGAGTTCTAAGGTCGTGGGATACGTTTGCAATAAGTTCTTTTTGTAAGCTGTCAGCCTTTCCAAGTTCTTTTGCGGCGTAGTTTAGAGTAGCTGATAACTCTGCAACCTCCATATAGTCATCTGCATCGAATTTAACACTGTAGTCACCAGCTGCAAGCTTCTTGGCGCCATCGTTCAATTTGATAATAGAGCGAGATGTGCTTTTAGCTGTGGCTGCTGCAAGAATAAATGCAATGATAATTATGATGACAGTAATAATTCGAAGCTGAGCTTTCAGTGTAGTAACTGTAGCGTCGACAGGTGTTAACACCGAATTAATCATTACAACTTCTTCCTGCCCATCCACTTCGATAATGCGAACATAGATAACAGACTCAGCCATTTCATTACCAATGTTTTGTCTGAACTGCTCCTTCGTCATTTCGTTTTCCGGAGGGATTGTGTATTCGATTTTTCCCTCTCCCTGACCAGAGGATTCTTCTGAAGTTTCATCTGCACTGTCAGGAGCATTCTCTAAAATGTTTTCAGGTTGTTCTAATTCCGTTTCAGGAGTAGCTTCTGATTCTCCGTCTATTTCAGGCTGTTGTTCTAACTCCTTATTAAGGTTTTCCCTGATGCTTCGCTGCATTTCGCTACCTTTAAACTCAATAACAGCCTCGCCACCATTAGCAACAGCCTCATCGTAAAAGAGACTGAACATAAAATGTGGCAATGAAGACATCTGGGAATTTGAAATATATTCCGCATTATAAAGGGAGTTGCCCTCTGAATCTGTAATGAATACGCCCAGGTTGTAGTTGGCCGCAAGCTGGTCTATTTCAGATGCAGGATCATCAGATTCATGAAGAAGCACCTCAACCTTATCTAGAACATTTTCTGTTTCCTTTTGCTTTATCATTTTGTAGAAATCATTCAGATAGACAATCTGAAAAAACCATAGTACTCCTAAAAGTACTATGGCAAAAATCAAGAATATACAAAAGGTTTTCCATTTAATACTAATTTGACTTTTTTTCAATGGGTCCTCCACAATTAAGCCTCGAATCTGTAACCTACTCCTCTAAGTGTAACAAGCAGGCGACGATACTCACCTAGACTGTTTCTAAGTAGCTTTATGTGTGTGTCCAGTGTGCGGTCATCACCATAGTAGTCATAACCCCAAACCTCGGTAATAAGACGCTCACGTTCAAGTGCTATGTTTTTATTTCGAACCAGGTAGAAAAGAAGCTCGTATTCCTTTGGCGACATATCTACACGCTTGCCATCAATGGAAACTGTTCTGGCGGTAAAGTTGATTTCCAGGCCTTCATAACGGAAGATATCTACCGCACCTTCATCAGACTTGCTTCGGCTTGTAACAACATTCACACGCATCATAAGTTCCTTTGGTGAGAATGGCTTTACGACATAATCATCAACGCCTGCTTCAAAACCGTGGATTCTATCATATTCCTCACCTCTTGCTGAAAGCATAATAACTGGAATATCCTTTATCTTTTTGATTTCACTGCAAGCTGAGAATCCATCAAGCTCTGGCATCATAACATCCATGATGATAACATCGTAGTCACTGTTTGCCTTTACCTTTTCTATGGCATCCATACCATCGCATGCTTCTGATATTTCATAGCCTTCAAACTCACCGTACTTACGGATAAGTGAACGAATCTTTTCTTCGTCATCTACCACCAAAATCTTTTTCATACTGACCTCCTATAGCTAACCTAGCTTAGATTATTATATAATCCCCCCTAAATGTGAATTCTAAGTGACGATATTAGAATTTTTTACTGAATATATGTCTTCTTTGCTTTACGGATAAAGTATGAGAAAACACACCATACAACAACAAAAGCAATGAGAAATCCTACATTTACTGCATGAGGGAACTTTACATAACCAGTGTCATTAAGCAATCCCTGAATTCCAAACACAATACAAAGTGCTCCAAAAATAGCTGACTTTGGCATCAAATACTTTGATAATCCTTTGATATCAGCACACTTTGCAAGCTCCTCTGCTGTAATCATCATAGGATCAACAATTCCTGCCTTAAGGCTTTTGATACTAACAAATACAAGGTATACTCCCAATACCCCGATTACAACATCAAATATTTTCATAAAACCTAAATCCATTTTTAATCCTCCAATAAATTATTCTCGCCTATTATTATATAGATTATTTATTCTCTTTTCTATAAAAACAAGGCCATTTATTATCCTCAAAAGTTTTCCCGCAATTCCTTGAAAATTAACAAAAATATCAGATAAATTCATTTGAATAAAAGCTATTCTTATTGTATTATTATTCTATACTGTGCAGGAGGGATAAGACATATGGATATTACAGGCAAAAAGATTTTAATATGCGATGATTCAGTCCTTGCTAGAAAACAACTCATGGATGCAGTTAAAGAAGTCAGCACAGGTGCTACTTTTATTGAGGGGAAAAACGGAGCAGAGGCTGTAAATTTGTACAAATCAGAAAAACCTGATTTAGTTTTTATGGACATCGTAATGCCAGAAAAAGACGGCACTACTGCTCTATCTGAAATCAGAGAATTCGACAATGATGCAATCATTATCATTGTTTCTTCAGTTGGTACTCAGGATCAACTCAAAAAGGCAATTCAGCTCGGCGCAAAGGACTTTATTCAGAAGCCTTTCGAGAACAATCAAATTCAAGAAATAATCGAGCTTCGACTTGGAGGAAAATAATCTATGTATACACAATTCTTGGGGAATTATTTGCTTCAAAAAGGAATTGTAAATCAAGAGCAGCTTTTCAATGCAATGTCTCGTCTTTCGCAAACACATATTAAGCTTGGCACAATTGCCATTCACGAGGGTTTCATGACCGCAAAAGAAGTGGATGAATGCTTATATGTGCAAACTCGTGAAGACAGACGCTTTGGTGAAATAGCTGTTAATAGAGGATATCTTACAGATGATCAGGTAAATGATTTACTTACAAGACAGACTCCTGATTTTATTTTACTTGGCCAAAATCTTGTTGAAGATGGAATATTTTCTTACGAAGAGTTAGAGCGTATTCTTTTCGATTATAAAAATGAAACTGAAATATATGATTTAAGTCTAGATGTTGAAAATGAAGAAGCTGTTCACGCCATCATTTCCAATTTCTTTGTTCTTGCAGAAATGCCTGTAAGTGAAGAAAACGTTATGTATTTGGAGCTGATGTTCAACAGCTTAATTAGATTTGTTGGAGAGGACTTTTCTCCTCTCACTCCTATGGTACTTGATGAATTTCCTGTCACATTTGGTGTTTCGCAGAAAATATCCAGTGACAGAGAGTTTATTACACATATTGATTGCGACAGGGAAACAGCCATTGCATTTGCTTCCCGCTACGCAAAAGAAGACTTTGGAGACTTCGATGAGTACGTTGTTGCAGCCCTTGAGGACTTCCTCAACCTCCACAATGGACTCTTCATAGTAAACATTTCCAACGCCTTATCAAAAGACATATCACTTGCTCCACCAGAAATCACCGCCGACGGTGTCCTCTACGGAGCCAACAAATGCGTAGACTTCCCAGTCGCCTACCCATTTGGAACCATACACCTTATAATATGTTTTTAGACTAAGAGAGCTACCTGTTACGTCTACAAGCCTACTGATTTCTCCGCTCGACAACACGTCTCGCTTGAGAAATAGTAGAGCTTGTTGACTACAGGTAGCTCATTTACTTTACGTAAATATGATCTGGTGCTATGCACGGCTTTTTACGATTATTAGATTCCGAGGAAGCGTTTTACTTCGGCGCACATGTCCGCTACTTCTACGACGGTGTCATGACGAACCTCTGCGGAGCGGATTTCTTCGATGGCATTAGGTACTGCAACCTTTCCAAGCTCTGAAAGCTTGTCTACGAGTATGAAGTCTTCCTCGCTTTCATATGCTGAGTCGATTGCTCCCATAACAGCACGTGTAAACTTAAATGGGCTGGCTGTTGATGCAATGACTGTTACCTTGTCGTCCTGTGTGTCAGCCTTGAATTTGTTATATACACATGATGCAACACCAGTGTGTGTGTCAATGATGTAGCCTGTCTTATCATAAAGATTCTTGATAGTCTCGCCTGTCTCTTCTTCTGAAGCGTAATTTCCATAGAAGCTTTCAAGCTTAGCCTTCATATCTGAAGTTATTTCGTATTTACCAGTTGTCTTAAGAGACTCCATAAGTTCAGAATTCTTTTTAGCATCATCGCCAGCAATGTGATAGATTAATCTCTCAAGGTTGCTAGAGATAAGGATATCCATTGATGGAGAGTTTGTAAGAATGAACTCTCTATTTTTGTCGTATTCTCCTGTAGTGAAGAAATCGTAAAGGACCTTGTTTTCATTTGATGCGCAAACAAGCTTATCAATAGGAAGTCCCATGTTCTTTGCATAATATGCAGCAAGGATATTTCCAAAGTTTCCAGTAGGAACAACTACATTGATTGTCTCACCTGACTGTACCTTTCCCTCTGAAAGAAGCTTTGCATAAGCATATACATAGTAAGCAATCTGTGGAACCAAACGGCCAATGTTGATTGAGTTTGCAGATGAGAACTGGAAACCTGCTGCATCAAGCTCTTTCTCAAGAGCCTTGTCGTTGAACATCTGCTTAACACCTGTCTGAGCCTGATCGAAGTTACCCTTGATACCAACAACATGAGTGTTAGCACCCTTCTGAGTAACCATCTGGCGCTCCTGGATTGCTGATACACCATTCTTTGGATAGAATACAACGATTCTAGTGCCCTCTACGTCTGCAAAGCCTGCAAGAGCAGCCTTTCCTGTATCACCTGATGTAGCTGTAAGAATGACGATATCGTTCTTGATATTATTTTTACGAGCGGAAGTAATCATAAGATGTGGCAAGATTGAAAGTGCCATATCTTTAAATGCAATTGTTGAACCATGGAAGAGCTCCAAATAGTATGCTCCATCAGCATAAACAAGTGGTGCAATTTCCTCTGTGTCAAACTTGCTATCATAAGCGCTATTTATACAATGCTTAAGCTCGTCCTCTGTAAAATCTGTAAGGAAAAGCTTTAACACTTCATAAGCAACCTCCTGATATGTCATTTCAGAAAGCTTCTCAAGTGAAACATCTAGAGCTGGAATGGATGTAGGTACATATAAGCCTCCATCATCAGCCAAACCCTTTAAAATAGCCTGTGAAGCTGTAATCTGCTGCTTTGATGCATCTCTTGTGCTAACGTAATTGATTCCCATGATTATTCCTCTCTAACTATATTTTTGTTTAACTTTTGGGCTAGTACCAAACAGTTACACATACTGTAGCACAGTAAAGCATTAAATGCTAGTAATTTCTGTAAATTACTCTACTGCTTTAAGAGATTCTGTCATGCTGATTTCGTCAAGCTTTTTGCCCATTAACAGATTAATAATAAATGTAAATAATACCGTTAAAACAAAGGCCAATATGTAGCTAAGAGCAGTGACTCTAACATCAAAGGTAATCAAATCAACCACTATCTCGCTCATAACAAAAGCATGGAGAATCTTACCTAAAACAAGTCCCACTGCAGCTCCCATTATTGCTAGAAGTATGTTTTCTCTAAATACATAGGCACTAGTCTCTTCCTTGTAGAATCCCAGCACCTTTACCGTAGCAATTTCTCTTACTCGCTCAGCAATGTTAATGTTTGTTAGATTGTAAACAACAACTGCTGCAAGAGCCATTGCACTTCCTATTACAAGATAAACTATGATGTTCAAGCTCTTCATCATACTGTCTACTCGATCCAAGGTATCAATAGTAGCGGAAACCACAGAAATGCTCTTATTATTCATAAGCTCAGCGCCAACTGAATGAGCATCCTCATCCTCTTTGATATTCAAGTACACGTTCTTCTTTTCTGGAAGTGTTCCAATGTTTGATTCATATCCGCTAGTTGTTAGATATACATAGTTGTATATGAAGTTTTCGTTTATGGCTGCCACCTTAAAAGTGGTAGCATTCATAGAATCAGATGATATGGTTACTTTATCACCAACTTTTATACCATATCGGTCACTGAGTCCCTTGTTGACGATTATCTCATCATCCTTTAAATCCGCAAATACAATATGCTCCTCTGAACCATCATGCATATCATAGAAGTAATCTATATTCGCATCGTTATCATATACATTTAAGTATACATTCTTGGTATGCTTACCTGCCTTTAAATCCACGGAAGTGTGATAGTAAAGCAAATAATCATCTACCGTATATCCCATGTTTTCAAGTGGTGCTACTGTATCTTTGGCACCATCTTTTAGGGTAATATCCATATCGTACTTAGATATATTCGTAAACTGATTTACAGCAATGTCTGCAATAGAATCATAAATACCAAATCCTGCCACAAGCAGTGCTGTACATCCGCCAATTCCAAGAACCATCATGAATAATCTGCCTTTATAACGGAAAATATTACGAAGGCTGACCTTCTTCAAGAACTTAAGCCTGTTCCAGAACCATGGTATATACTCTAGGAAGATACGCTTGCCTGCCTTTGGAGCCTTTGGACGCATAAGTGATGCAGCCATCTCTCCCATTTCATACCTGCAGGAAATGAATGTAACTCCAACAGAACATACAAAAGCTACAACAAAACTGATTATCAACATAGCCGGGCTAAAGAAATATGTAATTTCTGATGTGTTGTACATCATCTTGTAGGCAAACCAAATAGCCTTAGGAAATGCAATTGTTCCGGCCACAAAGCCTAATGCTGTTCCTATAAATGCAGCTGAACCAGAATAAAATACAAACTTTCCCATGATGCTTCCGTTGCTATATCCTAAAGCCTTTAAAACACCAATTTGGGTTCGCTGGTCCTCAACCATTCTGTTCATGGTGGTCATAAATACAAGCGCCGCAACCAAGAAGAAGAAAACCGGAAATACGTTAGCTATAGCTCCTACAATCGTAGAATCACTTTCAAAACAAACATATCCCACATTGCTGTCTCGCATCAAAAGATATGTGTTGGCTTCCTCTATGTCCTCAATTTCAGATTCTGCATCTGCTATCTCAGCCTCCGCATCTGCAATCTTTGTATTGTATTCCTCCAGGCCTTCTTCATATTCAGCAAGACCCTCATTATATTCTGCAAGACCATTTGCATACTCAGTTTTTGCTGTTTCAAGTCCCACCTGAAGAGTATAAAGCTGTACGCTAAGCTCTCCTGCCGCCTCCTGTTGAGTTGGGTCAAGCAAAAGTAAATCAAGCATAGATTTCAACTGACTTTCCTGAGCCTCATATTCTTCAATCTGTGCTTTTGCCGAATCTAATTGCTTCTTTGCGCTATCAAGCTCTTCTTTGGCATCCTCCAATTCTGAAGCGCCATCTGCTTTGCTGGTTTCAAATTCTTCCTTAGCTTCGTTCAGCTCATCATACGCATCTGCTATTATTCGATCGTATCTATTATCAGCAGCCTCATCAAGAGCCTTCTGGACCTCATCCTCTTTTTCATCAATAAGATTCTTATATTCATCAGAATAGATTTCCAAGTCGCTATCAAGCTTCACATAAATGTCGGTGTAATACTCTACATCAAATCCACCTTTATTTATATAGATATAACCGTCTAGCACACCACTTCCAAGGGTTGTGCTACCACGTTCATATTGAATGTATAATGGGGATTTCACTGTACCGACAATTGTGTACTGGCTGTATTTAAAGTTTTCTCTATCCTCTTTTTCATTATTGCTGGATATTTTTATTGTATTTCCGATTGTGGATGCATCAAACAAATATGAATCTACAAGACACTCATCATCGCTCTCTGGCAATCTGCCTGACTCCAATACTATGGTATTTACGTTAGTTGGAATGCTAATAGCTTTAATGGCATGTGATGAATCTGCATAGTCAGCCAAAACGTCAAAGGAAATCGACCCTTCTACGTCCCTTGCACTGACATTCTCTGCCACATACTCTACGTCTTCCTCTTCAAATCCCAATGTTGATATCAATCTATAGTCATAGAAGCTGGTATCCTTAAAGTACTGTTGCATAGCCTGACGCATAGCAGGATCCGTTACCTTCAGTCCCGAAAAGAATCCAACACCAAGGGCAATGATAAGAACAAGAGCGATATATCGACCTATGGTCTCTTTTATTTCTCTAAAACTTGATTTTGCTAGCATTTATCTTCTCCAAAACAAATAACCACTAGTAAACTATCTCGTCCACACTCTTAGGATGTTCATTCAAAGTAATATCAACAACCGTGCCTGATTTAACAGAAATAACTCTATCCGCCATTCCTGTAAGGGCATGATTATGAGTAATTACCACAACTGTTTTGCCCTTCTTCTTGCAAGTATCCTGCAAAAGCTTTAGAACCGCTCTACCTGT
This sequence comes from Pseudobutyrivibrio sp. JW11, assembly GCF_900115355.1. Taxonomy (NCBI): domain Bacteria; kingdom Bacillati; phylum Bacillota; class Clostridia; order Lachnospirales; family Lachnospiraceae; genus Pseudobutyrivibrio; species Pseudobutyrivibrio sp. JW11. Next base: position 15,196 of record NZ_FOWB01000010.1, on the reverse strand, counting down.
AGCATCATCCAAGGCACCAGTTGGTTCGTCACAAAGCAAAAGCTTAGGGTTCTTTGCAAGAGCTCTTGCTATGGCAACTCGCTGTTGCTCACCACCGGAAAGCTGAGCTGGGAAGTTATTCATTCTATCTGCCAACCCCACCTGAGTTAAAATCTCTTCCGCCGGAATTGGATCATTACAAATCTGGGCAGCCAGCTCTACATTTTCCTTTGCTGTAAGATTTCCAACCAGGTTGTAGAACTGAAAAACAAATCCCACATCATATCTACGATAACTAGTCAGCTCCCTAGGTGAATATCCAGACACGTCTCTGTCTGCCAGATAAACACCTCCCGATGTAAGAGTATCCATTCCACCCAGGATATTCAAAATCGTAGTCTTACCTGCGCCGGAAGCCCCTACAATGATGCAGAACTCTCCCTCCTCTATTTCAAAATTAACATCGTGGAGAGCCTCTATCTTCACCTCTCCAGTCTTATATATCTTTCCAACATTCTTAAACTCTACAAAACTCATGAAAATACCTCCGCCTAAATGCACCTTTGGTGGGTAGTATAACCATGCTACCATAAAAGTGTGTCTTATTAGCGAAACAAAAAAGGAACTTAGCCATAAAGCCAAGCTCCCTTTATAAATCCTTATGTAATTGCTGTTATTCTACGGAATTAATAAGAGCGAAGATTTCGTCCTTGATTTGTCCGTTTACTTTAAGTGCGTTCTCTCTGCTATCCTGGTTTGAATAGAAGTAGAACTTAATCTTTGGTTCTGTACCTGATGGGCGAATTGCAAACCATGAGCCATTGTCTAAGAAAAGGCGGATTGCATTCTGTGGTGGGATATCCTCGTATCCATTGATGTAATCAATAACCTTTTCAACCTTTGCACCAGCTACTTCTGTAGGAAGGTTCTCGCGGAACCACTTCATCATACGCTGAATACGCTGTGCACCAGGAATTCCCTCAAGGATGATGTTTGGTTCATCCTCTGCGAAGTAACCATACTTAGCGTAGATTTCCTGAAGAACATCCCAAAGAGTCTTGCCCTGCTTGCGATAGTATGCAGCTGCCTCTGCAACCATCATACCAGCTGAGATACCATCCTTATCGCGAATATCTTCGCAGATAGCATATCCTACAGACTCCTCATATCCAAAGAGATACTTGTATCCGTTCTCGTGAAGATAAGGAATCTTTCCACAAATGTTCTTGAAACCAGTAAGAGTTTCAAACATTTCTACGCCATAAGCCTTTGCCATGATAGTAGAAAGTGTTGATGTAACGATAGACTTAACCATAGCTCCCTTTGCTGGAAGTGTGCCGGCATCCTTGTGTCCCTCAAGAACATAATTAACAAGAAGGTATCCTGTCTGGTTACCGTTAAGAGGTACATAGTTGCCCTCGCTATCACGAATCTCAATAGCAAATCTATCTGCATCAGGATCAGTAGCCATAAGAAGCTCTGCTCCAAACTTACGTCCATACTCCTCAGAAAGCTTAAATGCCTTTGGATCCTCTGGGTTTGGATATCCAACTGTTGTAAAGTTAGGATCTGGATTCTCCTGCTCTGGAACGATTGTCCAGTTTGAGAAGCCTCTATCGTTAAGCATCTGTCTGAATGGAATTGAGCCACATCCGTTAAGTGGTGTGTAAACAAGAGGAATAGAAAGATCAAGCTCATCACCTTCATGAATAGCTAAAGCTTCAATCTTATCAAGGTACTCTCTGTCATATTCTGCACCTAAAACGATGATTTTGCCATCCTTAACGCCCTGCTCAAAATCTGATTTCTTGATGCCTGTCCAAATATCTACAGCATTGATGCACTCTGTCATACCATCTGCAATTTCAGATGAAACCTGACATCCATCATCCCAATATGCCTTGTAACCATTGTATTCTCTAGGGTTGTGGCTTGCTGTGATGTTGATACCTGAAACTGTACCAAGACGTCTAATCATAAATGCAAGCTCTGGTGTAGGTCTAAGATCTGGGAATACATAAACCTTGATTCCATTTGCTGCAAAAATACCAGCTGCAAGCTGAGAAAACTCCTTTGAAAAATGACGTGGGTCGTGTGCAATAACAACACCCTTTTCGCAGGCTTCTTTACCCTTTGAAATGATAAAATCAGCAACACCCTGTGTAGCCTTACCAACAGTAAAGAAGTTCATTCTATTAGTACCTGCGCCAACCTTACCACGAAGTCCAGCTGTACCAAAAGAAAGATCCTGGTAGAATCTATCCTCTATTTCCTTTTCATCTCCAGCAATTCCCTGAAGCTCTGATTTTAATGGATCTGTATCTGAAAGCTTTTCAAGCCATTCATTGTAACGTGCTTTATAATCCATAATTCCTCCTAAAACTAAATTAATCACTTAAGTCGATGTCCAAGCTAAGATTAAATGTATATTGTGGATATTTTTCCTTAAGTGCATTATTAATACTTTCAAAAGTCTTTTTTCTATTTGGGTCATCGAAGCTAATAACCACATCGAAGTTAACATTCTGATTTGCTTCATCATAGTAGAAACCATGAATCTGCTTAACATAATCGAATGTCTTCACAAACTTTGAAAGCTCTTTTCTTAGTATATCAGCTGGAGAATCCTTTTTGTTTTTGCAGTAGATGCCGATTCCTTCAAGGCCAACACCCGTCTCCTGATATACCTTATGAAAGATTTGTCTTTGAAGCTGATCAAGATGAGCCATTCCCATATCCTCATCAACCTCAATATGTATCGAACCAACGTAACGGTTTGGTCCATAATTGTGTAAGCTAAGGTCGTATGCCCCTAGCACCTCGTCAAAGCTGACAACAGCTCTCTTTACATCATGAGAAAGCTGCATTTCTACACGTTCTCCAAGAATCTGTGAGATTGTTTCTGAAATCATATCGTAGCCTGATTTGATAATGATGATTGAGATGAGGGCACCAAGCCAAGCCTCAAGACTTATACCAAATACAATAAAAATGATTGCAGCTACAAGTGTTGTTGCAGAGATAACCGAATCCAGCTTTGCATCCTCACCAGATGCAATAAGTGAACCTGAATTAACACTCTCTCCCACTTTTTTAACATATGTTCCAAGCACAATCTTTACAACTACAGCAACAGCCACAATAACAAGGCTTGCTGTATTGTATTCTGGGTACTGTGGCTCAATTATCTTTTTAATTGATTCAACCAGTGATGTAATACCTGCATATGAAATGATAATTGCAATGATAGCAGCAGTGATATACTCAACTCTGCCATGTCCAAGGGGATGCTTTTTATCTGGAGCCTTATTGGCAATTCTTGTACCGACAATAGTAATTACCGATGATAAGGCATCACTTAAGTTATTTACTGCATCAAGGACAATTGCAATTGATCCTGTAACAAGACCAACAAACGCTTTAAATCCTGCCAAAAAGCAATTGGCAACAATACCAATCAAACTGGTTTGAATGATCTTTTTATTTCTGTCCATTTTATTTCTTATTCCTTAATCCCTTAACATAATTTGTAAGCTCTTCTTTTGTTTTCTTGTTGAGCTTTTCCATCTTTTTGAGTACAGCATATTCAGCAGTTCCTTCGCTGGCGATGAGGAAATCTACCTCTCCTGCACCTTTAGAAGGAATTGTGTCCTGAAGTAACTCAAAAGGTGAAACATCAAGTACGTCGCAGATTGCCATAATCTTGTCTGACGATGGATTTGTTTTCTTTCTCTTCCAATCGCTGATAGTACTTTGTGCAATACCAGTCTTTTCAGCTAACTGAAGCTGAGAAACACCCTTTTCATCCATCAACTTAAAGATACGTTCACTAATAATCATCCTAATACCCCTCCATAACTGTAAAATCCCGCGTTAATAACTCTATTGTATATACGATAACACAATATAACTTTATCCTCAAGACAACTGGTGATGTGACTGTTTTTCCACATACATCAGCTTGTCTATAAGTTCTTGAAACTGTTTTGCAGTAAGACTGCTGTCATGATTATAGCTTTGGAATCCACAGCTTATGTCAACTCCTTGAGGCCAATTATTGCGAGCACTCTGCTTTGCAACGTAATCTCTCACCTCATCTATCTTTTCGTTTATCTGCTTCATGTCCAATTCATCAGTAATAACACAGAACTCATCTCCCCCAAAACGACCGATAGCTGCTGCTCTTCCGAAGGTATCTACAAGAATATCAGCAATAATTTTGATTGCCTTATCCCCTTCCTCATGGCCCATACTGTCATTAATATCCTTGAAATTATCAACATCCATCATGATTGCAGTAAAGTCTTTTCCACTGGAAATAGAACTTTTAACCATGTCCTGCATTTTGATATCCAGCCCTCTTCGGTTTAGTACACCGGTTAGATAGTCGATATTTACGTCTCTACTTTGATAGTAGAAAAAGACAATCAAACATCCCAAAGATATACCTGCGTATGTGCAGTCAATATTGGCAATAAATATTTGTAGCAGTGCCCCAATTAATGATAATGCCGGCAAAAACAATACTGCTGCCTTATATTCACTCATGATGTGTTTATTAAATACAAGTGCATAAACAAGTAGCATGAAAATAAACAACAGCATGAATCCTGCTCTTATAAAGAAAAATGGACCGCGATAGTAAATACCATTTTCAAAATAGAAAAACCATTTCAGCCCGAACAACGCTGATATTGAAACGAATACCATATTCAAAACTGCAAACAGTTCGAAGCAGTATCTGATTGGACGTCTATGCTTTAAATCCTCATCATCCATCCAGCAATCCAGATAATACAGAGCATACAATATATCAAATGGATCTAATAGGAAGATTAAAAAGTACCCAATGTATCCCAAGAATAAATACTTGTCTGGATACATCTCACCTATACGACCAATAGTTTCAGATAGTAACAAAATCAGCGTGCATACAAGGATTGCCGAATACTTGCGCCCTTTCTGCAACCTGGAAATCTGATTTTGAAATATCAGCAATAATATTAATAAAAATGATGTAAAAAAATTAAGTATAACCCAGCTCTCAGCCTCTACCATAAAAAGCCTTTCATAATTAATCTTTAAAGATAAAATATGCTAAAACAAACACTCCGTTTATTTTAGCATATTAATTGTGTAAAACTGTGAATTATTAATTCGTTTTGTCGATAATGCTCATTACCTGAGCACTGTATTTAAGCAATTTTTCATTAGCTTCAAAATCCTTTTCCTGAATGATACGCTTGAACTCTGCAAATTCAAAGTAAAGTCTATGACTTCCATCAGACAACGAAACCTCTTTTGTTTCTGTATCAGCATCATTGAAAAGGACGTCGTATTCTGTCATGCCATTTACATGAGGGTAAATGCAGATTGTTGCATCAACACCCTGGATTGTAGATGGACCAGGTGCCACACAATCCTTTGCTCCAATGCAAAGAACCTTGAAATCGCCATAGTCTGCAGTGAGTACGCCGCTTGTATCTATGCCCTTCTCCATGTTTGCATCATATCTTACAGAATCAGGCTCTCCAAATAGACCAACCATTGCAGATATATTGTAAACATTTAAATCGCGAAGAGCACCGCCGTTATGGGCCGGGTCAAATACCGCTGGCACCATTTCACCGCTATGGAACTTGCTGTATCTGCTGGACATCTGGCTGTAGTTGAATACGCATAGCTTTAAATCTCCAACAAGCTTAACATCCTGCTGTAACTGCTTGTAGGCTGGCATATGATAGATGCTCATAGCCTCAAAATACATAACATTATTGGCCTTTGCTAACTCCACAAGCTCCTGGAATTCAGCAAGACTCTTTGTAACAGGCTTTTCGCAGATTACATGCTTTTTAGCCTGAAGTGCTCTCTTTGTGTATTCATAATGCAAATCATTAAGTACACCTACGTATACAACGTCAACGTCAGACTTAAGCATTTCATCATAGTCCGTAAATACGGTATCTAAATGATATTTTGCTGCCATGGCATCCAGCTTATCTTTGCTTTTCTCTCTGCCACAGATATAAATCTTTTCAAACTCAATCTCGTCAATAAACGAAAGCACTTCCCCAACAATAACACCGTTTCCTGCTATTCCTAAAACCATTATTCTCCTCGCTTTCTTACTGTTTTATTGCCCATCTCATCTTGGTAGATTTACTTCTAGGATTGATTCTGCATTCCTCCGCCGATGGACGTATCACATCTGAAGAAACATCAGCATAAACTCCCGCTTTTTTCAATTCCTTAAATGATTTCTTTACTAGCCTATCCTCTCCTGAATGGAAGGTAAGGATGGCAACTCTGCCACCTGGCTTTAAAATCCCTGGTAGCTTTTCAAGGAATGAGTATAACACTTCAAACTCGCTATTAACGTCTATACGAAGTGCCTGGAATACTCTGGCACAGCTCTTTTTAATAGCCTGGTCCTTCTCATCCTTTGGCACCTTCCAAAGTGCCTCTGCAATTGCCTCTCGAAGGGCTGTGGTGGTGTCCATAGGATTTCCTTTTGCCATAAGTGTAAACACCTTGTGTGCGATTTCCTCAGCGTATGGCTCATCAGAATTTTCTATCATCATTCCAACAAATTCTTCCTCTGTGATATTGTGAAGACGTTCTGCTGCACTCTCACCATGATCTGGATCTAGTCTTAAATCCAATGGGCCATCTATCTTATATGAAAAGCCACGCTCAGGATTATCAATCTGCATTGAGGATACACCTAAATCCGCAAGAACAAAATCAAACTTGCCTGCCTCTTCGGCAACTTTATCTATGTTTGCAAAATTGATAAGTCTAAACTGGAAATTGTCCTCTCCGAAACCGGCGGTGCGCAAGCGTTCTACTGTTTTGGCAGATTCGATTGGATCTACATCCAAACCGTACATAATGCCCTGCCCCTGAAGCTGCTCCAGCATCTTTCTGGTGTGTCCACCATATCCAAGGGTGCAATCCAAGCCCTGCTGCCCTGGCTGTATCTGCAAGAAATCAAGAATCTCCTGCACCATAATAGAAATATGCATACCAGCAGGTGTTGAGCCCTTGCTGATTACATGCTCAATTGTATCTGCATATTTTTCAGGATTATGTTCCTTATATTTTTCCTCAAATTTCTTTGGATATTTTCCTGAGTAATGAACTCGACGTTTATGCTTTTTCTCTTCCATATTTCTCCATATTTCTAATTTTTTCTTATTTAACAGATCTATTAAATTATAATATAAGGCCTCAAACAGTATCAATAGGATTGAAAGTTCTACAACAGTTTTGCTAAACTATAAGCTGACGTTTAAATTTAGGCTTACATGTAAAGGGGATTATCATGATAAAAACTATTATTTTTGATATTGGCGGAGTCCTTATCGGATACGATTGGACTGCATATATGATGAAGGAATTTAATAACGATGCTGAGCTAGTTGAGCGAATCAAGGCTAATGTCTTTGGTGAGAAATGGGCTGAGGTTGACAGAGGCGTTCTTACAAATGACGAATTAGTAGCCTCTTTTATCAAGGATGCCCCTGATATAAAGGATGAAATCATTCACTTTTGGGAGACTGCTGGTGATGCTCTTTGGCAGTACGACTTTGCAAAGGATTGGATTCGCGATTTAAAAAATCGCGGATATCAGCTGCTTTACCTTTCAAACTGGTCTTCTCACATGAGGGAAGGCGCTCTCAAACAACTTGATTTCCTTCCAATGCTTGATGGCGGCGTGTTCTCATATGAAGAAAAGCTTATCAAGCCAGATCATGCCATATATAATCGTATAATCGAAAAATATAATTTAGTTCCTGAGGAATGCGTATTTATTGATGACAGCGAACCAAACGTAATCGCTGCCAGAGAATGCGGTTTGAATGCCGTATGGGCAAAGGACAAGAATCACGAAATTGCCCTTAAAGAATTAGAAGCTCTTTTGCAATAAAAGAGCTTCTATTTTTTATATTTAATTATTAATTAGCTGTGATAAAGCTTGTTACCCTCGTAACGTGGCTCACATGTAAGGTGAACCCCAAGCTGCTTAAATACACCTACGTCTACAGAAGAAAGAATAACTGATGAATGTACCTCTGCACCTTCCATCATTGGAATGCAATCATATGCCTTCTTTGCATTTTCGTTGCTGATTGATTCCATTGAAAGAGCAATAAGAAGCTCATTCAAATGAAGGTGTGGATTGTGGTCACCTAAATGCTTTGTCTTAAGATTCATAATTGGTGTAAGAATCTCAGGTGAAATAAGCTTAATCTCATCAGGGATGCCTGCTAAATGCTTTAACGCATTAAGCATCATAGCTGATGAGGCACCAAGCATCTGAGAAGTCTTACCTGTGATAATCTGACCATCAGGAAGCTCCATAGCTGCACATGGTACTCCAGTCTGATCTGCCTTGATGTTTGCAGCTGATACAACTGGTCTATCTGATACAGAAATGCCTGCCTTTTCCATTAAAAGCTCAAGCTTCTGAATAGCTGAATCACTTCCATCGCCCTTGCGCTTAGCAACTACGGCCTCATAGTAACGACGGATGATTTCCTGATTTGATGCATTTCTACAAACATCATCATCAACAATTGCATTTCCTGCCATGTTTACACCCATGTCTGTAGGTGACTTGTATGGAGATTCCCCAGAAATCTTCTCGAACATTGCCTTAAGAACAGGGAAAACCTCAACATCACGGTTGTAGTTAACAACAGTCTCGCCATATGCCTCAAGATGGAATGGGTCAATCATGTTGACATCATTCAAATCTGCTGTTGCTGCCTCGTATGCAAGGTTTACAGGATGATTAAGTGGTAAATTCCAGATTGGGAATGTTTCGAACTTAGCATATCCTGCCTTTACGCCACGCTTTGACTCATGGTAAAGCTGAGAAAGGCATGTTGCCATCTTTCCACTTCCTGGACCAGGTGCAGTAACAACTACAAGTGGACGAGTTGTTTCGATGTAATCATTCTTTCCAAATCCCTCATCAGATACGATAAATGGAATGTTTGATGGGTAACCTGGAATGATGTAATGTCTGAATACCTTAAGACCGAGAGCCTTAAGCTTTTTCTCGTATGCTACTGCTGATGGCTGCTCTGCAAACTGAGTAAGAACAACAGAACCTACGTAAAGGCCATAGCTTGTAAAAGCATCGATAAGTCTAAGTAGGTCCATATCATAAGTGATACCGATATCTCCACGAACCTTGTTTTTCTCGATATCGCCAGCCTTGATAGCGATTACGATTTCTGTTTTGTCTGCAAGCTCCTTGAGCATAGTGATTTTTGCATCTGGCTTAAATCCTGGCAAAACTCTTGATGCATGGTAATCATCAAAAAGCTTTCCACCAAACTCAAGATAAAGCTTTCCACCAAATTGATCGATGCGCTCTCTAATTCTTTTAGATTGCATCTCTGTGTACTTTTCGTTACTGAATCCTAATTTTCTCATGTTTTCCTTCTTCTAAATAAAATCAAATGATTGAAATATATCTTTTAATGGCTATAAGTTTATCATGGATGGGCTTTTAATCCAATATTTTTGGTGTAAAACAAATCAATTTTTAGCCACTAATAGTTAAATAATTGCTACGACAAAACAATCTGCTCGTTATAGTATTTTATTAGGATTTAAGGTAAATAATGTACTAGGAGGATAATTATGGAAATTTTAAAAGTAACAGATCCAGAGTTTACCAATTATGGTCGAATCATCGAAGGATATGACGCAGAAAAGAAAGCCATCATGGAGGCTTTAAGAGACAACACTCCTATTCCAGAGGGCACAGAGTACGTTGCCGAGGAACCAGCTCTCCAGAGCTTAGCTGCTGCAGACAAGATTTCTAACTCGCTCTTTGGTGGCTCGCCAATGCAGTTTGGCTGGTGCAATGGTCACAACACAAAGCTCCACTGCCTCGAGTATCACCGCTCAAGTGAAATCAATATGGGGGCTACAGATTTCATCCTTCTTCTTGCAAAGAGAGAAGAAATCGTAGATTACAAGCTTGATTCAAGCAAAGTAAAGGCTTTCTTATGTCCAAAGGGAGTGATGATTGAAGTTTATGCAACTGCTCTTCACTACGCTCCATGCCAGGCTCACAAGGATTCTGGTTTCCAGGTTTTAGTTGGCCTTCCAAAGGGCACAAATGTTGGCAAGCCAGAGTTTACTGCTGACAATAAGGAAGATACTCTTTTGACAGCTACAAACAAATGGCTTCTTGCTCACGCTGAAAGCTCTGAAGCAAAGGATGGCGCATGGGTAGGAATTACAGGCGAAAACATCGACATTGTGAATGATATTAAATAATGAAACAAAAAAAATGGCGGTTTAAACCGCCATTTTTTTTATCTCTTCTTCATGAACTATCTGAATATGATCCAATGCCGAAAGCATAGGCTTTACATCCTTATGAAGAATCTTTCTTTGAACATAGTTTTGAGTAATCTTCATAACTGTTCCGCTAAGTGCAAGCACACCGATAAGGTTTGGAATAGCCATCATACCATTGAGGGTATCTGAAATATCCCAGGCAAGGCTCAAATCCATAGTAGCTCCTACTACGATAAAAGCTACGAAAATCACCTGATAAATCTTTACATTTTTTCTACCAAATAGGTATTCAAATCCCTTGCTACCATACTGGCTCCAGCCAAGTGTTGTTGAGAAAGCAAAAAGCAAAATCGCAATTGCGATAAAGCCGTATCCAAACTTACCAAATACAGTAGAGAACGCCTCTGCAACAAGGGCTGTGGATACCTGTTCTGAAATAACTGCTCCTGTTTCCAAATCTACAAGTCCACTTGAAAGAACCGTAAATGCGGTAATCGTACATACGATAATTGTATCTGCAAATACCTCGAAGATACCCCACATTCCCTGAACTACTGGCTCTCTAACATTCGAGCTGGAATGAACCATTACAGATGAACCAAGACCTGCTTCGTTGGAAAATACTCCTCGCTTCATACCCCACTGAACAGCCATGGCAACACCACTACCTACAATACCGCCGCCAACAGCACACATACCAAAGGCTCCCTTTAAAATAGAAGTGAAAACTGCTCCTGCCTGATCAATATGGACAATACAAACGATTAGGGCACAAATCAAATAAATAACTGCCATGAAAGGCACTAGTTTTTCTGTAACTGATGCGATTCTCTTAAGACCGCCAACAATAACAAGACCGCCAAGAATCATAAGGAAGATACCAGTTGCAATAGCTGGGATTCCAAAGGCTGATTTGATGTTTACTGCAATTGAATTTACCTGGCCCATGTTTCCAATACCAAATGATGCGCCGATGCAGAAAACACTAAACAATACTGCAAGCCCAGAACCTACATGTCTCATTCCCTTCTTAGAACCAAGACCATCTCTCAGATAATACATGGCGCCACCGCACCACTCATTTCTCTCATTTCTTCTTCGATAATAAATACCCAACACATTTTCTGAGAAGTTTGTCATCATTCCAAAGAATGCAACAATCCACATCCAGAAGATTGCACCAGGACCACCAGATGCGATAGCCGCTGCAACACCAGCAATATTACCTGTTCCGATTGTAGCTGCAAGTGCTGTACAAAGACTTTGGAACTGAGAAATCTGAGTATCCTCTTTATCTGTGTGTGCTGTAACATGTGAGTCCTTGAAAATACCACCGATAGTATTCTTTATCCAATGCTTGATGTGAGTAATCTGGAAAAACTTGGTCAGGCAAGTCATCAAAATACCGGTACCCACTAAAAGAATGAGCATTGGCAAGCCCCATACGAATCCATTTACTGCACTATTAACCTTTTCTACGATTGATAAAACTCTTTCCACAGGCATATCTCCCTTTACATCTTATTTGGCTAGTTGCGTCTTGCGCGGACATTTGTCCTTCCACGCAAGACAATTTTAGATATATTCTAACGCTTCACCAAGCTAAAGTAAAGTATTTTTTTATTCTTATTATTTTGTTAGCAATTATTGCTAAGACATACCCTAGAAATGCAGATATAATGTGGGAAAAGTGCCATAAGGAGAACGACATATGACAAGCAAGAATATTACAGATATGACCCAAGGGAACCCAACTAAACATCTTCTGTTATTCGCCCTTCCAACCCTTATTGGCAATATCTTTCAGCAAATATACAACCTTGCAGATTCTATCATCGTTGGCCGATTTGTAGGTGCAAACGCTTTCGCTGCTATCGGTGCCACCAGTTCTATCACATTTCTATTTTTTGCCTTGTGTAACGGAATAGGCGGAGGCGGCGGAATTGTTGTTTCCCAATTTTATGGTGCACACGAAGATGCCAATGTAAAAAAATGTATTGTTAATACTGCATTGATTATGCTTATCGTGCCACTTGTAATAGGTACTTTGGGCTTTATTTTTGTTCCTCAATTTTTACGAATTCTAAGCACACCTGAAAATATTCTTTTTGATGCCATTTCCTACACTCGCTATATGTGTGTAGGTTTGCTTTTTGTTTCTTTATATAATTTTCTATCCTCTATGCTTAGAGCTCTTGGAGATTCTAAGACACCTTTGTATTTCCTGATATTTTCTATAGTTTTAAATATCACACTGGATATCATTATGGTGTGTGTTCTTCATAAAGGAATTCAGGGTGCAGCACTTGCTACTATCCTTTCCCAGTTAACATCAGTTATTCTTTGCAGCCTTCATGCATATAGAACTAATCCGTATTTCCGTTTTACATGTAATGATATTCAGCTTTCTCGTCAGATGTGTTATAAGGTTATTCGCCTTGGTGTACCAATGTCTATTCAGTTTGGATTGATTGCTATATCATCAATGGCTGTTCAGCGAATTGTAAACTCCTACGGCACTATCGTGGTTGCCGCTTTCACTGCTACAAACAGAATTGAACAATTAATACATCAGCCATATACAACACTTGGCACCTCAATTTCTACCTTTAGCGGGCAGAATTTCGGTGCCAAGAAAAATGATCGTGTACTATCAGGATACTATTCTGGAATTCGTATCATGATTATACTGACTATATTTTTAGTTTTTATTATGCAGTTCTTTGGTCGCGCCATCGCTGGGCTTTTTGTAGAGGATGAAGCCATCATCTCGCTTGGTGCCATGGGCCTTCGAATTACCAGCCTGTTCTACCTTGCACTTGGAATGATTTACGTCATTCGCGGTGTCCTAACTGGAATCGGCGATGCCTTCTTTTCATTGTTCAATGGAATCGTTGAGGTCATCGGTCGCTTCACTATTCCTGCACTATTCTGCAGTTATCTGGGATTTGGCGAAGCAGGAATTTGGATTTCTTCAGGCGTTGTTTGGCTCATTAGTGGCGTTACTGCATGGATTAGATATCTTACCTACTTTAGAAGTAAGATTTCCATTGAGACAGGTTCATCTATTTAAAATACCTGAATATCAAAGCTTACCTGGAATATGTCTGTGATACTTAACGTATTTCCGTATTCACGTTCCTCTAATTTTTGATTGAAGCCAACTCTATCGCATCGTCCATACCATGGCTCGATACATACAAATGGTGCGTGCTTTCCTACTGGAGACCATACACCAAAAAGTGGTGCATCAAACTTAACTGCTATTACATCCTGACCTTTGTCATCAATAAGTGTCACTTTGTCTGATTGTCTATCCTCAATGATAAGGGCGTCTCTGCTAAAAAGCTCATCTGACATTCCAAGTACTCCATTAGAAAGTAAAAACTGCTTCTGCTCATCTCCTAAGCAGCCACTGCCATCATCTGCAATGATATTTGCGGTAATCTTTGAATTAGGCTGATTGTCTTTTTCGAATCGGAGTGTATAAGTGTCTAAATCGCAATTGAATGCTGGATGTCCGCCAATCGAGAAGTACATAGTTTCTTCGTTTGGATTTTCAACCTTCCATTCAACATTTACAGTATCATTTTCCAATCTGTAAGTGATTACAAGTAGGAATGAAAATGGATATTTCTTTCTCGATACTTCGTTATCTTTAAGTAAAAAAACAAGCTCATTTTCAGTCTGTCTGCCAAGCATAAAATCCATATCTCTGGCAAAACCGTGCTGCCCCATTTCATATGTCTGGCCCTTGTATACTGATTTTTTCTGATAGTAGTTTCCTACAAGTGGGAAAAGCACTGGTGCTGTACGTCCCCAGTATGCAGCATCTGCCTGCCACATAAGCTCCTTCCCATCAGCTTTTCTAATAAGTGATTTAATCTCAGCTCCATGTTCAGCAACTGTAAGCTTAATTTTGTCATTTTCTAATGTGTAGTTCATAATAACGTGTCCTTCCAATTATAGTTCCATTTCATAGCAAAGCATTGGTTGCTCGTACAACTCACATTCACCAACCTTATTAAACTTAAAAGCTGAATAGCATTTAAGCGCTTTTAGATTATGCCTATTTACTAGGAAATGAAGGCTCTTATAGCTTCTATTTTTTAGCTCTTCCAGGCCTTTTTCAATCATCTCTTTAGCTAAGCCTTTGCCCTGGCAATCCGGGCTAACCGCAAGCCTTGAAAGCTCTCCACCTGGCTGCAATTCATCTGTCCAGCACTCTAAATTGTTAACAAAATCATCGTCATCTATTGAAATAGCAGCAATTATCTTGCCCTCTTCTCTCATTACAAGCAAAGCATCCCTGGATAAATCAAAATCTATCTCTTCCATTGTAGGATAGTACTCATTCCAAGGGCAATATTCCCTACCAAGCTGGGATTTATAAAGTTTAAGAATCTCCTCTTTGTCTTTTGCTGTAGCTTTTTCTATTACTCTCATGTTGGCCTCCCTTTCTTGCTAGACACATTATGTCATTTTGTGTCTGTTCAGGCAAGAAATATCACTCAAGAACTCCTTTTTTGATTCTATTTTCAAAATCCTAAGTCAAGTCCATATTTGTGTGTAAATTCATCTTTCAGTTAAAATAGTATTCCTCAGGCCACTCTCATTTTTATGAGCTCCTTTTGTATTTTATTGAGGTTATCGTAGTACTCCTGCATGTCAAAAAGCCTCTGAGCTACGCTCCAGTCATTGTGATCATCGTAGAGGATTGCTCCAATAAGTCGAATGATTGATTCGCTGTTAGGAAAGATTTGTATTACTTTTTCACGTCGTCTTATTTCTCTGTTTTCTCGTTCGATGATGTTACTTGTTCTTAAAGAGATACGATATTTTGAAGGCAATGCCATGATTGTTATACTATCCTCAAATCCTTCATCCAAAA
>NZ_FOWB01000033.1:0-2512 GCF_900115355.1 Pseudobutyrivibrio sp. JW11 | reverse complement strand
GGGACAATTATATCATGGGCTTAACTAAGCCTATTGAACAGATATTTATTAAGTTATCAAGGTACATTTAATGTATCTAAAATATTATACGAGGGTGAATATATATGAAAACAATAGCACTTTATGATGAAGATGCATTTGCAAAAGAGTTTAATGGAAAAGTAATATCTTGTGATGAAGCCATAATCGATGATCAAAAGCTTTACAAGGTGGTACTGGATAAGTCATTATTTTTCCCTGAGCAGGGAGGACAGACCAGCGATATAGGCCATTTAGATGAGCATCAGGTGGTGGATGTGCAAATCGAGGGTGATACAGTTTACCACTACTGCAAAGGGGGCTTCCTGATTGGTGAGGAAGTTCATGGTGTGATTGATTGGGACCATCGTTTTTCAAATATGCAGCAGCATACAGGAGAGCATATTTTTACAGGACTTGCTCATAATGAATATGGTGCTGAAAATGTTGGATTCCACCTTAGCGACAACACGGTCACACTTGATCTGAATATAGAGCTTTCAGAGGATATGGTTGAGCATATCGAAAGAAAGGCAAATGAAATCATTGCCGCAGATGTGGCTGTCAAAGCATATTATCCACAGCAGGAATTGCTTGGAGCAATAGCCTACAGAAGTAAAAAAGAAATTGATGGCCCAGTTCGATTGGTGGAAATCGAAGGAGTTGATCTATGTGCCTGCTGTGCACCACATGTTAAAAGCACTGGCCAGGTAGGCATGTTAAAAGTGGTATCATACGAGAAATACAAAGGCGGAACAAGAATCTATATCCTTTGTGGATTAAGAGCCTTAGACGACTACAATCGTCGTATGAAATTGCTGGCTAAAGCGTACCGCACATTGAGCTGCAAAGAGGATGAAGTGCCAGATAAGATCATTTCATTGATGGATGAAGGCAAGCAGTTAAAATATCGTATAAGCGATATCAAATCAGGAATACTGATGAATCAAATAGAAAGCTATCAATCTGATATTCCTGATATCACAATCTTCTCTGAAGATTTAGATGCAAAGATAATGCGAGATGGAGTCAACGCTTTAGTTGAAAAGCATGATGGCTTGTGCTGCATATTCTCAGGAAATGACGATGATGGCTACAACTTTGTAATTGGAAGCAAGACTAGGGACTGCGCAGCAATTGCAGCAGGAATGCGAGAGCTTTTAGGAGCCAAAGGTGGCGGCAGCAAGCAAATGGCTCAAGGTAGCGTAAATGCTACAAGAAACGAAATTGAGCGAACAATGTAACAAAAATGCAATATAATGTAACAAATTCGTCAAAATATGGTATACTCTAAAGAAAAATGGAAAAGGGAAGAGTAGCTATGGAAGGAATGTTTTCACGTTTTGATGATTTGCGTAAGCTTATAGTTAAGCTTTATAACAACAAAAATGTTCGTCGATGGACAATTGAAATCGTAGTATGTATAGTGGTAGGTCTACTTGCAGGCTGTTTTTCTTATAATGCCCTTCACAAGAAGGATAAAAAACTTACAGTGAGCGAGGAAAATGCAGTAGCCCAGGAAGAAGTTGTAGAAACAACCGACACAGCAGAATCCACAGAATCCTCAGAGGAGGCTGTGGAAGATAATTCTGTTATCACAGTTGTAGATCCTGGCGAATACGTTGACACCATCAAAGACTGGTCGTCAGAGGAAATTTCTGCGGCAATATCCGAACGCAGCCAATACCTTACAGACAACAAATACTGGCCTACAGTATCGAGCTACTGGGAAACATCACGTGGTGTCACCGGTGATGCTTGCTACTGCACATACTTATTCAACACAGACACAACAGTTTACACCACTGCAGATTTTGAAAATGTACCTGCGGAGGTTATACACATCGCAAAAAATGAAATCTATGCCCGTCACGGTTATAGTTTCAGAGATTCAGAAATAATGAATTATTTCATGGGTCAGGTTTGGTACTCTCCATCTGTAATGCCTGCAGATTTTTCTGAGGATGTATTTACAGAAACGGAAGTCAAAAACCTAGACATGCTAAATTCAATAGACACAATGTAATACGCTCACTGGCAGAGCGAAAAGGAGTTTAAATGGAAAAATACAGCTACACACCAAAGGGAGTTTGCGCCCGCAAAATCGACTTCGAAATTGAGGACGGCAAGCTTCACAACGTAAAATTCACCGGAGGATGCGCAGGCAACACACTCGCCATCAGCAAACTCCTTGAGGGCGCCGATGCAGCCCACACCGTAGAAATTCTCAAGGGCAACCTCTGCGGCTTCAAAGGCACCAGCTGCGCCGACCAACTTGCCCTAGGCATCGAACAGGCCCTCCAGGCCTAGGTGTACACCCGGCCGCCATGCCCTCCCGGCATAGGCAAACAAGGCAACCTACCCCGGCCCCCGGCACACCCGCCTGCTACCACCTGCAAGTACGTCACAGATTTTGGATTATCTAAATGTGTAGTCGCCCATATTTATTAGTAGGTGTTCTTACAAAGTTTTACAATTCTATCGGTAAGGTATG